>JAQGOY010000108.1 GCA_028293375.1 Verrucomicrobiales bacterium | reverse complement strand
GGAGGCGGCGTGAACCCACGTCTCCTGGGAGACATTCAAATAATTCTCGATCTGGTCGACAACTGTCGACTCATTGTATTTGCTAAGCACTTCGGACTGCGCGATTTCCGCCATTTGACATCGCAAGGCAGGTTGCATCCTCAACTCCTGCATCCTCGATGCCAAATCAAGATGGTCCCCACGCGAAAAAGTTAAACCATTTTCACCGTGCCTGACTAATTCATCCACTCCACCCGAATTGGCTGCGATCACTGGCAATCCACAAGCCATTGCCTGCAAAACCGGAAGCGAAAAAGGTTCTGCCCATTCGCTGACATAAAGAAAAGCGTCGTGTTTCCGATAAATAGCCGCGATATCCTTGTTCTGGTTCGAGAGGCTGATGAATTCCACCGGCAATGCGTTGGTAACAACAAAAGAACGGAGAGCGGCGATGTGCTTGTTATCTCCCCGGCCGCAAATGGTCAGTGAAACATTTTCCTTGAGCCGTCGAGCTTCCTTCAACGCCTTTATCGCCGTCATGATTCCGCTGTTCTCATCGAGCGGAGAAACGATTAGATATTTAGAAGGATTCATCGATTGCGGCTTCAATTCTCCAAAAAACTGTTGTCCATCAATTCCGGGATAAATGACTTCTGCATGATTCACCTGAAAGCCGGATTGGGAGGCGATGGTTTTTAGTGCCTGGCTACAAAAGTAGATTCGATCGAATCTAAATCCCGGCAGTGAGTTTGGGTCAACCTTCGCGATGGTTTTAACATCACCATAAACCCCTGGAAGTCGATCATATCCTTTCATCATTCGGGTCGGCGCTGTGACGTCGAGTCGCAATCGTTCGCCGGAAACCTCCAGGGAACTGCGTGCGATTCCTCCGAGGCCGGACAATGAAGGCGCGTTCCAAAATCGCAACCATGGATCTTCACGAATTTCCGAAGCGAGCCAATGATCCGATACATCATAAACAGTAGGTATACGGGTGTTGCGCAGACTGAAGATCAATGATTTGGACAAACCAAGCAGTGAGAACACATGGATTATGTCAGGATTGCACTGTTCAACGGTTTGTTTCAGGACCGAGCTGTTGGAAACTTCCATCTTCTTAAGATTGTTGTAATCATCGACTTTCGGATGGCCGAAAGCATTGTTTAACAGGAGCCTTCGTTCTACTTCAGGGTTGCGCAGTTCATAATTTAATCCGTGATTCGAAGTCAAAACTACTACCTCGTGGCCGCGCAATTTTAAGTTATCAACGGTCCGCTGACATCGTTCATCGAAGGTTCCGGCATGATGAGGAGGATATAGATTTGAAAGCGCGAGAATTTTCACGATGCAAAAACCTAGCAAAGAGATATTCCGAAGGCGAGACAGGAGATTGCTGATTTCCGTGGCTGTTGTCGACGAATCGGGCTTGCCCTGGGCAGCTTCGTTTTTATAATGCCGCGATGCTCGATATAAAACAGATTCGTGAACAGACCGAGTATGTTCGTGAACGACTCTCGCTGAGGGGTGGGGGAGATGAAAAGAAATTGGAAGAGGTCATGGCTCACGATGAGGCCAGACGCAAGGGATTGGCCGAAGTGGAACAGTTCAAGGCGTTACGCAACCGAGTCTCGAAAGAGATTGGCGCCCTGATGGGTCAGAAAAAGGTGCAGGAAGCAGAAGAAAAGAAGAAAGAAACTCGGGATATCGGCGACAAAATTGCGGCCCTCGACAAATTGGTGGCTGAGGCCGAGGAAAAAAGAGATGAGATTTTGATTCGCCTGCCCAACTTGCCTCATAGTTCAGTAGCCATCGGGAAAAGCGCGGAGGACAATCCTGAAATTCGTGTTTTCTCCCAGAAGCAGGCTTATACCTTCAAACCACGGACCCACATTGAATTGTGCGAGTCGCTGAAATTAATCGATTTTAACCGCGCAACCAAGATTTCCGGAAGCGGGTTCCTTTTGTACACTCACTGGGGGGCAAAACTTGAAAGAGCCCTGATCCAATTTCTGCTGGACCTCCATACCGAACAGCACCAATACGTGGAGGTTTCGCCGCCATTTATCGTAAACCGAGAGTCGATGACCGGGGTTGGCCAGTTTCCAAAATTCCTGGATCAGGCTTATGCCGTGCAGGAAGGGTTGGATGGGTCCACTGTGGGAAAACTTTATCTCGTACCAACCGCCGAGGCCCCCGTGGCCAACATCCACCGAGACGAAATACTGCCGGAGGCCCAAATGCCGATTCGATATTGTGCGTACAGTCCCTGTTTTCGGGCAGAAGCGGGCGCGGCCGGACTAGGGACTCGCGGCATGATCAGGGTTCATCAATTCGATAAAGTGGAATTGATTAAAATTGTTACTCCAGAAACCGGATATGAAGAACTCGAGAAGATGGTGCTGAATGCCGAGAAAGTACTTCAACTTCTGGACCTGCATTATCGAGTCATTAACTTGTGCACAGGCGACATGGGGTTTGCGAGCGCAAAGACCTACGACATCGAAGTATGGGCTCCCGGTCAAAACCAATATCTTGAAGTTTCGAGTTGCTCGAATTGTGAAGACTTCCAGGCCCGGAGAATGAATTTGAAGTTCAAGAACTCGCAGGGAGAAAACAAATACCCTCACATTTTAAACGGAAGCGGAACAGCCCTCGCTCGATTATTCGTTGCCCTGGTGGAAACGCATCAACAACCGGACGGGTCCATCAAAATCCCGCCGATTTTGCAGCCTTATCTGAAAGCGGATTCCATCCGGGCAAATTGAGTTTGATTCGTGTTTAAATGAAAATCCTTCAAGCGAGCAGCGAATTTCATCCTTATTCCAAATCCGGTGGATTGGCGGATATGGTAGGCTCTTTGTCCAAAGCTCTGGCCAAGGCCGGGCACAGGGTAGGGGTGGTCACTCCTCTTTATAAGGGAATTAAAGAAAAATATAATCCATCTAAAATGGATTATTTTCTGGAAGTTCCTGTCGGGGAAAAACTTGTTAAAGGCGAAGTTTATATCCTGGAGCCGCTTCCCAATTTCACTATATATTTCATTGACCTACCGGCCTATTTTTATCGCTCTTCACTTTACCTGGAAAATGGCCGGGATTTTCCGGATAACGCTGAACGGTTCATTTTTCTTTCCAAAGCAGTTGTTCATTTAGCACGTTTTCTTCCCTGGAAGCCTGAAGTTGTGCACGTCCACGATTGGCAGGTAGGACTGGTGCCGGCGCTTGTTTTACACCATCGAGTCACCCAAGGTTGGATTGATGCGCCCTCAACTTGTTTAACCATCCACAATCTGGCCTATCAGGGAAGTTTTCCACGATCGGAATATGCATTAACCAACCTGCCGTGGGAATTCTATCATATCGATGGAATAGAGTTTTATGGTGGAATGAACTGCCTTAAGGCTGCCATTTCCTATGCGGATGTCATCACCACGGTTTCGCCCCGCTATGCCCGCGAAATTACCACTGAATTGTTCGGTTGCGGGCTTGATGCCGCACTCAGAAAGCGACAAGATGATTTAGTAGGAATTCTTAATGGTGTCGATTATGAAGAGTGGAATACCGATCACAATCCTTACCTCAAGCATTCCTATAACGTGGAAAATCTGGAAGGAAAACTGACAACCAAACTGGATTTACAAAAGGAGTTTGGTTTGCCCATAAATCCTGAAATACCGCTTTTTGGAAACATCTCCAGACTGGCTGACCAGAAAGGAATCGACATTCAATTGGGAGCGTTGGAAGAAATGTTTTCGTCGGATATGCAATTCGTTTTGCTTGGCAGCGGCGCGGCAAATTACGAGCGAGGATACACCAAGCTCGCCAAACGGTATCCGAACAAGGCCGGTGTG
>JAQGOY010000075.1 GCA_028293375.1 Verrucomicrobiales bacterium | reverse complement strand
ATCCCTATTCATTCGCGTTTTTTCTCGTGCTTTGTCTGGCTGCATCACCTTTGGCAATTGCGGCCAGCAATGATTTCTTACCATCCAACGCCAATGTTATATTGCTGTCAGGGTTGGCCGGGGACGTGGAGAGCGAACGAGAATACCGGGAAATATTGGAGGGTTGGATTTCTTTAACAGGATCTCGCGAGGCCGGCTCGCGGGTTTTCGTTTTGAGCGATATCGATGTGGATGCGAAGCCCTCTCCCCTGCTCCAAAAAAGCAAGGCGACCCGAGCGGACTTTCTTAACCTGATTAATCCCCTCAGCACGATGACCAACCCCCTGGTGGTCATTTGTTGGGGCCACGGCGGGATGCAATCACAAACTCCGGTTTTTCATGTGCGCGGTCCCCGAATCACTGCTGCGGATTTCAAAACACTTGCGGATAGCGCCAAAGGAGAATCGCAGTGGTTATTAAGTTTCAGCGGAAGTGGCAAAGTTGCGCGAAACATGGCCGGTGAGCACAGGATGATTCTTTCCTCGGATAATGAATCGGCTTTCTCAAGCGATCCAACGATGGCGAATTTTTTACTGGGGAAGGCCCGGGGCGAAACCAAAGCAAGCTTTGCCGAAATGGCAGAGGCCACGGGGAAAGCGATTTTGGCCAGTTACAACGAGCGCAATCTAGTAGCGTCTGAAGAACCAACGTTTTGGAACGGAATGGAAAAATCGCTGCAATTCGCAATAGGTGAGGCCAAAATCGAAAACACCAAGAGTGCCAAGGGAGCGACGAACCAGATAACAGGGGAGATGAAGAATTCCAAAATTCTGCCTGCCTATTGGGCATCGATCAAGAAAGTGGATCCGTCGGATTATCCTGATGATGACGCGGTGATTTTGAAATCCAGGAAAACGTATACGATCGGCTCCAATCCCGCACTTTCAAGCGAGCAGGAAGAGTTCATCCAAATTTTGAAGGACGAAGGAAAGCATTTGGGAGATTTTGATTTCGAATATTCTCCACCGGAGCAGGATATTCATTTCATTTCGTGCGAAATCCTGAAGCCAGACGGTCAGGTTACCAGACTGAACTTCGATGAAATACGTGACGTGTCGCAATCCGCATTGTCGGATTATGCAAGGGCTCGAAGAAAGATTTTTTCCATGCCTGATGTAGGTACGGGAGCGATCCTGCATGTCCATTTTCGAACGACGTGGCAAACGTTTCCGTTGCCGCATGTCTGCACAACAATTCCGATTTTAGGAGAAGTGCCGGTGGTGATTCAAACGGTCCAGGTGACGGTGCCAGCGAAAACGGCTTTTCATTTTTCACTGTCAAACATGGAGGCGCCAACCCCTGAACTGAAACAGAGCGACTATGGAAGCACCTATGTATGGCAATTGGCCAACCTGCCCGCACGAAAACACGAGATCTTAACCCCGCCCGGGATGGATCCCAAGCTCTCCATTTCAACATTCACAGATTGGACAGACTTCTCAGGTTGGTATGAGAGGATCACCAAACTTGCAGACGACATTACGCCTGAAATTACTGAAAGGGCTTTGAGTTTGACCCGGAACACCAAATCGGAAGAGGAAGCCATCGTGGCCATTTATAACTACGTAACTGGACTGCGCTACATCGCGGTGGAAATGGGAGTGAATTCTTTTCGACCGCATTCTGCCGCGAACGTGCTAAAAAATCAGTTCGGGGATTGCAAAGACAAGGCGAACCTCTTCAATACCCTGATCCGTTCACTGAAAAATCCCAATTTGGATGCGAGCCTGGTGCTGGTGCCTCGATTCAGTCAGGCGGATCCCTCGACGCCAGGCCTTTCCTTCAACCATGCCATTTCTCAATTGCGTCGTGGCAAAGAAATATTATGGGTGGACACGACGGATGACGTCTGCCGGTTTGGAATGCTGCCCCCTGGAGATTCTGGACGGAAGGCGCTGGTGATCGACGGCAAGTCAAAATCACTGACAGAACTCCCTGCTGTAAAGCCGAAGGATCATCGGCTGACCATTCGCAGCCGGGTGGATTTGCAGGCGCCCAATGAACAAGCGTTCCGTGTTGAAAGCGAAGTCGCGACACTTGGATTTTGCGATTACGAATTAAGGTCGATTGCAAGCCATACTCGGGCTCAGGCTGTTAATTTACCTGTCCTTGCGTCTCGATATAAACTGGTTAACGGCTTCTATCGACATAGCAGGCAAACTGTTTCAGCCGTGTCCAGTTTAATGGAGCCCTTCCATTTGGAAATGAAAGGGAGTGTGGGGGGAGTGGCGATTGCAACCGAACCGACCAGGAAAAAAATTTCGGTGATAGCCCCAATGTGGATGCCTGCCGAATGGGAATTGGCGATGCATGATCGCAGGAGCGGGCTGTTGCTAAACCAGGGGTATCCTCTGGAATTGGACGAAAAAATTGAATTTGCTTTACCGAGCGGTTCAGCGATGGAGCAGTTGCCGCCGCCTCAGGAAGGCAAGGAGAAGGTTCTCCAATGGAAATTGGAATGGAGCTACAAAGAACCTGTCCTGATTGCCGAACTGCATGTCAGCCTTGAGTCAGGAGAACTTTCTGCTTCGGACAGCCAGCTCTTTCAAACACAATTGAGCAAGTTGCTATATACGTTAAAAGAACCGGCTGTTTTCCATGAAAAATGACTTTAATAAATAACGACATGGACTCATTAAATAACCCACCCCCGATGCCCCCCGCCATTTCAGAAGTTGCCGCGACTGGCGCAATTCCTCCCATTATTTCACCGGACCCGGTGATGACGCTGGATCAATTGCCTAAAATGGTGGCGAGCATCCAGGCAGAAGTGCGCAAAGTCGTGGTCGGGCAAGAGAAGACGGTGAACGCCATCCTGATGGCTCTGTTCAGCCGGGGACACTGCCTTATCGTGGGCGTGCCGGGCCTAGCCAAGACCTTGCTGGTGCATACGGTAGCGCACCTGCTGAACCTGCCGTTTTCACGAATTCAATTCACGCCGGACCTGATGCCTTCCGATATCACCGGGACGGAAATCCTGGAAGAAGATGCCGTCACGGGTCGTCGCAAGTTTGCCTTCACACGAGGGCCAGTATTCACCCAAGTGCTGCTCGCGGATGAAATCAACCGAACTCCTCCTAAAACGCAGGCAGCGCTGCTGGAAGCCATGCAGGAAAAGACAGTGACGGTTGCCGGAAAAAACTATTCCCTGGAGGAACCGTTTATTGTGCTGGCTACTCAAAACCCAATTGAGCAGGAAGGCACCTATCCCCTGCCGGAGGCACAACTGGACCGTTTTCTTTTTGAGTTACCCATGGATTATCCCTCTGCGGCGGACGAGTATAAAATCGTGGAGCAGCACTCCTTTACCCCGCTTTCGCAGCTGAAACCGATCCTGGAAAGGAAAGCTATTCTGGATCTGCGAGAAGCCATTTCCCATATTCCCGCTGCGCCAAACGTGGTTCAGTTTGCGGTGAACCTGGTGCGGGCGACGCGTCCAGCAGATCCCACCGCGCCGGATTACATCAAGCGTTGGATTCGCTGGGGAGCGAGCCCGCGTGCCAGCCAGTACCTGATCCTGGCAGGGCGTGCGCGGGCAGCGATGCAAGGCAGGTTTAATGTGGCCTGTGAGGATGTCTCGGCTCTTGCGCCCATTGTCTTAAGGCATCGTTTGATTCGCAGTTTCCAGGCGGATGCGGAAGGCAAGGCGACGGAGCAGATCATCGCCCAGGTGTTGCAAGACATTTCCAAATAATTCCGGATGGAAAACACGGCCCCGCCAACACGTTTTGACCCGAAAGTCCTGGCTTGCCTTGAAGGCCTGGATTTTAAGGCGCGTTACGTAATGGAGGGGTTCCTGAGCGGGCTGCACGAAAGCCCATTTCATGGTTACAGCGTGGAGTTCAGCGATTATCGCAACTACCAGCCCGGAGATGATTTGAGACACTTGGATTGGAAATTGTATGGGCGCACAGACCGACTTTGCATCAAGCGATACATGCAGGAAACCAATGTTCGATTTTATCTGGTGTGCGATACCAGCGCATCGATGGCTTACAAAGGCAGTCGCGGATGGGAATCGAAATTTGGATGCGCACGGATACTGAGCGCGGCACTTTCCTGGTTTTTATTAAAGCAAAACGACGCGGTGGGCCTCATCGCCATGGACGCGGCTTCAGGACTTCCGCGTTTGGTGCGTCCGTCCCAGAGATCCACCCAGACGGGTTTATTACTTCGGGAAATGGAACAAATTGCACCGGGAGGAAATCCTTCCCTGGCCGCGTTGCTTGGACATGCGCTGCGGCTGGTGCATCGTCGAAGCGTCATCCTTCTTTTTTCGGACCTGTTGGAGCCATCTGCGGAGATTGAGCAATACTTGAAGCAGCTTCGCTTTCACGGGCACGAGTGCATTGTTTTTCAAACGCTGGACCCGGATGAAAGCGAATTTCCATTCGCTGACTCCCACGTTTTTGAAGACCTGGAAACAGGTTCACGCCACCAGGTGCTGCCTGGAAGCGCAAGAGACAAATACCTGCAACGATTCAATGCGTTCATGGAAGATTATCGCCAACTTTTCCAGCGGCTGGAAATCCCGCATTGTACCGTGTTCAACCACCAGGATCCGTGGCCTGCGCTGGCGTTGTTTCTTTCAGAAAGGAGGAAACTGCAATGAGCTTTTCTTTGTTGCATCCCTTTTTTTTGCTGGGCGCTTTAGGAGTCGCAGTGCCGATCTATCTCCACTTGAAGAGACGCGAACCGCACAATCTGATTCGTTTTTCTGCTGTTCGCTTTCTGGATGACAATCCACATCCTCGAAAAAGTCCGTGGAGATTGCGGGACATTTTGTTATTCCTGGTCAGGCTCTGTTCGTTATTGGCGTTGATTGCAGCGTTCGCGTGGCCTTACCTCCGCGAGGAAGGATCCTTCGTGGTTAAGGAAAGCCGGGTTTATATCCTGGACAACACGTTGAGCCGGCAGGCCGAAGGGGGTTTTGTGCGGGATCGCGAACAGCTGACAAGCCTGATAAGAGGGGCTGGCAGGGAGCTTCAAATTGCGGTCATCGAACTCAAAACTCAACCGTCGGTAATTGCCGGCTTCAGTGAAAATCATGAAGCGGCGGAACAAAAAACCAAAAACCTTCAACCCTCATATCAAAGGGGATCGTTTCTTCCGGCATTTCGCCTGGCCAATACATTATTGCAAAATTCCCTTGGCGAGAAGAAGCGGATCATATTGCTGACCGACAACCAGGAAAATCAATGGTCCGAGAACCTAAATGTTCCTCCTTTCCTCAAGGATGTGGAGGTCGAAATACCGAAGACACCCCACCGTAATCTTCCAAATCTTTCGGTGGCCGAAGCAAAAGCTCAACGGATTTTCCTGGGCGAAAAAGCACTGGTGAACTTTACGGCAGAAATCACTCATCAGGGGAAGATTGCAGAGGCGACGGTAATCCTGCGCATCAATGACCAGGAAGTGATGAACAAGAAAGTAAGCCTTGCGGACAAGCCAGAACGCTTTGTTTTCCAGACCCAGTGGGAGGCCAGCCCATCGCTTGCCTTATCCGGCGTGGTTGAAATCTCGGGAGAAGACGATTCCATGGCTGCCGACAATTCCGTCTATTTTTCACTTCCACCCGTGCAGGAGGGAAAAGTGGCGGTGCTCTGCCAGTCCCAATTCCTTCGATTGGCGCTTTCCCCCGAAATCATGAGGGGCCATTGGGACACACATTTTATCGAGCCCTCAAAAATAGCTGCGGAACTCGAAACAGCGAACGACGCCGAAGTGCTTTGCATCGAGAGCAGTTATCTCCAATCTGCCGACGCCCGCAAATTATTGTGGCGCTACATCACGAACGGGCGCGGAGTCTTTTTGATGATGAACCGAGTGACTGCGGTAACAAAAGGTTTTGTGAAAGAACTGGGATTTGAATGCCTGCCGGAGGATTCCTCCAAGGCAGGTTCTGCCAACCTTCAATACCTTTTCGCCAACCACCCGGTTTTTCACCCTTTCACGTCGCCTGATTACGGAAACATCATGGAAGTGAAAGTGACCGACCCCATTCGGCTTCGCAGCACCCAGGCTGTGTCGCTCCTATTTTCGGACAAGGGTGAACCACTGTTTTTTCAAAACGTAAAACAACCTGGAAAACTCTTTGTCTCGGCATTTGCTTTTGAACGAAACCAAACTTCATGGCCAGTACACCCGACATTTATTCCTTTCCTCGATCTCTGCCTTCAAAATGCCAGACCGTCGGATCCGATGCCGACCAGCTTCGAGCCAGGAGAAGTTTTTATTCAAAACCTGGGCACCAATTCCCTGGTGAGGGAAGTCGTGTTGAAAACCCCAACCGGCATGAGGTCGTCCGCCGTGCTTCATGGAAAACTGCAATTGCTTATTCCTGAAAAGCCGGGGCTTTACTCCCTGACATATCGAGGAGTTAGCGACATCGAACGCATCATCGCAGTGAACGCATCACCAAAAGAATCGCAACTCCGTTTCACCGTCAAACCAGATGCCTTGCAGGCGTGGCAAATGATTTCCACATCCTCCGGCGCCAAACAGACTGCGGGTTTGGACGCCACCCCCCCAAATATTTCCAGCATCTGGCAGCAAAAAATCTGGTGGTTTCTACTCGTGGCCGCTCTTTGCGGATTGGCGCTCGAAGGATTTTGGGTTCATGGCCGGAGGAAAACCGCATGATTTCACGCGATCCATCATTCATTGAGAAAAGGATTCAAAGGACCGCCATCAAAATTAAATGGCTGGCCTTCCTCCAGAAATTTGGACTCCTGGGAAGCATAACAACTTTCCTTTTTTTCCTGATTGGTCTGAGTCTTCACCGAGGTTTGATGGTCCGCACAGGACCGGCCGTGGGAGTTGTAGTGCTGGTAATCCTTGGAGCCCTGGCAACCCTGATCATCTTTGCGATTATCGAAGCGTCCAAAAAAGTGGATCGAACCTGGCTGGCCCGGAAGTTGGAGGAATCCGACGAAGCGCTATTGGATTCACTCAACACGGTAGTCTTCCTGCAAAAGGGCGGCATGGATCCGAACTCGAAAGTTCACTGGTTGTACCCCCGCATCGTTCAGCAAGCCTCCTCTGCCCTCAAGAGTTCACAGAAACCAGTCCGCCTGCCCGTGATGGGGGCATTGGCGCAAAACGGGATCTTCGTGGCTTTGCTGATCGGCACGATATATTTCTATCATCGCTTTGATCCGTGGGAGAAATTGAACGCTTCCCCGGTGGCGAACAACAGCAGCCATGACACAGTGGACATCGCGCTGCCCGACGCCAACTCCCTGGAGCAAAAAGCGGAATGGGGAGAGGTACGATTTACCGAACCAGGACACGATCTGAAAGTGACCAAAGTCGACGCGGTGCAGTTTCAGATTGAAGCGGTGTCCAACCAAAAGCTGGCCTCGGCAGAATGGCTCACGGCAGTGAATGGAAATGCGGAACAAACCCATGCGCTACCCGCGCCGACCGAGCCCAAATATGCCGCTTATCAACCGATACTGTATGTTGACGAGTATCACCTCAACACCTGGGATGTCGTGACCTACTACGCCAGGGCGGCCACCGAATCGGGCCTCTCCTACTCGTCAGACGTATATTTTCTTGAGGTTAGACCCTTCCGTGAAGACATTTTAAAGATGCCGGGAGGCAATGGCGGCAAGGCGTACAACGCGCTAAGCCAAATCACCGACCTGATTAACCGACAACAGAATATAGTTCGTCAGACGTACCGTCATATCGCAAACAGAATAGATAACGCCAAAATGGAGACACAGGATCGGGAAAAACTGGCGTCGGCAGAAGCGGATTTAAGCGATGCAGCAAAGCATCTTTACGCGATGATGACAGTGAAGATGGAAAATGCGCCTATTGGCGAAGCATTGGATTTGCTGGTAAAAGCAGATGCGAGCCTTTCCCTGGCGGTGGGTTCGCTAACTGCCAATCAAATGACGGATGCTCTCAATCAGGAACGAGAAGCATTGAGACAATTGATTGAGACGCGGAAAATGTTTCAAAAAGTGGTTTCTGATCATCCTAATGACTTTAAAGATGACCCAGCAGACGAGGATTCAGAATCAACGTCATCAAATCCGGACAAAAAACTCCAGGAAATGGCCGAATTCCGAAACGAAGAAAAAGCAGCACAGGAATTGGTCAAAGGCTTAATCGCCCGGCAAAAAAAACT
>JAQGOY010000057.1 GCA_028293375.1 Verrucomicrobiales bacterium | reverse complement strand
GCTCCAGCCAGGGCGCGGACGGAAGTGGTCTTGGCGAGGCCAGGAACGCCCTCCAGCAAAACGTGGCCATTTGCCAGGAGACCGATGACGAGACGGTCGACTAAATAGCTTTGGCCAATAATAACCCGCTTAATCTCGCTAAAAATCGGTTCAATTTTCGCTCTACTTCGCTGCACGTCTTCTGTGATGGCCGCAATACCGGTGTTCATATGTGGATGATAATCAACGATATGACAGAATAAATCGAAATCTGTTCAGGGCGAATCGGAATTTTCAAAAAAAGGGATTTCATTTTATGCGGGGGTCTGTTATTCAAACGAGGTGGTAGAATGAACTCCGGGAAACACCAGGTGGCTTCATACTTTCGCCGCAATTCTATTGCGTTCCTTGTCCTTTTATTTTCACTCATTCCATTATTCATCGCAGTTAACCGCGTCAGATTAAACATCCAATCCAGGCAAAAAGTAAGATTCGAGCAGCTTGCGCGCTCAGCGCATCTAAGCATTGAGAATGAAATTCGACGCCACGGGGATGAATTGCTTGGCTTGAAAAGTTTTGCCGAGTCCAGTTCACGTGTTACTCCCGAAGAATGGAACAGCTACATTCGTAACTCGGCAATACTTGCCAGGTTTAAGGGCTTTCAAAGTGTCGGCTACGCAGAATTCGTTTTGCGTGAGAATATAGGCGAGCACGTGTCATCAATGCGCTCGATGAGCGATCCCGAATACCTCTTTTCGCCGGTGGATGTAAAAGACTCGTTTTTCCCTCTGGTTTACCAATCGATAGCGGAGAATGCTAGTGGTGCGAGGCCCACGGGGACCGATATGAGCACGACTCCTCAGTTCGAGTCAGCAGCCAAACATGCAATTAGTCTCGGGAAAGCGGTGCTTTCGGAACCATTTAAAATGACTGGAGGTAAACTCGACCAGCGGAATGTCTTCGGCGTGGCACCAGTTTTTTTTCAAAATGCACCTCTGGATACTGAGTTGGCGAGAAAACGGGCGGTAAAAGGGGTTGTGTTTGCCCAGATAGATCCTGCCCGGATCGTGGCGACCTTACAGAAACAAATCGATCCGCGATTGAGTTTGGAAATATCCGATGGGCATTTTGTATCACCCACGAACAGGCTTTTTCTAAGCGAAGCAGCCGGTTATCCAGAAACGAGTGGGAATCGCTTTAACTACCAGGTGGTGATTACGTGCATGGGAAGGCTTTGGACACTGAGTTTTTTGGCCCCCGCAGTCTTTTCAGAGGAATATGAACTGTTCTTTCCCTATTTCGCGTTCGCAGGTGGCGCCTGCTTGAGTTTGTTATTGTTTGTTCTGGCTAGGATGGAGACCCGGCGCAGATTTGAGGCTGAGAAACTTCACTCCGAGGTGCGAAAGGCTGCTGAGACATTAAGAAACGCCAATGAGAAACTGCTGCGGCAAATCGAGGAAAAAGAAATTGCTGAGGAGATGTTTGCCCAGGAACACAAATATCTTCGAACCCTTTTGGAAAATCTACCGGATAAAGTATATTTTAAGGATCGTGAATCACGGTTTCTGAGGTGCAGTTTAGAAGTGGTAAAGCCGATGGGCTTATCTGATGCCTCTGCTGCAGCGGGTAAAGGGGACTGGGACTTTTTCGATTTGGAACATTCTTCTAAAACTCGTGCCGATGAAACCTGGATAATGGAAACTGGACAGCCGCTGGTCGGTATGATTGAGAAGGAGGTCTGGAAAAACGGAGATGTTCGTTGGGTGCTCTCAACGAAAATGCCATACCGGGACCAGGAAGGAAATATTCTGGGGACGTTCGGAACTTCCAAAGATATTACAGAATTAAAAAAAGCGCAGGAGTATCTGGCCAACGAAAAAGAGCTTCTTGATGTTACCCTTCGATCTATCGGCGACGGAGTGATCTCGACAGATGCCAATGGAAAAATTATCCTTTTAAATACGGTAGGAGAGGAACTGACAGGCTGGAAAAAAGAAGAAGCCATGGGGGTTCATTGCAATGCCGTTTTCCAGACCATTGATTTCGCGGATCATTCCATGAGACCGGATCCTGTCTCTTTGGTGCTGCTGACAGGCGCCATGACCAAGGACGATGAAAGCTCGCTGCTCCAAGGTAAAGACGGCCGGCTTACACATATCTCGCAGTGCGCGGCTCCTATCTTTGATCGCTCCAAAGAATTAATTGGAACAGTGGTTGTTTTTCGGGATATCAGCGTCAAAAAGAAGACCGAAGAAGAATTGTTAAAGGCCAGTAAGTTGGAATCGGTCGGAGTGCTCGCAGGAGGAATAGCTCATGAATTTAACAATGTTTTAACGTCAGTGATGGGGCACTTGTCTCTGGCCCGGTTGTCGCCGCATTCTACGGATATTCTTTTACAAAGGATTGGTAACGCCGAGGAAGCTGCCATGAGGGCGCGTGAATTGACCCAGCATCTTCTGACCTTTGCGACCGGAGGAACGCCTATTCGAAAACCAATCCAGTTAGTTCAGGTCCTGCACAACGTGACCCAGGTTTGGTCTAAGGATCCCGCCGTTACCATCCAACTTGATGCCAAACCTTGCCTTTGGATCGTTGAGGGAGATGACAGCCAATTGAGTCATGCTCTAAATAACATTCTGAGAAATGCTCATGAGGCCATGCCCGAAGGTGGCAAAATAAAGGTCAAAGCTGAAAATCTCAGGCTTGTTTCGGGTGAACGTCCTCCACTTCCAGCGGGACAGTTTGTCTGCGTTTCAATCCACGACAATGGTATTGGGATTAGTTCAGAGATATTGGGGAAAATATTTGATCCCTATTTTACGACAAAGAAAAAGGGAATAGGAATTGGTCTCTCCACCGTATTCTCGATTGTACGCCGGCATGACGGCCATATTTTTGTGAACTCTGTTCCCGGGCTGGGGACAACTTTCGAGGTTATGCTGCCCGCCTGCACGCTGCCAGCAAAAGAGGTGACAGAACCCATTCAACAGCCGCTCCTTACGAGGGGACGTGTGCTGGTGATGGACGACGAGGAGCCAATTCTCTCGGTGGCAGGGCTGATGCTTGATTTACTGGGCTATGAAGCCGAAACAGCCCGGAATGGAGAAGAAACCATCCTCGCTTACCGAAAAGCACACGAAATGGGTAATCCTTTCGATGCCGTAATCATGGACCTGACCATTACCAATGGGATGGGTGGCAAAGAAACCATAAGGACCTTGAAGGAGATGTTTCCTCAGGTTAAATGCGTTGTTTCGAGCGGCTATTCCTATGATCCAGTGATGGCGCACTATCGCGATTATGGTTTTGTCGGAGTTATGCCCAAGCCCTACCGAGTCGAGGAGTTATCGCGAGTAATTCTCGAAGCGACCAGCCAAAAAACGGAGGAGCTAAGCCAAAGTTGATTTCTTGACTTGTTCTACATCCAACGCGATTTGACTTTTCAACGCTTCGAGTGAGGTAAATTTCTTTTCGTCGCGAATTCGCTCAAGAAATTGTACTTGGATTTCGGCGTCGTAGAGCTCCTGGTCCACGTCAAGGAGATGGACTTCGGTTTGCAGAGTAGGAACGGGATTATTTAGAGTTGGCCGAAATCCAATGTTCATTGCGCCGCTTGCAGTTACACCGTCACCCCAAATACAGGTGACACGATAAACACCAGGAGGCGGGGTGGCGAGGCCTGTTGATTTCAAATTTGCGGTCGGAAATCCCAGTTTTCTTCCCACACCATCTCCTCGTACGACTCTACCGCACAGACGATAAGGGCGGCCCAGACAGATTGCTGCCTCGTCAAACCGGCCTGCCTGGATGGCATTGCGAATCCGAGTACTGCTCACGGGGGAGTTTCCGGATTTCACCGCCTCGACACCGTTGACTTCGAATCCCGAGGAAGAGGACAATCCACGAAGAGTATCCACATTTCCGGCTCGCTCACGCCCAAAGGTAAAGTTGGAGCCAACGGTGATGGAGCGGATGAATTTCTTATCACCCTGGAGATAATGAATGAAATCAGCAGGAGAAAGTTGACTCAACCGTTTATCGAAATCGAGCAGGAGCACGTACTGGATACCCAGTTCAGAAAGTAGTTCGATTTTTTTGGAGAACGGATAAATGAGCGGTGGAATCTTTTCGGGGGAGAGAGTGGCACGGGGATGGTTGTGGAAGGTAACAACGACGCTGGTGGATTCTGTCCTGTCAGCAGCCTGCAAGAGATTGGAAACAATCGCCTTGTGGCCGAGATGAACCCCGTCAAAGAATCCGATCGCAATCGAAATGGAGCCGTTCTGGCTCGATAATTCCTGTGGCGAGCGGGCTATCTTCATGGGTTAGACAGAGCTCGCTGCCAACTGGGAGAAAGGAATGATTTTTTCAACCAACCCACTCAGGTTGAGCTTTAAGATTTCATCGAGGGTCATGGCATGCTCGATATCAAATTTGCCGGAAACGAGTCGGCGAAGTCCGGAAAGATGAGCTCCACAACCAACTTTAGCTCCAATGTCATGCGCCAGGGATCGAATGTAAGTTCCCTTGGTGCAGGCGGTCTTGAAGTGGGCAAGCGGTTCTGTATATCCCAGTATTTTAAAAGAATAGATACGGATCAGTCTTGGTTTTCGTTCTACTTCGATTCCTTTGCGCGCCAATTTATACAGAGGGACGCCATTTTGTTTGATAGCGGAGACCATGGGGGGCATCTGCATTTGATCACCGAGAAAAGTAGATGCGACCTCGTTCAATTCATTCAAAGTCAAAGGGGGAACAGGCAGCGACGTCACCAGTTCGCCCTGAGCGTCATAACTTTCTGTGGTTTCGCCGAACTTGATGGTACCTTCGTAAACTTTATCAAGCGACATTAGCTTTTCCGAAAGTTTGGTGCCTTTTCCTATTACCAGGACCAGTAGTCCGGTCGCGGCGGGATCAAGCGTTCCGCAATGCCCGACTTTATCCAAACGAAAATGCCTGCGCACCTTGTCGACAACATCGTGAGAAGTCATTCCTGTGGGTTTGTCGACCAGCAGGGCTCCATCTAATCCCGGAAGTGCCTCCATTTAAAGTTTCTCCGCTCTTGCCAGAGCTTTTTTGACCGCGCTTATGACTTTTCGCTGGACCGATAAAGGTTTTCCAGAAATCCTTGCACCCGCTGCCGCACGGTGTCCTCCGCCTCCAAAAAGGGCCGCGATTTCATTCACATTCACATTGTCACTTTTTGAACGAAGACTGATGCGGGTTAACTCAGTATCCAATTCCTCGAAGACACAGGCAACAATCACCGGTTCAATCGCACGGATGTGATCAATCAATCCTTCCGAATCATTGGTATCCGCGCCTGTTCGAGTGAAATCGCGTTTCTTTAGCCAAAAATAAGCGACCTGATCATTGTAGGTAAGGCGGAAACTATTGAAGACGTGACGCAGAAGCCGGACCCGCGAGAGAGGATAGCTCTGGTAAACTTCATCGCAGATGGTAGCCAGGTCAGCTCCCAATTTTACCAGTTCTCCGGCCGTATTGTAAGTAGTCGGTTTAGTGGTGGGATACTGAAAGGAGCCAGTATCTGTAGAAACAGCGGTGAAGAGACAGTCGGCAATGGGCGCGGTGATGGGCCAGCGAGCAGCCCTCAAGAGCCTGAAGACCAATTCCCCCGAGGAAGC
>JAQGOY010000034.1 GCA_028293375.1 Verrucomicrobiales bacterium | reverse complement strand
ATCCAGCCGGAGCGCGATCTTCTTGAACTGGCGGCAGCACTCGCCCTTCCAAACCCACCTTTGCGGATTGAGGGTTTTGATATCTCCAACATCAGCGGAACCTTTGCGGTAGCCTCGATGGTCAGTTTTTGGAACGGCCGCCCCGACCGTTCGAATTATCGAAGGTTCAAGATGAAAACCGTCACGGGTCAGGATGACTTTGCCTGCATGGCCGAAACCATAGGCCGCCGTTATTCCAGGGTCCTGAAAGAAGTCACGGATAAGCAAGCCTCCAACCCAGCAGTGCATTTACCGGAGAATTCTTCAGCCGCAACTGAAGAGATCATGGAACCAGCTGCCCCGAGTCGAGATGAAGGCGGATTCCCTGACCTCATTTTGATCGACGGTGGCAAAGGCCAACTAAACGCTGCCTGCGCCGAGCTTAGGAAACTGGGCCTTGACCGCATCCCCATTATTGGGTTGGCCAAGGAATATGAGGAAATTTTTCAACCCGGCAAATCAGACCCCATGCGCCTGGATCACAACAAAGGCTCCCTTAAACTTTTGCAGCGCGTACGCGATGAATCGCACCGCTTCGCCAATACTTACAACGCCCAGTTGCGGTTGAAGAAAATCTCTGAAAGTCTGCTCGACGAGTTCCCTGGCATAGGCCAACAGCGCAAAGCCGCCCTCCTCAAGAAGTTCGGTTCTGTCCAGCGCCTCCGTATCGCCAGTTTGGAGGATATCGCTTCTGTTCCCGGCTTTGGAGGTAAGGCAGCAGAAGATCTTAAGGCTTTTTTGCTGGCTCGCACCACCTAAGTCTTACTGGTCCGAAACGATTACCCTATAAAACCGAAGTCCTTCCGCTGACTCCGAACTATCCGTTACCTGGGTAATATTTCCCGTGCCACGAATGTTATCCATCAAAACTGTCCAATTGGTTCCGAAGGTGGACGAGTACTCCACCCGATATTTTTTGCCGAGTGCCGTTGGGAAACCCATCGTCATTCCTTTGGCAAGTTTTTTGAATTGTTCCAGTTTCAGGGTATCGCTTGCATCTTTCGGATTGGTGCCGGCAAGGAATTCAGCCAGGTTGTTTGCCCCATCACCGTCAAAGTCCTTCTGTGCGTCAGACGCATCCGTAGCGCTAAAACCATAAATACTCTCGTAGTCATCGGGGATCAGATCGTGATCGTTATCAATGCTAATTGCAGCCGATATGTTCAGCCCAAACTCCGAAGTATTATTCGCGGGATCCGTTGCCGTCGCGGTGATGTATTGCCCGACTGATACGGTATTGGTCAGGGTCACGGTGAAACTCACATTACCCCCCGAATCAGTCCTCGCACTCGTGAATCCCAGCCATAACTGACCTTCGCCATATCCCGTAGTATCCGTTGCCTTATTCCCATAGAAATCAATCAAATAGGTAGTGTTGGGTTTGCTGTTTAACGTTCCTTTTACCACGCTGATGTAGCGCCCGGAGATTGTAGTCAGGACAGGAAAATTTTGCTGCAGATTGGATCCGGTGTCTGCATCTCCAGTGTCGTTCAAAGTTACACCATCCACTTCAAGATCTATTCCAAGTCCGTTATTGCCGAAAATCGAGTTCCCACGAATCGCATTTCCAGTCGAATTAATGGTTTTCGTGCCATCGAACCACGACCTCACACGCACTCCGTCGTAACCCGCTCCCGAGGTGAATGCGATAACATTGCCTTCCCCGTCCGCCACCCCGCCCACCAGGTTGCCAGATGAGCCCTCAATTACCACGTTATGCAGCGAGTTCGGAATTCCTAGCAGGCCTCCCGCTTGCACACCAATCCAGTTTCCAAGTATCTTATTTGTGCCTCCGTCCTGACAGTAAATCCCAGATCCGGTATTGCCCGCAATCAGGTTTCCCGCCCCAATTACCGAGCCTCCTATCACATTTGATACACATTTATACAGCCCAATTCCTGCATCATTGTGGTTTGGAATCGCGAAGGTCCCGGTTCTGTCGACCCCGATATAATTGCCCTGAATTAGAGACATCCGAATGTTTACCAACGACATCCCCTGTTCCCCATTTCCGGAAATCAAATTCCTAGCCTCGATTGAAGTCCCGCCGATTGTATTGCCTTGGCAGTCACTCATGCCAATTCCCGCCAGCCGGTTCGCCAGTGCAACCGTACCGCTAACGTCCGTTCCTATTGTATTCCCCGCCAGCAAATTATTGGTTGCAGATGCCCCTGTGAAATAAATTCCATAATCGTTGTTCCCGGAAATTAAATTTCCTTCGTTGCTGTTTGTGCCTCCAATTTGGTTTCCAGCGGTGGAAAAGGCGATTCCGAAACTCGCATTGGGGATTGCCTGTTTTCCGGAAATATCCGTTCCTACTTTGTTTCCCTTGATCAATATGCGATTTGCCCCAACTATTGCCTGGATACCGGCTCTCGTATTGCCAGAAATCAAATTACCCGCCAGCGGCTCCGAGCCGCCGATCAACGTATTTGTACCTGCAACTAAATTCATTCCAAATCCAAAATTACCGATCGCTGCGGTCCCGGTGGCATTTGCGCCAATAATATTTCCTTGAATAATATTATTATCCGCCCCATCGCCTCCCACTATTATTCCTCCATTAGAATTGCCGGATATAACATTTCCATATCCGCTTGTCGTCCCTCCTACGATATTGCCAGGCGCGGACGAAATCACCACCCCTGAGTCTCCATTGGAAATCTTCACCAGCCCGCTGGCGGATACGCCGATGTAATTTCCAGAAATTCGGTTTCCTGTGCAGTTGGTCGAAAGAAATGCGACTCCAGCCGCAACGTTCCCTGAAATAATGTTTCTCCCTTGAGTCGTTCCGTTTCCGATTTGGTTAAACGCCGCATCGTTTAAGACTACTCCATCCAGACTGTTGGCCAGGCCAGCCGTTCCCGTAGCGTCGACCCCTATGAGATTGCCCAGTATCACATTGTTCGTGCAAAGTCTGCTCGAGAGCAGTATTCCGGCAGCCGCATTCCCGGAAATCAGGTTTCCTTCGTTCAGATTCGTTCCGCCTATTTGATTTCCATACGCGGACTCAATTAATATCCCGACACCGTTATTTGCCAGGATCGATGTCCCGTTTGGAGTGGTTCCTATGTAGTTATTCAGCACCGCGTTGGAGTAGCTTCCTCCGCCAATGTAGACTCCCACCGCATTTCCTGAAATTATGTTTCGACTCCCTGGCGTCGTCCCGCCAATCACGTTGTTGGCGGATCCAATCATTGCAATTCCTGCCAACCAATTCGTGGCCAGCGTTCCATCTGAAGAGCGAAACCCGATGTGATTGCCCTCCACTCTGTTGTTGCCAGCCCCATCAAGTCGGATTCCCTCGCCTCCGAACCCGACAAAATTGAGTCCTCGTACCACGCAATTGCCTGACAGTATTTTTAGCCCGCTGCTGTAGTCCGTAACAAAGGTTCCGTCCAACTGTATCAGGGGAAAAGCGTTGAATCCCGGCTGGGTTGTGCCATCTATTGTCACTGGCTGAGTAATAGCAGGAAGCCCCGTTTGAAGTAAAATCTGTCGAACGCCGCTACCTGGAATGGAAAAACTAATGCTATGAGGTCCAGACTGACCATTTGCGCCAGTAATCGCTGCTCTCAGACTCCCTGCACCTCCATCCGCTACGCTGGAAACCACAAATTGGGCCGCGGTTGCTTTAAATAAAACTGTTTGGAGCAGAAAAACGCTTGCTGCCACTAAATAGGGTACCCCCTCGAACCACTTACGAATAAAAACCATTTGACTTACCATATCAGGATTGCTAAGAATGAATCCAGTCGAAAAACGAGTAACTATCATGAAACTGAAATCCTTTATCGTCGCGGGGGCATTAGCCTTGGCTATTGCACAAGTCACCAGTTTGGCAATTGCCAAGAATGTAGAGAAAATCCAATCCTTTAAGAAGATTCTTGCCAAAGTCGCCGTGGCCGAACGCCCGGCTAAAGTTGCGGCTCTTGTAGCTTCTGCACTTCCTGCTGACAAAAAAGAAACCATGGAATCACTCGTGGAAGCTGTTGCCGAATTGAATCCTACTGCTCTTCCAGCTGTTGTGGGTGCTATTGCCAAAACAACTCCTGAGTTGGCCTCCGCAGCAAGCACTTTCGCCGCTACCCTCGTTCCAAGTCAGGCCGATTATTTTAAACTGGCTACCCAGACTTCGTCTTTGACTTCCTATGGTGCCGCTTCCAAGGGCACTGAATCCATCTCGTTGCTGGCCACCATTGCTCCTCGGCCCGGTGGCCAGTATGTCACAAATCCTATTACCCACGTCGTCACTTACGAGACCAACTCTGTAAACTCTACCCCTCCTGCTGGTAGTAACTACAACGCTCCTTAGTCTCCGCTAGATTTATCAACGCCCACTTCATTATCGAAGTGGGCGTTTTTTTTGAGACTGGAGTTCCGCATCCCTTTTTCTGTTGTTCTCCTCCTTGTCTTTTAGCAAACTCTCTTTCTTGTCCCTCCAGGACAATACTCGGCTCGTGCTGTCATGGGATCAACGTTGTCCCGGGGCTATTAAGACTCTTGACCCATGCGCCTCCGACTCATTCTTTTATCAATTTTCAGGTCATGTATATTTTAGGTCTAAATGCTTTTCACGGAGACTCCTCCGCTTGTCTTCTGAAAGATGGCAAAGTGGTTGCGGCCGTCGAAGAGGAACGTTTCCGCCGTATCAAACACTGGGCTGGTTTGCCCACGGAATCTGTTCGTTACTGCCTGGAGGAGGCTAAGATTTCCTTCGCCCAGGTAGAACACCTGGCTATAAACAGAAATCCGAAGGTCAATAATTGGCGTCGCGTTGCCCACGTCATTCAAAAGAGACCTGACTTTAAACTCATCCTGAGCCGCATCCGCAACATGAGCAAAGCTGCCAGCATTGAAGCCTCTCTCCAGTCTGCATTCCCAGCTCAGATTTTTCGCGGCAAAACCCATCATATTGAACATCACTACGCCCACCTCGGTTCTGCGTTCTTTGCCTCTGAATTTGATCGCGCCGTCTGTGTTTCCGTGGATGGCTTCGGCGATTTCGCCAGTGCTGCGTGGGGGATGGGGGTGGACGATAAGATTAATATTGATAGCCGTGTTTATTTTCCCCATTCACTCGGTATTTTCTATTCAGCGTTAACCCAGTATATCGGATTCCCTCATTTTGGGGACGAATACAAGGTCATGGGACTGGCCCCGTACGGAAAGGCCACTTATCTCAAGCAATTAAGGGAGGTCGTTTTGTTGCAGGAAGATGGGAGCTATCGCCTAAACCTGAAGTATTTTCGACATCATAACGAAAATGTTGCTTATTCGTGGAATAATTGCTCCCCGGAAGTGGGCACACTGTTCACCAAAAAACTGGAAGAGTTGCTCGGCCCTGCTCGCCAAAAAGGCGAACCCCTTGAGCAAAAGCACAAAGACATGGCCAAATCCATCCAGGCGATGTACGAGGAAGCTTTCTTTCACCTGCTTAATGCCCTGCACAAACGCTACAAGTGCACAGACCTCGCCCTTTCTGGTGGTTGCGCGATGAACTCGGTGGCCAATGGTAAAGTTTATCTCAACACTCCTTTTAAGCGCATGTATCTCCCCGCGGCTGCAGGTGACGCCGGAGGCGCTATCGGCTCGGCGTTGGCTGTCTGGCATAACCTGACTGGCGAAAAAAAGCACATTCCTCTGATTGATGCTTATTCCGGCCCAGGTTTTACCAATACCGCAATGGATTATCTTTTGGCTTCGAAAAAGGACGAGCTCACCAAAGAAAAGTGCTCGACCGAAAAAATCGAAGATCTGGATGCCCTTTGCTTGCGCACGGCTAAAGCAATCACCGAAGGCAAAGTCATTGGCTGGTTTCAGGGCCGCATGGAATGGGGACCCAGGGCATTGGGCAATCGCTCGATTCTGGGCGATCCGCGCCGCGGGGACATGAAAGACATCCTGAATCAAAAAATCAAACGACGCGAATCGTTCCGTCCATTTGCTCCTTCCATCCTCCGCGAGTCTGTCAGCGAATGGTTCGAACAGGATGACGACGTCCCCTTCATGATGGAAGTCTTCCAGATTAAAAAAGAAAAGCGCTCGCAATTGCTGGCTGTTGCTCACGTTGATGGCTCAGGCCGCTTGCAGACCGTCTATCAATCCACCAATCCAAGGTACTATCGCCTTATCGAACAATTCGAAAAACTCACCGGCGTTCCCATGGTTTTAAATACTTCCTTCAACGAAAATGAACCCGTTGTTTGCCGCCCCCAGGAAGCGCTCGATTGCTTCCTTCGCACAAAAATGGACGTTCTTGTTTTAAACGACTTTTTCATAGAGCGAAAATCCTGATGTGCGGCATTGCGGCCATCTTCAACTTTAAAAGTGAACTTCCTGGTGTTGACCGCGAGGAGTTGATTCGGATCAGAGATCGCATGCAGTCTCGCGGGCCCGATGCGTCTGGGGCCTGGTTTTCACCGGATAACAGAGTCGGGCTCGGCCATCGCCGCCTTTCCATCATCGACTTGAGCGAGCAGGGATGTCAGCCCATGCATTCTCTTGATGGAACTCATGTCATCGTTTTTAACGGAGAAATCTACAATTACCTTGAACTACGGGAAGACCTCGAAAATAGCGGTTTCAAATTTCGATCCACGTCTGATACCGAGGTATTGCTCAATCTCTTCGCACGCGACGGGGCCGCCATGCTCACCAAACTGGAGGGAATGTTCGCTTTCGGTATTTGGAACACTGCCAAAAAACAACTTTTTCTTGCGCGCGATCCATACGGCATCAAACCACTCTACTACTCGGTCCAAAATGGCGTGTTTCGGATGGCTTCTCAGGTAAAAGCCATCCGCGCGGGCAACCTTCAAACCTCCATTCAGCCTGCCGGTCACGCCGGTTTCTTTCTGTGGGGGTCTGTTCCAGATCCATTCACGCTTTACAAGGAAATCAGCGCATTGCCAGCAGGGCACTATGCTGTGGTCGACTCTTCCGGCCTTGGTGAAATACGACCTTATCTTAAAATTGACGACATTTTGCGTCAAATTCCACCCGCTTTCCAACAGGCGCAACCTTCGCTTAGCCACCTTCGAAACGCTCTTGAAGGATCCGTGCGAAAGCATCTCGTTGCCGATGTCCCCGTTGGGCTCTTCCTGTCTTCCGGTTTGGATTCCACCACTTTGACCGCACTTGCCTCCCGCCTGCACCCGGGCATACAGACAGTGACCCTCGGGTTCGAGGAATACAAAGGAACCGAAAACGATGAGGTTCCGTTGGCAGAACTAGTAGCGCGGCATTATGGCACAACCCACCGCACGATTTGGATAACCAAGGTAGACTTTACTCATCATTACGATGATTTGATGAAAGCCATGGATCAGCCTTCGACGGATGGGGTGAATACTTTTTTTGTCAGCCAGGCTGCCAGGGTGGCTGGGCTCAAGGTCGCTCTATCCGGCCTTGGAGGCGATGAATTGTTTGGAGGCTATCCCTCGTTCCATCAAATCCCGGAGATGGTTCGAAAAATTGGGGTTTTTAACGCTCTTCCTTCCCTGGGCAGAGGAGTCCGTTTGCTAAGCAGCCCGCTCCTGCGGAAGTTCACTTCTCCAAAGTACGCCGGCCTTCTGGAATACGGCGGCTCGTCCGCTGGCGCTTATTTGCTCCGGCGCGGAATGTTTATGCCTTGGGAACTTCCAGAAGTTTTAGGTCCAGATCTGGCTCGTGAGGGCTGGGATGCGCTGAACTCAATGGCTCAACTTCAAAGTACTGTGGAAGGGCAACCAAACGACAGGTGTTTGGTTTCCGCGTTGGAAAGCACTTGGTACATGAAAAATCAACTTCTTCGCGATTCAGATTGGGCCAGTATGGCCCATTCACTTGAGGTCCGTGTCCCACTCGTGGATGTCGGTCTCCTGAATGCGCTCTATCCAGCGCTTCAGGGCATTGCTCCTTTTACCAAGCGCGACATGGGCCGATGCCTGCTCAATTCATTGCCTCTCGAAATTTTGAACCGGCCCAAGACCGGCTTCACCATCCCGGTTAGAGATTGGTTGACTGCGGATCGCCCAAACTCCCGCGTGGAACGTGGTCTCCGTGGCTGGACACGTCACATTTACGATTCCTTTTTAAAGAGTTGAAACTATTTGCACTCATTACGGATGCCTTCGGCGGTCGCGGTGGAATCGCAAAATTCAACCGCGATCTCCTTGCCTCCCTTGCCGCCGACCCAGGCGTGAGTTCAATCGTTGCGCTGCCTCGCCTCGTCGAGGGTCCTACAGGTCCAATTCCACCGAAAATCCAATTTGATGTGGGTGGAGCCAACGACAAAATTCGATTCGTTGGAGCTGCGTTCAGACTGGTTTTGACCCGGGGCCGTTTTGACTGGATCATTTGCGGCCACCTGAATCTGCTGCCCTTCGCTGCATTGCTGAAAAAAGTCTGCGCCAAAAAACTTCTGCTCGTGGTGCATGGGGTTGAAGGGTGGCGCGAAGGATCCGCAGCCCAAAAGAAGGCCTTGAAAAACGTGGATTACCTGATCGTCGTCAGCGAATTTTCGCGCCAACGTTTTCTAAAATGGAACAAAACTCCGCCTCCAAAATACTTTATTCTTCCCAATGCCGTTGACTTTACATCGTTCGCACCTGGTCCTTCCCCGGGCTATTTAATAGAACGTTACCGGTTGCAAGGCAAAAAAGTGCTGCTTACCCTGGCGAGATTGAGCGCGGAGGAAAAATACAAGGGCATCGACGAAGTGCTGGACTCCATCCCTCTGCTTTTGAAACAGGTTCCCAATCTCCTCTATTTAGTGGCGGGTGACGGGTCCGACCGTTCTCGACTTGAACAAAAGGTCAGAGATCTAGGCATTGCAGATCACGTGTGTTTTGCGGGCCACATTCTCGAATCCGAAAAGATTGATCATTATCGAGTCGCGGACGCCTTCGTCATGGCCGGCTGGGGGGAAGGTTTTGGCATTGTTTACCTGGAAGCTCTGGCTTGCGGCCTTCCCGTTATAGGGAGTAACTTGGATGCAAGCCAGGAAGCGCTGCTCCATGGCCGACTCGGAATGCTGGTAGATCCTAAACAACAAGCGCAACTGATTGACGCCGTCACAAAGACTTTGAAACTGAGTAAGGGGAGCGTCTCCCCAGAGCTAGAAACGTTTTCTCTCCCGGCTTTTGCTCAACGTTGCTCCAGTATTGTTTCCGAACTTCAAAAAGTTTTAGCTGCATGAAAGAACTGATTATCGAATCCGGAAAAGCGGAACGCCAGTATTGGAAAGATATTTGGGCTTACCGGGAATTATTCTATTTTCTTGCCTGGCGTGACATTCTCGTCCGCTATAAGCAAACGACCATTGGGATCGCGTGGGCGGTGATCCGAACATTCCTAACGGTGGTCATCTCCGCGATAATTTTCGGCCGTGCTGCGAAACTACCTTCGGTTGGAGACGTTCCCTACACACTCCTGGTATTTTTCGGAGTTCTCCCGTGGAACTTTTTTTCCGCTGCTTTGACTGATGCGAGCGCCAGTGTCCTGAGTAATGGAAATCTAATTTCCAAGGTTTATTTTCCGAGGTTGATTGTACCGGCAAGCGCAATCATTGCAGGGCTCGTTGATTTCGCCATCTCCCTGGCACTTCTCGCCGTGTTCATGATTTATTATCGATTTATGCCAGACTGGAGAATTGTGTTTCTTCCATTATTCCTTACACTTGCCTTCGCGACGGCCATGGGCGCGGGGCTGTGGTTGGCGGCATTGACCGTTAAGTACCGTGACTTTCGTTTCATCACTCCTTTTATCGTTCAATTTGGCTTCTACATTTCTGGCGTAACGTTCTCCAGCAAAGTTATACCTGATAATATTCGACTTATTTATTCACTTAACCCGCTGGTTGGAGTCATTGATGGATTTCGGTGGTGTATGACACGTGGTCAGTCCCCAATGTATCTTCCTGGTTTGCTCATCTCCATCGCTTTAACTTCGCTACTGCTGTGGAGCGGAATTCGATATTTCAGGGCCACTGAAAAAACTTTTGCAGATATTATATAACGCGTGAGCAGTAAACCTATTATCTCAGTCGAGGGACTCGGCAAACGTTATCAACTTTTTCACGATCGCCCGAAGCCGCATACTTCTTTTCGTGATATGCTCGCAGACAGAGCAAAAGGATTGTTTAGAAAAAACAAGAATCCTTCCTCCAGCGTCGAGGATTTTTGGGCTCTCAAGAACATCAACTTCGACGTTCAAAGTGGCGAGGTCATCGGCATTATTGGTCGCAATGGTGCGGGAAAATCGACCCTGCTTAAAATTCTGAGTCGAATCTCCGAACCGTCCACAGGACGAATCACGCTTCGAGGTCGAATTGCCAGCCTGCTTGAAGTGGGCACTGGTTTTCACCCGGAACTTTCCGGTCGCGAAAATGTGTTTCTCAACGGAGCCATCCTGGGGATGTCCCAACAGGAGATCCGTCGCAAGTTTGACGAAATTGTCGCCTTTGCCGAAGTTGAACAATTTCTTGATACACCAGTCAAACGCTATTCTTCAGGAATGTACGTACGGCTCGCGTTCGCGGTCGCGGCACATCTGGAACCTGAAATTTTGATTGTTGATGAAGTCCTTGCAGTGGGTGACATGCAATTCCAAAAGAAATGCCTTGGAAAGATGGAAAACGTGGCCGGAGAAGGCCGAACAGTTCTCTTCGTTAGTCATAACATGGGAACGATCAAAGCGCTTTGCAAACGCGGCATTCTCCTGAAAAAGGGAGAAATAGCAATGGACGGCCGCATTGAGCCTGTCATATCGGCTTATATGGCTCTGGGGGCAAGCGCGGAGCGATGCGTGGAATGGACTCCTGAAAGTGCACCTCGGACTCCAGAGATCGTATTTAGCTCCGTCAAGGTTTTGGATAAGGAGGGGGGGTTTACGGCCGCCCTTACGTCCACCCAGGATCTTTTTGTTGAGATCAGCTACGAACTTCTAAGCCCAATTAAATTCTTCCGGCTCATCCTGCTTGTTCAAAGCCATGATGGCGTGGACCTTTTTGAATCGAGCGATATCAGGGTCTTTGATAAAGAATCAGATTTAAGGCCAGCTGGCTCATATGTCAGTCGATGCCGGCTTCCTGGCAACTTTTTCAATTTAAGCAGTTATAAAATAAGCATCGCCGCAGATGTTCCAGGCCAGCGGATGCTGTTGGAGCTTTCTGAAGAGATTACCTTTTCCATTTCTGAACTCTACAATAACCAGCTGGGGGTTACGCGCACTGGCAAGCCCGCTGGCGTGATTCATCCAACGCTCGACTGGTCCGTTAAAAAACTCTAGAATTAAATCATGGTGAATATCGCTCAAATCGGGGTGGGATATTGGGGGCCAAACCTCCTGCGCAATCTCGTTGCCAATAAAAACTGCTGCCTAAAAACGGTAGTCGACCTGTCGCCCGAACGACAGGCCTACGTCAAATCCCTGTATCCACAGGTTCATGTCACCTCAAGTGTGGAGGAAGTCATTAATGACCCCACCATTCAAGCCCTCGTTATCAGCACTCCCGTGGCCACTCATTTTGACCTCGCAATGAAGGCCCTGGAGGCGGGAAAACATATTCTCGTGGAAAAACCGCTGGCCAGGTCAGTAGCAGAAGTCGATGAGATAGCCCGTTTGGCTAAAGAAAAGGGTCTCACTGCCATGGTCGGCCACACTTTCCTTTTTAACGATGCCGTCAAGTACGTTAAAAAATTAATTGATTCGGGGGAACTTGGCGACGTGCGCTATATTTACAGTCAAAGGTTAAACCTCGGCCGCATCCGATCCGACGTTGACGCGCTTTGGAATTTTGCACCGCACGACATCAGCATCATCCAGTACTGGCTGGGCGATCCCAAGCCTATCTCTGCCACCAGGCAGGGTATGGATTTTGTCCAAAAGGGCATTGAAGACGTTGTTTTCATGAACATCGTCTATCCCAAAAAAATAATGGCCCATGTGCACGTTAGCTGGCTCGACCCTCACAAAGTTCGTTGTATGACCGTGGTGGGCTCTAAAAAAATGGTTGTCTACGATGATGTTGCCGATAACAAAATTGCGATTTTTGACAAAGGAATCGATGCCAAAGCAGAATTAGGCAAAAAAATGGATTTCGATAATCCTGGATTCGTTCAATACAATCACCGGTCGGGCGATGTCCTGCTGCCTCAAATCAATTTCCAGGAACCTCTTAAAATGGAAATTGCTCATTACATCAACTGCATCCTCGGCAAGGAAACCTGCATCACGGGACCTGACCATGCGCGTGGAGTTATTCAAATTCTTAGTTTGGAATGCGGAAAATGAACGAGCCTAAAATATTCAAAGCCCAGGTTCGTGATGTTCAGTTTGGGAAGGGAGTCAAGATCGTTGAACCAGCCAACGTCTACGAATGCAGCATCGGAGATAATTGCTTCATAGGGCCTTTCGTCGAAATTCAAAAGGGCGTTGTCATTGGAAATCGCTCCAAGATCCAGTCCCACGCCTTCGTCTGCGAATTGGTCACTATTGGTGACGATTGTGTCATCTCACACGGCGTCATGTTCATCAATGATAAGTTCGCCACCGGCGGTCCTGCCCATGGTGTAAAGGAACTCTGGGGCCATACTTCGGTGGGCAATCACGTTTCTATCGGCACCAACTCCACTATTCTGCCAGTCAAGATCTGTGACAATGTTGTCATCGGAGCTGGATCTGTCGTCACTAAAGATATTACTGTCTCTGGCATTTACGCTGGAAACCCTGCTAAACTGCTTCGAAAACTATAATTTATCATGAAAGTCCCTTTTGTTGATCTTCAGTCTCAGTATCAAGGCCTTAAACCACAGCTGGACGCCGCCATTTCTAAAGTCATCGAGGAATCCGCTTTTATTCGCGGACGATTCGTCGCGGCTTTCGAAGATGAATACTCGAAGGCCTACGGTGTTAAGCATTGCATCAGCGTAGCCGACGGCACGGCCGCTATTTACATCGTCCTAAAAATGCTCGGCATTGGGCAGGGAGACGAGGTCATCACCACGGCCAACAGTTGGATTGCTTCCTCCGAAACGATTACTCAGGCAGGCGCCAGGGTTGTTTTCGCAGATGTTGAAAAGGACTATTACAATTTAGACCCGGACTCCGTTGCGCAAAAAATTACTCCGCGCACCAAGGCAATTTTAGCCGTTCATTTGTTGGGTCAACCAGCCAATCTCGAGAAGCTCTCTGAATTGTGCAAGAAACACAACCTGCTCCTGATCGAGGATTGCGCCCAGTCGCACTTCGCTACCTATAATGGCCAGAAAGTCGGCACTTTCGGCATCGCGGCCACCTTCAGCTTTTATCCTGGGAAAAACCTTGGTGCTTATGGCGACGCGGGAGCCATTATCACAAACGACAATGCTTTGGCCGATAAGTGCAAAACCTTCGCGCGTCACGGAGCCAGCTCGACGAACAAGCATGACCATGTCATGGAAGGCATCAACAGCAGGCTCGACGGACTCCAGGCTGCAGTTCTTTCGGTTAAACTTCCACACATTCATGAATGGAACGCCAGGCGAGCCCAACACGCTTCCGCATACACCCGACTGCTGAATGAAGTCCCTGGCATTATCACTCCAAAGATCCGTGAAAATTGCAGTCATATCTTCCACGCTTACGTTATCCGCGTTAAAAACCGGGACGCGGTTCAAGAATTCCTCAATAAGAACGGGGTCGCGACAAGCATTCATTATCCCACTCCGCTCCCTTTGCTGAAAGCCTATGCCTACCTGGGCCACAACGAAAACGATTTTCCCGTAGCCTCCGCCTATTCCAAAGATATGCTGTCGCTTCCGATGTACCCGGAGTTAACCGATGACATGATTCAGTTCGTGGTCGATACCGTCCGAAAATCCGTATCTGGATAGAGGCCTCCCGCAAGTTTCAGCATCACAGGAACACATATTGAATGTCTGAAAATGTTAAACCCGTCTTGCACACCTGCACGCGGTGTGTGCTTGATACGAAAGATGTTCCTTACCTGACATTCAATTCCGAGGGAGTCTGCTCTTGTTGCCAAAGGTACGACTACTGGTATGCTCATACGCCCCGGGGGGTGGAAGCAGAAAAGCTTCTAGCCCGAACGGTGGAACAGATTAAGAAAGAAGGCGCGGGCAAAACATACGACTGCATTGTGGGTTTAAGTGGCGGAGTCGACAGCACCTACGTGGCTTACCAGGCAAAAAAGCATGGTCTTCGACCTCTGGCAGTCCATTTTGATAACGGTTGGAATTCGGAACTTTCCGTCAAAAACATCGAAAACATCATCAGTCGTCTTGGTTTCGATTTATATACTTACGTCATTAATTGGGAGGAATTCCGAGACCTTCAGCTGTCTTATCTGAAAGCCTCTGTCATTGATATTGAAGCGATTACGGATCACGCCATTTTTGGTTCATTGTTTCGGCTGGCGGCTAAGCACAAAACCAAATGGATCCTCAGCGGGAACAATCTCTCCACTGAAGGGATTCTTCCTTACCATTGGATTTGGAACAAATCCGATTCCACTAATATTAAGGATATTCATCGCCAGTTTGGCTCGGTAAAATTAAAGACATTTCCGTTCACCAATTTCACCAGCAAATGGTTTCACAAAAAAATCCTCAAAATCCGAACTTTTGAAATTCTCGATCTGATGCCTTACATCAAGAAGGATGTGAAGGCGTTGATCCAAAAGGAATTGGGGTGGCGCGATTACGGCGGTAAACATTACGAATCCATTTGGACTCGCTTCTACCAGGGTTACATATTGCCCACCAAATTCGGGATCGATAAAAGAAAAGCCCACGTTTCCTCTCTCATCTGTTCGGGTCAAATGACGAGGGAGGAGGCATTGCTGGAACTTCAAAAGCCCATGTACGATCCCGAACAATATCAAATCGATAAAACGTTCGTCCTAAAAAAGTTTGGCCTTTCCACAGCCGAATTTGACGCGCTTATGACCGCGCCGGTCAGAAGCCACAAAGATTTTCGACACCAGGGAATGGCGTTATACCATCGCATACCCTTTCTCAAGCCATTGAAACCGCTTGGCGACATGGTGAAGGGGATGCGGGCAAAACAGAAATAGTTTGAGGTTCATTATTGGTCGAAGATTCGTTTCTTCGTCGTGCTCTTCATTGGAGTGATGGCTGATCTCACATCCACTCTTTTATCTTCTCCTGGAATTTGTTGTAGACGAATCCCAGGACCAGCAGGGCGATACCCAAAGCCATGAAACTCAGGATGCGGTAGAGGGTTTCCAGCTTCCACACGTCGAACATCACGACTCGACCCAGGTCTGCGGCCAGGATGATCAGCCCGAGCCACCGATAGGTTCGCTCGCGGAGAACGAACCCGGTGGCGAAGATCAAAAGAGCGAGGCCAGCCCAGCTTGCGGTGAGGTAGGAGTGGCCTTGCGCCACCACCGTGACCCATTGCGACAAGTAAAGCCACAGGGTGAGCCCACAGGTCAGCATCGTGGCAGGATGGACTCCGCGGGGAACGGAGTAATGGTTCGGCCAATGCCGTGCCACGCGCTGCAGCCCAGCCAAAAGGAAGATGCAGAGCAAATTGGGCCAATAGAGAGCGTTTTGCGGGTTGTTCAGTAAAACCAGGATTAGAGAAATCCAGCCTGAGGCGAAGAAAACCATGGAAAAAAGGAGTGCCTCCTGGCTTTTGCGCCATCCGGCGAGGGCGAAAATAACCCCACCCGCTGCACAGAAAACCCAGATTTGTTCGCGCGCCGGTATGTAATTCAGCACCCACCAGAGGGCCATCAGGATGGCAGCGACCCGATAAAGCGTGCCGACACTATTCACCGCTTTGTTAATCTCTCGAGTGGATTTGCCAGCCACTTCAAGCCAGGCGCTGACGGCCATGGCAGTTCCAATGAGGGTCATGATGGGGGTGAGGGCGGTCAGCCAGGTTGGTTCGCTGGAGCTCATTTGCCGGACAAACTCCCAGACACTGATCCACATGAAAAGTTGGCCGCACGAGGCGAGGAACCAGGCGCGGGTGATAATCCCGTAACCGGTGATGCCGACCGCGAGCAGGCTGGTGAAGGCCAGCCAATGCTGGGGAGTAAAGTGCGGTTCTAGCCAGAGGAAGACAACGCCCATCATTCCGAGGGCGTAAATTCCCTGAAGTATCTTGCCGGCGTTATTCATGCCCTGGATGGCTTTTTGATGCTGCCACCAGTGGCCAAGCGCGAGGAGGCAGGCAATAATCATGGCAGGATTCCACCACGGATTGACGGCGACTTTATCCATGACGTTGAGCATCCAGGAGAGAACGGCAAAGCCAAGATAGACCTGACCGATCAACGATATTTCACGATTCCGGATCAGGTAATACGAGGCGGTTAAAACAAGAGTGGTTAGGGCGAGAACTGAAGTGAGCCAAACATGGGGGACGTTGTAACGCATGGTGATAAAGCCGACGAAAAGGCCCAGCAAAGTGTAGAAAGCCGGCTGAGCTAGTAGCTTTTCCCTGTCGGTTTCTTCGGATTTATTCCGGGACCAGACGGCGCAAAACAAGAGGAAGCAGCTCACGGCGAGGCCGAGGATCAACTCGCGTTGGCTTTTTTCCATTCCAAAGCCGGCTCCACCGCTGGCGAGGATAGCGGTGATGAATGAACCCGCCTGCAGCCATCGATTGTTCAGGCGCATTCCGAGCACCAGAAGAATAACGGTTTCGGCTGCCAGGATAAGGGAAAGTTCGAGACCGGTGAACTTTGCAATGAGGCCTACAGTGACCAGAGTGAGGCCCTGACAAAGATAAGCATTTTGGGTGGCCTTTTCGCTGAGGAGAACGCGATGGGCCAGGAAGGAGAGCGCAAGTTGAAGGGCCCCAAAGGCTAGACTGAACTTCCAGAAGTTTCCGTGGTTCGCATGGAACATCGAAATAACAATCATTGCAAAATAGGCGGCATTATTGAGTGTGGTGAAAGAGGCTCGCTTGTAGCTAACCAGCTTTCCTTCACAGGAAAAGAATGTCGCGGCAGTGAAGGCAATCCAGTATCCCGTGAGGAAAAGGTTGCCAATGGAAAGCTCACCGGCCCGCGTATCCCACGACCAAAGGTTGTGATGGTAGAATCGCCAAAAGACAAAACCACCGTAGGTGGCGACCACACTGACAAAGGAAAGAGTGGTCCATCGATTTCGAACCAGAAAGAAAACGACGGCCAGGGTCAATACCATGTTGGAATACAGAGTGAAGAGACCAATCTGGGTAATGATCGAAGTGTAATAAGCCAGGCCGATGGCAAAAAGGGCGAGCACCTCCGACTTTGTCCGATCGGCCAGCCAGACCATTACTCCGGCCCAGCCAAGCAATAAGAGGCCATCGACGGCGGGGCTATCGATAATACGAAGATGCTCAAAATAATGGGCGGCATAAGTGGTGAAATAGACGGCAGCAAGACCGCCAGCAAACAAAACCTGGGCGTAGTTTTTGACGGCCTCCGTTTGGTTCTTCCGCGAAAGCCATTTTCCAACTCCTAGAAGAACGGCGCTTGCCAAATAGAGCATGGCGACTTTGCCGCCAGGGCCGGTATGAACAATGAAATTCTTGTAGGCATAAGTGCCCAGGAATACGAGGCTGGTCAAAAGCATGACGATGCCTACGCGGACCAGCCAATACGTTCCGAGCCGCATTTCGAAGGAACCTTTGGCTTTGGGTGCGGAAAACTGTGGCGGCACTTTCGAGGTGGTGGGCTCCATAAAAGTCGGAACTGGAACGGGGATTACGGGGGCGGCAGTTTGGGTGAGTGTTGGTGCCAATGTTGGAATAGGCGGTGGCAGGACGGCCCGTGGTTTTAGTGGAGGGATTATCACTGCTTCCACCCTTTGACTTTCGAAATCCGTCTGAGCAGAGCTTGTGGTCTTGAGTTTAGACTTTAGGTCTGAAATCCCATGCGCCAATTCGGCGATGTCACGCTCCAGCACTCGTTGCCGATTTTCGAGCCTTTCTAATTCCTCGTGATGCTGTTCATTCATAGGTTTTGGTAGTGATTACGTTCGAAATGAAAGGGATCTGCGGTGTTTGGACCATGAAAATGCTATCCCGGCTGCCGAAAGCAGGACAGCATAAAGCGGTAAAGTTGCTGTCAGACTGGGTCCAAATGGTTTTGGTCACGAAAGAATAATAAGGTCTCGAAGAGGAAGAGAGATAATTGATAAAATCAAAAGCAACATTGATTTCGGCAATGAGCAGAGTTGAATGCCTTTCAAAATTCTGGAAACTAACTCCATGAGTCGAGGGAAATCGGAGCAACCATTGTGCATCATTATCGCCGGACCCAATGGCGCTGGGAAAACGACTTTCGCCCGGGAATATTTGCTGAAGGATGCCGGGATTCAGCACTTCGTAAACGCAGATTTGATCGCTAGTGGCCTTTCTCCTCTTAAACCATCACTGGCGAGCTTAGCGGCTAGTAGAATCTTTCTTGCGGAGTTGGATCGTCTTTCGCAGCTGAGGGTCGACTTTGCCTTTGAATCCACTTTAAGCGGCAAGATTTACGGAGCCCGGCTAAAACGGTGGAAGGAAGAAGGCTACCGGATCGAAATCATTTTCTTTCGCTTAACTTCAACTCAACTGGCAATTCAAAGAGTGGCATCGCGAGTCAAGCAAGGAGGCCACCACGTTCCGAAAGCAGATATCATTCGGAGATTCGATCGGGGTTGGAAGAACTTTCAAACCCTATACCGCCCCTTGACCGATGCATGGTCGGTGTATGATAATTCTGCAGAGGTGCCAACTCGGGTTGAATTCAATTTATGAAAACAATTAGCAAAAGAGTAACAAGCAAGACCCGTCTATCGACGTCGCCGGGACCCGCCCTGCTCAGGGCCGCGAAATCAGCTCGCAAGACGGCACGAATGCACGGCACTTCGGTTTACCTCATCCGGAATGGAAAGATCGTAGCTGAAAAGCCGTAGGCATTGATTTAGCTTTATTTTTCGCCACAGTCCAATCCCATCTACGACTCGCCAATTTGGCGATCTGATTTTCTAACGAAGTTCCAATTCATCCCAATTCTTTAATGGAAAGATTTCTCCTCGCGACTTTAACTCTGATATCTGGAGCGAGAGCAAATCTTTCTCGCCGTGTCTCCTTAAATTCGCCGTGGTAAACGTTTGTTCCAGTTGATTCAGTAGCGTTGCCAAATCCAAATGGGATTCATGGGGCCAGGAAAAAAAGGTTCTTGTTGCACTCCCATAAAGCCAAACCGTTGCCAGAGAAGTTTTGGCTCCATTCTTCTCAAGTAAATCCTCAATCTCGTAGGCTCGAGTGTCAGATCGCGCTGTACCCGGTGGACGGCTCTCCAAACGCGGGTCTTCTGGCAAATTACGTATCGTGCCTCGCACCACTTCATTGGTATAAAAATACACTCCGTTCCGGCTCGTAAGACGCTTGGTGTGATTTATTATTCTAGCTGAGTAATCCAAAGGGGTAAGATTTCCGGCATCCATCAAGTTCAAGTTTGCTTTATTTTCGATGAGGAACTTCACCAATTCCAGATCATTATTGCCAACTGCCCAATGCAAAAGAGTCTGACCCTGGAAATATTTAGTGTCTAAATTTGCGTGGGAATCCACCAACGTTTGGACAATTGGTAAACCATAATTCGAGTGACTTTTAACGCCATTAATAATTGGAGGAGGGGGCAGACTTCTAAGAATTCCAGAGCGTGGGATGCCTTCAATGCCATCAAATGCAAGCCAGCCGACTGATTCTTGCAAAGCAGTAAGGCCATTTGTTGCTGCCTTGTTGGGGTCAGCGCCGTTGGCTAGCAAAAGCCTCATACTTAAAAGAGACTTTTCATCAGGCCTACCATCGTTCAGGGCGAATGACACTAGGCTATTCCAAGTTGCGTAGTGAAGCGACGTGTAGCCTTTTTCATCCACCTGATCTACTTTTGCTCCGAGTTGAAGGAGCAGTGATATCCGGTTTGTGTCCAAAGCACTTGAGGCTGAATGCAACAAAGAGACTGTGTCTTTTCCTTTTACATTTGGATCAGCGCCCGATCGCACCAGCAAAGCTGCCATGTCAGGAAAATTCAAAGCAAGAGCTAGAGGAGGGATTGCATTCGTCACCCCTTGTGGCTTTGCCCCAGCCTTGAGCAAAAGCTGCACTAGCTCCAAATTGCCATTCGCAACAGCCATTCCCAACGGAGTTTCCGTATTGAAATATCCCACGTTTAGTTCCGCTTTATTGGTGATTATAATCCGTGCTCCTTCGATCCAGTCTGATTTTAAAGCAGAACTTAGAGCGCTCTGACCATTCTTGGATTTGGCGTTCACGTCTGCGCCGAAAGAAAGCAACAACTTCACCATAGGCAATTGCTTCCTGTTGGCGGCAAACATGAGTGGGGTTCCGTCTCCCCCAGTCCCAGCATTCACATCCGCTCCCTTCTCCAATAAAAATTGAGCGATACTGTAATAGTTTGCATTAGCCGCAGATTGCAAATACGACTCGTACTGCCCAGGTGAATTCGAAGGTTTGTTGACGTCGGCCCCGCGCTTAACCAACAATTCCGCGACCGTTCGCCTGCCTGCAATCACTGCTTTGCGTAAAGGAGTACTTCCGTTTGATACCCAATTGGGATCTGCGCCATGGTCCAGAAGCAAGTTCACCACTTTAGCTTGCCCCAACTCTGCCGCCTTGTGCAAAGGGGCGGCAGTAAAGTCGTTGATCAAATCTGGACTCTCTTTGATCAGTTGTTTGATACGATTTAACTCCTTCTCTTCCTCGTTTTCTTCAGCCGGCGCTTGTGTCTGGGCATCAGAACCAGCCGTTTGTCCAATCCATGGCTGACCAAGGATGGCGGCTTTCAAGGAAGGATCTGCTTTCATTGCTGCTGCAACCAAGTTGGTTTGGTCGGAAAACTCGCGCAGCAAGCGTATGCGAGCCAGGTGAGCTTCGTTGGTTTTACCTCGAAGCTGTTGCACCTCGGCAAGGCGGGACAGAGCGCTGGCGGCGAGGACCCTCTCGGGCTCGAATTCTTTTAACGCCGCTTCGTAGGCGGCTATAGATGCGTTGCGATCGTTGTTCACTTCCTGCTCGTAGATGCCTTTCAGGAGTTGTTCCCGGGCACTCGCCGCTTGCAAAGCGGGGGCATACCAGAAAAACAGGAGGACGGCGATGGCCTGGAGCAGTTTCATGGGCTATTAATAACCTCTTTTGTATTGGTTGGAGCAGTTGGAGGTGCGACGATCAATTCATCCCAATCCATGAGTGGAAACTTTTTGTTGTTAGCTACCAGTTGGGTTCGGTCGATTTTTAACAGTTGACCTTCGCGTTTCACTGTTACGGAAGTGAGTGAGTTTTGGATTTTCGCTTCGTGTAAAGCTGTCTCAAGATCCATATCCGTTCCATTCGGCCAGTGAACGCAGGTGGGGTTAAATCGTCCGCTGATAAAACAAATGGAATCAGTCAGGTGTCCACCTTTTGCGTGAATGGAATCGATAATCTTTCTGTATGGATTCAGGACCGGAATGTCAGTGTCACCCCAATTGTGCGGATGAATAAAAGTCTCTCTGACGGCCAGGTCAAGTGGAGTCAGGCCATCGTCGTTCTTTGTATTCAACTCAACGCCTCCATCGACTAACAGTTTTACCATGGCTTCGTTACTTTTCCGAACGGCGAAATGTAGAAGGGTGTCTCCTTTTGAATATTGGCCGTTAAGATCCACTCGGTGTTCAACCATCCATTTTACTAAAATCATTGCATTTTCAGGAGGAGCATGGTGAACAGCAATTTCATTCTTTTCGTCCCTTTCCAAAGGATTTGCGCCAATATTCAACAAGGTTTCTATTTGATTTGTTGCTGCATAAAATCTCCTGGAAACCGAGTCGAGAATTTTGAAACCGTCCGGAGTGCGTGCATTTGGATCGGCACCCCTTTTAACCAACAATTCTGAGATCCCCGGGTGTTTCAAGCTGGAAATGAGAGGAGGCGTGCAGTTGGTAGCGCCTTTTGGATCGGCTCCCGCTTTTAGTAAAATCTGAAGTATTTCGCTATTTCCGATTGCAGCGGCGATTCCCAATAGAGATAATTTGTTGTAATCCCCTACGGGCTGCACTGGGGGTTGGTAATCCAGTATTCCCAAGGACAAATGGGTTGTGTTTACTTCAACGTGTTTGGCCAAAAGTAGTTCCACCATTTCCGGCCATTCCAACTGCAGAGCGATGGTTAACGGACTCTGATCGTCCTTACCTCTGACGTTAGGGTTTGCGCCTTTTGCCAGCAACAGTTGCGCTATCAGCAATCGCTTTTGCTTAATCGCAAGCATGAGGGGAGGTGTGGGGCTGATATTACCAGAATTCACGTCAGCGCCTTTTTCAATTAAATATTGTGCGATGCTGGTGAACCCTTTAAATGCGGCTACTTCGAGAGCTGTTGTGTAGAGGGTTTGGTTCTTCGGCATTATTTTGTTAACGTCGGCTCCGCGACTCAGAAGCAGTTCCACCATATCCTTTCGACCTGCCGTAACTGCCGTATAAAGCGGGGTGGTAAACGATGCAGAAATCAAGTTGGGATCAGCACCGTTATCCAGAAGCAGTTTAACAACGTTTGGCTGGCCTGCAAATGCGGCAGCATTGAGAGGGGCAGAGCTTCGATCATTTATTAAATCGGGACTCTCCTTTATAAGTGTTTGAATGCGCTTCAGTTCCTTGTCCTCTTCGGATTCCGACTCTTTACTGGATGACATGAGCCGAAGCATCGCGGGATCCTGTTCCAGCACGTGGAGCATGGCGTCAATGTGATCATCCATCTGGGATTCTGCCTGTTTCAGTTTTGCTTGAGCCTTTAGCATTTCCGGATGTTTTGGGCCGAAATCGGAGAGATTGATGATTTCCAACTGGAACTTGTCGATGGTTTGCATGGACTGTTTCAATTCCTGTCCTCCGACTTGAGCGGCATAGATCCGACGCCTGGTTCCGGACTCTGCTTTCAGCCGGTTCACGATGGAGATAGCCCTGGCTTTGAGTTCCCTGGCTTCCTGCGATGGCTCGTCACTGGGTGATGCAGTTGAAATAATGGCGGGATCGACGCGGGCCGCTGCGGCTATGAGATTGGTTTGGTCCGAAAAATCGCGCACCAAACGAAGTCGTGATGCATGCGCTTCGTTGGTTTTTCCAAGCTTTTGTTGGATTTCTGCGAGTCGAGAAAGAGCGTTCGCGGCGATGATTCGCTCTGGTTCCAATTCTCTCAGAACGCCCTCAAACGAAGCGGACGCAGCCTGGAGATTATAGTTGATCTCCTGCTCGTAAATGCCCTTTTGCAATTGCTCTCGAACACCGGGAGCAGCTGATGCTGCCAGTGTTCCTGATAGGAGTAATAATCCCAAAATTGCGGTTCGTTTATTCATTTCGTTCCATTTTCGTTCTCCGTTTCCCCCACCTCCCTGACTAAAAAATTACGCACTGGTTAAGTGTTAAAACAGCTTCTGGGGAATCTCCACTCTATCGCCATCCTGCAGGACAATATCGAGAGTTGGGTTGTGCTTAATCTCCTCAAAATTGACGATGGTGGTTTCTACTTTGCCCGTTTCCAGGTTCTTTCGATAGAGCTTTATCTTTTTGGAATTTGCAAACTGGGTGAGACCTACGTGATTGAGTCCCTGAAACAAGGTTAAAGTCTTTCCTGCCGCAAGACTCACGTTTCCTGGCCCGCGGCTAACTTCGCCGAAAAACTGGACCTGAACGGGTTTCTCGGCTGCCTGTCTGAGCTCCAGGATTTTGATCATTGCGTCGATGTGCAAATCCATTTGATCTTCGGCATTTTTCAGTTTGCCCTGTTCTTTTTTAATGGCGTCAGCATCGCCAGGAGTCATGTCGATGAGTTTCGCTTCGAGTTGATTTATCGACTCCATCAGCGGACGTAAATCGCCATAGCCTGTTTCCAGAGCGAATATTCTACGTTTCTCACCCTTTTCTCGTTTTAGTTGTTCCAGGATTTGTTGACGGGATTCGTAGGCTTGAGCATCCAGTGTTGGGCGATCCAGCAAAGTTGGCCGGGGGGAAATTCCTAAACTGGATTCCCGTTGTTTGTGTGTGGATACCAGAGTCATGCTTGCATTCCCTGCGGCAAACTCCAAAGCAAGCCTTTCACGAAGAATTTTGGCCTGCCCTTCGTTTCCATTAAGGCTCTGCAATTCCGCCATCCTTGCCAGCGCGAACTTCGCCATCGCTTTTTGGGCATCAAAATCGTGGATGACCTGCTCGTAGGCAACGATGGCGGCGTTTGTGTTGTGTTTGACTTCCTGTTCGTAGATACCCCGCTGGAGGTCATCTCTGTTTGTTTCCGCCTCACTGGCGACCAAACTGATGAAACTAAAAGCTGCGATCAAGATTGCTAATTTCATGGTGAAATCCTGGATCATGTTCTTCATTGATTTGTCATGACTTTGTCAAATCTCTGGCAAGTCCATCCGGTAACCGACTCCGTGGACGGTTTTGAGAAAGCGGGGGTCATCGGGGTTGGTCTCGATCTTGGCTCTCAGGCTGGCCATGTGTGTATCGACAGTCCGGGTGGTGGGAAAAGCTGTATAACCCCAGACCACGTCCAGGAACCGCTCGCGTGTCACCGGCTCGCCCTGGGCTTCAAACAAAAGACGGATCATGGCAAACTCCTTTGCGGTCAGGTGGAGATCGATCCCATTTTTGGAAGAGGTCTGGCGAGCCAAATCGATTTGTGTTGAACCCAGTTGCAGGTTCGTGGGGAGTTCGGATGGTATAGCTCTCGCTGTGCGGCGGAGCAGTGCCCGGACCCTTGCCAGAAGTTCGTCGGTGCTGAACGGTTTCACGAGGTAGTCATCAGCCCCGGAATCCAAGCCTGAAACACGATCTCTGACCATACCCTTTGCGGTTAGCATGAGTATGGGCATTTTCTTTCCCAGTCGACGAAGTTCTTTCGCCACCGCGTACCCATCCAGGCGGGGCATCATCACGTCGAGCAGGATCAAGTCCGGCTGCTCGGTCATGACTTTTGTGAGACCGCTTTCCCCATCGGAAGCGGTCAGCACACGATAGCCCTCAGATTTCAGGCAATCGTTTAAAGCGGTGCGCATCGGCAGTTCGTCCTCGATGATCAATATTCGCGACATATCAGATGATGGAATGCACCCCTGTTTGGCCGGAAGGGCGCAATGAGAATTCGAGAGTGAAGCAACTTCCTTTGCCGGGTTCGCTTTCCACGATGACTCGACCTGCGTGGGCTTCGACCACATGTTTCACGATGCCCAGCCCAATCCCAATCCCCTGGGTTTCGCGACGCAACTCCGAACCGAGCCGATAGAACTTCTCGAAAATGCGTCCCTGCTCGCTCAATGGAATTCCTTTGCCCTCGTCGCAAACCTTAATTTTTGCCAATGGTGTTTTTTGACTTGATGCCAGGTCGTATTCCAAGTGAGTGGTGACTTGAGAGTTGGCTGGTGAATGCTTGATTGCATTATCGAGCAGGTTCACCAATGCCTGCTGTAAAGCCTGTCCGTCCACTTCTGCTGGCTCCGGGGGACTCTTGGCAGGAAGCTGACAAACGAGGGTTACGCCTTTATCTCTTGCGTAGGGGGTCATCAAATGAACCGTTTGTTCGACAAGCGTCCCGAGATCGCATGGTTCAAACTGGTATTGCTTTCTTTTTTGATCGATGCGCGAAAAGTCCAAAACGTTTTCTATCAGGGATGAGAGCCTGCGGCATTCCTGGACAATGAACCGGAAATATTCCAGTTGCCGGGCGGGCTCGGTTATCTTTTCGCGTTCCAAACTTTCCGCCATCAGCCGCACGGAGGCTATGGGGGCGCGTAATTCATGGGAAACGCTCGATACAAAGTTCGACTGCGTTTCGTTGAGACGTTGTTGCTGTATAAATGCCTTGCGGGCAGAGAAAAATCCAATCAAGGAGGCAACCCCCGCGGAAAGGACCAACCCCATGAGCCACAACTGTCGCTTTCGTAAAGTTTGACTCCAAAGTGGTGGATCGGACACTACCACCGAAACCTGAAGTGCGGGAATTCCGGGACCATGTCCATCCCATGGCCAGGCAACTTCTACAGATCCAAGTTCAGTGATCTTGTTTGTGGAGAGATTTATCGGTACTGGGATGGAGGAAGGAGAATTCACCATGTTAGTCACGTAAACCAGATTGCGGCCGGCGATCGAAACTCGCAGCCCTTCATACAACGGCAATATGTGC
>JAQGOY010000032.1 GCA_028293375.1 Verrucomicrobiales bacterium | reverse complement strand
CAGGCGGTTCTTTAGCACGAAAGCCGCTATGCCATGATCGCTCAGCCATTTGGCGACATTGTAACCTTCATGAGTGATGGCGAGAACGCGATGGCCTCCACCGGGAATAACGAGGACTGCAGCTCCGGTGGCTTTTTCCTTTGCCGGCAAATAAACGGTGATGCTTGGCTTGTGAATGCGTGAGACCGATTGTTCGCCACTGGCCGAGGTTTGAACCAGCTCCGATTCCGTTTTGCCTTCGGATCCCGGGGCACCTTTGGGCCAGAGATAAACTACTTCGTGATCCTCAGCGCGGAGAGAGGCAACGCCGGTATTCAATAACAAGGCGAGAGCAATAAAAAACCGGGTAACGGATGGGAACTTGGGGTTCATGATTGGGGCAGCATGAGTCCAAAAAAAGGCGCGTGCAAAACAAAAAACCCGCGATAACGCGGGTTCTTCATAGTTGCGGCAGAGTGACCAGGTCAGGAGACAGAATCGAAGTAAGCGTTCCTGTTTGGGGTCGCGTAACTTTTATGAATTTGGCGCAGGTTCCCGGAAGAGCGATCCAGTTCCTTGAGCTGAACGGCGACACTTTCCTTTTTTTGGCAAAGTAGCTTGGCATTGGCAGCTTCCAGGACGATCAGGCTATCCACTTTTCGGCGAATGCTTTCTTCAATCTCAGGAGCCCCAGACCCCATCGTTTTCAATTCCCGGGCAAGATTTTCGTTCGCGTTGATGATGTGGTGCTTGAGCATCATCTTACTTTCCTGGCAGCGATCCACTTCGGACCAAAACGAATGGTTGATCGCTTCGGTTTCCTCCTCGGTGAGTGTTTTCCATTCCTCGTAAAGCAGATGCAATTGATGATGAGCGGGCATAATGATTAACCAGCCATGGCCAGCGGAACGGGAGATTCACGAAAAGCAGCGCCTGTTTGAAGCATTTCAGCCCAGGCATCCTTGATGATGGTGAGCCGGTGAATGACTTCGTTAATGCCATCGAGGTCCTTCCTGAGATTGCTCTCCTGAAGGCGTCGATCGAGATAATTATATAGCCGACGTTGATTGGCGGCGAATTCACCACCGGCCTGCATATTGAGTGAAAGACTCAATTCGTTAATGATGGCCTGGGCTTTCTGAACGTTGGTGCAAACATTCAGATTAAAGTCCAGAGGATCATCGCAATGAAATGCGGTTTTGGCTTGTTCCAGAAACCGGAGGGCGCCTTCATACAGCATCAGAACCAGCTGCCCGGGCGAGGCTGTCGTCGTAGCGACTTTTTTGTAGGACTGCCAGGGATTTAACGTTTTCATTGTTCGGAACTGCTATCCAGGTTCATGGCCAGCAGATTTGCGATTTTGTTTAACGTTTCTTTGGGCGGATACTTGATATCCGCGATCAGGTTGCGGGCCCTCTCGACGGCTTCGCTGCGCACTTCGGGAGTGGCGGTGAGAGCCTGTTCCAAAGCGTGACTACTGGAGAATGCTGCGGCATCTTCCCCTGCCTTTTGAGCAGAGTTGGTGTGCCGGGGGGAAAAGGACCTCCCAACCCCTGCCATATTGATATTAGAGTTAATTTCCATACGTTCTTTCGGGCAGGCTAACTGTGTAATTCCTTCACTGTTAATTGGTTTATCGGAACAAACCCTGATTACTTTAGCGCTTATCTGGGAGGGATCGTGCGAAAGATCGCGTCCAGTGTATACTGGCCAAACTGCACCGGCGTGCGAAGCACTGTTTCGGCGTCGGCCAGGTATTCTTTCTTGTTAAAATAATGCTGGTAATAACGCTGGGCCTCATTGGCTACCTCCTGATTGCCCGCGTCAAAGAGTTCATCCACCGACCAAATGATGCGTTTCTCATCGGCCAAACGGGTCTCCCAGCCTAATTGTAGCGGTGGATAGGGAGAGTATTGAGTGAGCGTAGTTAACAAGACACAATCCGCCCCCGTTTTCTCTTTGATTTTAGTGAAGAAACCCAGGGGGAATTTGTCGCTGATGGGCCAGGAACCGCGACCGGACAGTTCGATCATCTCATCGGGGGAGATGGGAATGATCTCGAATCGACCGCTTTTCTGCAGTTCCTTGAGGAGGATGGGAGTGAGATTATCTTTGCCATCCTCGTTGTTGAAATTAATCGTACGAATATGGATGGGCAGGACGGCTACTCTGCGCAGTTCCGGGGGAAGAGTGCCCGAGACGGCGAATACATTGTTTAGCTTGTAGCCCGGGCCTAATACCGGTTCCTTAATCTTCGTATGGCAGGCGGTGAGCATGCTGCAAAACCCCAATAAAATAAGAATCTTCCATGGAGTTTGGAAAAAGTGTTTCGGGACCGGATGCCTGTAGTTTATCATGCCTAATTCGCAACAAACTATCGGCAGGATCGCTAAATTCCTTAAGGCACTTTTCAAATTATCTAAAGGAAAGCAAAAGGATTACCGATAAAGATATTAGCGAGTTGTAGGTCTGCCTGGGTTGAGGTAGAAATTCCCTTAGGTCCAACTCGCGATTTGTAAACTGAATGACACATCTGGCCCACGTCGACCAAGCTACTGCCGAGGACAATACCACTCTGCCTGGAGTTTACTCTATAGATCTGCTGTCGCGATGGTTGGAGGCAGGAACGGCGGTCGTATCGATGGAGGGCATGGTTCAAGACCTGAATCCAAGCTTCACCTCATGGCTCAGGTTAAGTGAAAACGGGTGGCAAAAACTCCCGGTTGAAAATGTGCTTCAATGCTTTGGCCAAGAATTCATTTCGGCATGGAAGCGATGGTCATCAGGAACTGAACGATTTCATAATGGCCAGTTAAAAATCACCGGGCTGGACCGGGTTCATTTTTTCCAACTGGAATTGGCGCGAGCGGGAGATCTGACCGTGGCGAGACTCCAATCCCAGCTCCCACCATTGGGAGAGATACAAGAGGGGAACTGGGCGGAACGCCTGGATTCGGAGCCCGCACGCCGGGAAATGTTCATGCGGCTGGTGAAGGCCGAGGAGCAACTTAGGAAGCTGGTTCACCGCTGGCCGGGAGTGATTTTTACCCAGAGGCCGGATTTTAGTTTTGATTTTATCAGTTCACAGGTGGAACCCATGCTGGGGTTAAATCGCCGCGACTGGCAACGGAATCCCAACAAGTTTTGGCAGTTGGTCCATGAAGGAGACATCGCGGAACTGGAACAACAAATTCGCCAGTGCGCCCGCACTGGAAAGGCCATGAGTTTGACCTACCGCTTGATCCACGCGCAAACGGGAAAAGTGGTTTACATGTTGGAACACCGGGAGCCGGTGGTGACTTCGAATGGTTTGTTACTGGGATACGAGGGAATCTGGCTGGATGTCACCCGACAGAACATTGCCGAAAAGCGACTGTCATCGGCGGCCTGGAAGGAAACACTCGCAGTGCTTACGATGGGGTTAGCCCATGATTTCAGCAATGTGATGGCCGGCATTCATTCCCTCAGTGAAACATTCCTTTACCAGATTGAAAAAGACCACCCTTTCCACGAGGGGCTAAATCTAATTCGTCAGAATTCCATGGCGGCGAGCCAGTTGGTGCATCGGATTATTAACCTTCACCTGGGCAAAACCGGGGAACGGAATTATCACGATTTGAATGTGGTGGTGGCGGACTTGTCCGATTTGATCAGAAAAATCATTCCTCGACGGATTGAAGTGGTAACAGAATTGAGTTCTGAACAGTTGCCACTATTCATGGATCTGGTGGAATTCAACCAGGTCGTGATCAACCTTTGCCTGAATGCGGCGGATGCCATGCCGCAACGAGGGAAACTGACCCTTTCCACCTGCGTGATGCCGGAGTTGCCTGCGAGCGAGACATTGCAGGGGCAACCACCCAGGCCACCGGTCGTTTGCCTTAGCGTCAAGGACACAGGTTGCGGTATCAAGCCCCGCCACCTAAAGACTATTTTCGAGGCGTTTTTCACTACCAAAGCGATGAATAAAGGCTCCGGCCTTGGCCTCTACAATGCACGGCTTTTCGTGGAAAAGCACAGCGGGGCCATCTCGGTGGAATCCAGGGAAGGCGCCGGCACCACCTTCTATTTACTACTCCCGCAGGCGGATTTCTCCGAAGCGGAGAGGGGCATGCCGTACGAAATCAGTCCATCACAAAAACGAAAGACCCTGCTCCTGGTGGCGCATCCTGGCGATCTTTTGGAAGACACAGCTGAATTCTTCAGGTCGAACGGCTATCATGTGGTGGTCGCCATTTCGGCAGAAAATGCATCGGATGTGCTGGCATCGAGTGAATATCAGTTTTCGGGGATATTCATGGTGTACGAATCGGAAAGTCAGGCGTTGCTGCCTTTGTGTATGGAAGCGCACAACCAAAAACCTCCACTCAAGACCATGCTTCATTTGGTTGGCAACATGACCGAGAGATTAAATGCTGAGTTGCACGCCCAGGTAGATTTGCTTATAACGCCCGAACTATCGCAACAGGAAATATTGAATAAAGTGAGTGGGCTATTGGAACAGGAAACGTCATGAACCTTCACCCAAATCCCAAAATGCAGAACATCCTCATTGTTGACGATGAGGAGATCGTTCTTGTCGCTTTGCGGGACACCCTTCTGCGAGAGGGGTACCAGGTTGTCACCTCCACCAACGCGGTGCAGGCCCTTTCTTTGCTGAAAGAGCAGGGATTCGCGGTGATTATTACCGACCAGCAAATGCCATTGCTCACGGGCCTCGAATTCCTGGCGCAAGTTAAACTCATCCAGCCGGACGCGACGCGTATTCTCATCACCGCAGTGCTAAGTCTGAGCACCGTGATCGACGCAATTAACAAGGGAGAGATTTATCGATTTATAGTGAAGCCCTGGTTGAGGGAGGAACTCCTGGCCACGGTAAAAAATGCGGTGCAACGTTACGAGCTTATATGCAAAAACATTGTGCTTCAGGCGACAACGCTGAGCATGAATGACCAGTTGCAAAAAGTGAACAAGGAGCTCGAACAGCAAGTGGCGATGGTGGCTGAGAAAAATAATGCCTTGCAGGAACTCAACGAAACGTTGCGCCAAAACCTGCAAAAATCCGTCGAGCTTTGCGTCAAAACTCTGGAGACATTTTATCCGACCCTGGGCAGCCAGGCGCGCCGTGTTTACGAGCTTTGCCGCGCCATGTCAGGCAACCTCAACCTTTCCGATGCGGAACAACAGGCCCTGGAAATCAGTGGATGGCTCTACGATATAGGATTGATAGGTGTTCCGCGCCACGTCATTCGCAAATGGGAACTGGAGCCTCACACTCTGACCGAGCAGGAAGTCATGTTGATTGAGCAACATCCTGCTGCTGGCGAAAAACTGGTAGGCTTCATTCATACCCTCGGTCTGGTGGGGCCGACTATTCGCGGCCATCATGAGAAGTTCGATGGTTCCGGGTACCCGGATAAAATTGCGGGCGAATATATTCCATGGACCGCGCGGCTGCTGGCGGTGGCAGTGGCTTTTGCGGAAAGCAAACACGATCCGAACGACACGCTGGAGATTATTAAACGACAAAGCGGCGTCGTATATGACCCTGAGGCAGTCCGAGCCTTGTTGAGAAGCTTGCCCAAGGCGAATATGCCAAAGCGCCTGCGCGAAGTGCTGATGGCTGAGCTCCGTCCAGGTATGGTGCTGGCCAAGGAGATTTACACTTCAAATGGAATATTATTAGTGCCGGACGGGCTTAAATTAAACGAAACCTATATCGATAAGTTAAGGAATCACAACAAGATCAGCCCGATTGCGCAGAGCTTGTTGGTTTATTGTTAACTTAAGTATGAGGCGGGCGGAGCCGATAATGGAGGAAGTGCAGGAACTTGAAATCCATCAGGCTCAGTGGTGGCGCTGTTTTTTCGACAACGCGGAAGACGCGCAGCTAGTGGTGGATCGCGACGGGGCGGTGCTGGAATTAAACAAAAGGGCCAGTCAGCTCTTTGGGGGAGCTCCTTCATGGCAATGCCAACTTTCCGAAGTATTCACCACCGCAGCGCTGCAAAAGATCCGCAATCTCTTTCGCCGCAGCAATTTCACCGAGACTTTGGCTTCGGTTAGCATTCAGCTCGAAAAACAGATTATCATGCTCGCGGACGTGCAGGTGATGCACCTTAGCGATGATTGGTTCCTGCTCTCGATGAAGGACGCCAGCCGCAGGTGGCGGCTCGAATCCCACGCTCAACGCCTGATGACGGCCATCGAGTCTGCGAGAGACGTTGTTTTCATCACCAATGAAAAATTTCTCATTACTTTTGCAAATTCGGCCACCCAGGAAGTAACGGGCTATTCGATCGAAGACATCATTGGTCAGAAGGATTCCTTTCTGCGCGCTCCATTCGAGGCCTCGAAAATAGAATGCTATCTCAAGGATGTTCAGCAAGGTCTTTCATGGACGGGCGAACTGATCAACATCCGGGCGAATGGGACTGAATATCGTGTCGAGACTTCCATTTCTCCCGTCTACGATTCTTCCGGCACTTTGATTGGTTACTCGACGCTGGAACGAGACGTCACGGAAAGGTATGAGCTGCAAAAATCCCTGATTGAGCAGCGTAATTTTGCGCGAACGATTTTAAATTCAATCGATGCCGTGGTTTACACGCTCGACAGCTCATTCGTGTTGACGGACTACAACGACAGCTTCCATTCATTCCCGCCAGAGCATGGGTGGTTGAAATTCGATCAGGATCCGCGGATCGGGACAAACCTTCTGGATTACGTGGTAAACGACCCCAAACGGGAGGAACTGGCGAATTTATTTAAGGAAGTCCTGTCCAGTGGCCAGTCACGTGAATTTAGAGAAACCAGGGGGAATAAACATTGGTCCATTAAGATTACCCCATGGCGCGCGGATGGTCAGATCTCCGGGCTTATTTACAAGATTACGGATCACACGGAGTTCGCGGAACTGCAGAACCAGCTTTACCAGGCCCAGAAAATGGAAACAGTAGGTTCTCTCGCAGCGGGGATAGCCCACGATTTCAATAACCTCATCCTGGTGATGAGAGGCTACACCACCCTGGCGATGATGGACGAAGCCATACCGGAGGATTCGAAAAGCAGCTTGAAGGAGATCGAGAAAGCAGCCGGCCAGGCAGCGGGCATTACCCAGCAGTTACTTTCTTTCAGCCGAATCACGGATGAAGTTGAAACAATCCTCGACTTTAACCAGGTGATCGGTGAAGCGAGCGAGTTGGCTGGCAGGACCTTGCGAAACAGGACAAAAATTACCCTTTATCCACATGAAGAACCTTTGAAAGTGAGAATGGATGCGACGCGAGCTCAGCAGGTCCTTCTCAATCTTTGCGTGAACGCCCAGGATGCAATGCCCAAAGGGGGCACCCTCGAAATTCGAAACAGCCTTGTGCAACTCACCCAGGCGCAGGCCAACAAAGCCGGCACTACCTATGGGGCCACCTTTGTGCGATGCAGCGTAGCCGATTCTGGCACGGGCATTCCTTCCGACGTCCTGACCCGCATTTTCAATCCATTTTTCACCACGAAGGAAAAAGGCAAGGGCACTGGCCTCGGATTGGCCATTGTTCACAATGTGATTTCCAAGGCTGGCGGGATCATCGAAGTCGATACCGAGATGGGGCGGGGAACCACGTTCCATGTGTTTCTGCCTGCGGTGCTTGATGAACACCCGGTGGCAACCAAGATGCCCGGGGCAAGGATGGCGAGGGGCTCCGGCAACGTCATGGTGGTCGACGATTTGGAATTAGTTTGTGATTTCGCCACACGGTTCCTGCAGGCTGCGGGCTACGACGTCTTTTGCGCAATGAGCGTGGACGAAGCCGTAAAAATCCTGGAGCGCCGCCAGGGCAAGATAGATCTCATACTTACCGATTATTCCATGCCCGGAAAAACGGGGCTGCAGCTCATAGAGATTGTAAAACAACAATATCCTTCTATTAAACTTATCCTGGCAACGGGATACCTGGAAGATAAAGAGCGCAGCATGATTGAGAAAACCTATGAAATTGGGATCCTGAACAAACCTTATAATATTTCAGAGGCGAGCGATTTGATCGCCCGTACCATCAAGCAGTAGAGAGGGCCATTTGGTAAGTCCCCGGTAAAAAAGTGTTTGGAGTTGGTGTCGTTTTGTAAATTCACATCTGCTTTTAGTGATCAGTACACAAAAAAGCCCGGGCAATGCCCGGGCCTGAGCTTCATTTTCAACTAAAGTCTAATCACGGAAGGGTATGTGACGCGGCGACTACAGCGCAGAGCGGGGTGGCTGCCACGGTGCTCAGGGTGTAATCCGCTGCGAAGGAGGTGCCGCCAGCAGGGCAGGTGGGAGGCGTTTTGAGGAACCCGGTAATGTCACTGTGAGTAACTGCTGCATTGGTGCCTTTTTTGTTTTCCAAAGCCCATTGCTGAATCGCTCCGTCGATTTGGCGAAGGTTGTTGATGCAGGCATTTTGTTGAGCCTTAGTGCGAGCGCGCACGAAGTTGGGAATGGCGATGGCAGCCAACAATCCGATAATGGCAACCACGATCATGATTTCGACGAGGGTGAACCCTGATTTGCGGGACTTGAGGTTTTTCATATGTTTGAGTTTTCTGTAGTGCGGAGTGAACTCAGCCAGGGC
>JAQGOY010000006.1 GCA_028293375.1 Verrucomicrobiales bacterium | reverse complement strand
TGATCCCGGCCCAATGAATGGCCGTGGCTCGGATCAAAACATTCGGCAATTGGCGCTCCCGCCACCTGGTCAATATAAATCCCGCCGACGCCTGTCTCCGCCGCGATACGCTCGATGAGACCCGCGAGGTTTGTCTGCCAAAACGGATTTCCCAAACACATGACTGCCAGCTTCGTTCCGGATTGGTAATCCTCCAAAAATCGCTCTCCATTTTCCAGTGCAGTGGCATAAGGTCGCGCTTCCGCATAATTAGTATTAGCGGTATCCCACAACCGTCCGTTGATATAGGGCATCGAATAAATACCAGCCTGCTTTAACTCCTTCACCGAGTTCACAAAACCTGGTTTGGGCGGCAGATAATCTGGATATTCTTTATCAAATGGATTTCGATGCCAGTTGTACCACTGAACGCCGATCGGTACTCCAATCTCTTTGCGGAATGCGAGCGCGCTCTTTTCATTTTCGACAAAATGCTCGGACACGTTGAGCCACACTCCTACTTCCTTTACTGCCTTTGCCACATCTTTGCGCCTGGCAATCGGCCCTTTTGCGGTCCAGGGCGCCGACTTCAATGCCCATTCCCGATACAATTTGCAGCCGCGCATCCAATCTCCTTCATAGGTCCCCACTACAAAATCAAAGGCCTCCTTCCAATTGTTCCCGACTATGGTGGCATTCGGGACGGAGGTCTCCACAGAGAACGTTACTCCTGGTTCCATCAAGAATGTCTTGAATAACGCACCCGGATCTTCAGCAGCAAAATAAACGGAATTCGAACCTTCAGTGATTGAACAAAACTGCATTGGCATATCGGCAGATGGATAATTTCCATACAATTTTCCTTTTAATCCGCGAAACATTTCCCCCCAGTTATATTTTGGAAAAGCGACATCTGAGGTCCCGGCTGTGCCAAAACCATCCAGCTCAGGGAAGAGGGCCGACAAAATCGAAGAATTCGATTTATTTTGCACATCAATCCGAAAATGAGCCAAACCATCGGAGTGTGACACCTTGCACACGACGCGCACGTCGAAACCGCCGGTGACTCCCTTTGCCTGCAAATTTGTCCAAACAAATTCGACGGACCCACGTTGCGAATAGACGCCTGGCCGGGCCGCGCTGCGGCTATCCAGCTGAATTAATTCTCCGTTCCCACCCCGCAACTTCAGGCGCCACAAACCTGGTTTCTCCGCCACCTTTGAGATGAAATTCTTTCCAGAAGTTCTGTCCACAATTCCCAGGACCCCGCCTGTCTCCTCACTAAATAAAACGCGGGTGTTGCCCGTCTCCACCATCACACTTCCAGCAAAAGAGTTTAGTGTGGCCATCAAGAGCCCAATCCCAAATAATCCGGCAAGATTCATGCAATCCCATCGTGATCAATGTGGGTCAGCGTGTCAAAACCTGGGCATCGGCGTTTTGACGAATTAAGCCAAAAAACTTTGTTTGTTACCGAGGGGCAGGAGGATGGAAGTTTGAAATTATGTCGCTGCGATGCAGCTTGGGTTAGTGGGGGGATGGCTGGTTTGCTATGAACAATTTGCACCTAAAGGCGCCTGGGGGGAGGCGGCTTTGGCTCGGGACGATTTTGGCAGATATATGCAATCAACAAAAGTTGTTGCTTATAAGAAAAGGGCGGCCCATGGTTCTGCTGCTTGAAACCGTTGGTGGATTTAGGATGAATTTCAAATCCAATCGAAAAAATGGAGTTATCCTTGCCGGATCCGCGTCAGAATATTGGAATGAACCGGACCAAGGTGAGGGGACGGAGAGACAACGATGAAGAATCGCATTGAACTCCTGGTTTATGGAGCACGCGTTGGAATTTGCATAGGCATACTGTTTGCAAGTTGTGGGTGTCAGACCTTTCGCGCATCAAAGGAAGAGTTACCAAGGGGAGAAAAGGAAACGGATCACGAAGTCGGGCAGGTGGTTGAAGCGGTGGGAACTACTCTTTATTTTTTGGCACTGCCTATCGCTTTTTTTGTCAAGTAACGTGACCGACCCTGAACGGGCGAGGGACCGTCGTTACCTGGTCACAGCATCACGTTCAAGTTTCTTTAAATTTTCGAACTTTTAGAAGTCATCCCAGGAAGTACTTGCTCACTTAACGGTTTGGCGCTGTTGGAGAATCAAAAGGAAACGCATAGATTCGGATGGTTGAACTTCACATATGGCATCAAATATCGTGTCCACCGTTTCAGAAAAGAGACCCATCGTGGAGGGAGATGCATGCGTAAGTAGCTTAGGTTCAATAGTTTGCTGGGGTAATAAAATTTCTTTAGCGCGTGGCCCTGAGGATAAAATCAGGGGACTTTCCCTGATATTGTTCTGGATTAACTAAGGGTGAGCCCTAAACTCGGGCAATGGTTTCGTCTGACAAATCCTTTGAGGCAGTGAAAAAGCGTCTGGAAGAGAACAAGAAAGCTCTCGAAAAGACGAAGGGATTACTCGGCGAGTTACAAACCAAAGAGAAGAAGGCCCGTCAGGTACATTCGAAGACTAAGAACTAGTTTTCCACTTCTCGAAACGGCTTTCAGTTTTTGCTCTGTTGCCTCAATCATTGAGGAGAGTTTTGAATTTTGATCGCATTCACGCCAGCACGCCACGGATAATTCCCAGATCCGTCCGATACCCCACCGCCTTACTGATCGTGGCGCTGTGCGCGGTGGGACGATTTTCCCTGGACAGGTGGATTGGCAATGCGATGCCGTTCGCGCTGTTTTTTGTGGGGGTGGCATTTACGACGTATCTCTGCGGAATGCGTCCAGCGATTGCGTCGATCGTCTTAAGCGGGGTGGTGGTCAATTTTTATTATCTCCAACCCGGGAAGCCGTTTCATTTGGAAGTTAAAGTCCTGGTGGCGGAGTTGGCGTTTTGTTTCTTTTGCGCGTTGGTGGTGGTGGGGGTTGATGCCTTATCCAAAGCGAGGGCGAGAGTGCTTTATGAATCCGAAAAGTATGCGCGGATACTGGCCGGGATTAGCGACGCATTAATGATTCTGGATGATGATTGGCGCTTATTTCATTTGAACGAGAAGGCCCGAACTCTCCTCGATGAACTCGGAGCGGCGGGAAAGGAGTTGACGGGCGAAAATATTTGGGAGGTGGCGCCGATCTTAAAGGGAGGCGAATTCGAGAGAGAAATGGAGCGAATAAAAAATGCCAAACTCTCGTCCGCCTTCGAGATTCATTTTCCGACTTTGAGGAGGTGGATGGATGTAAGCGTCCACTCATCGGCCGAAGGTGTAACGGTACTATTTCGGGATATCACAGAAAAGAAGACATCCGAGGCAAAATTAAGAGAAACGGAGACGCGGTTTCAAGCGCTATTCAGCCAGGCGGCGGTGGGGATGGCCATTGCTTCGCTGGATGGAAAGTTTCAGCAGGTGAATGGAAGATTTTCGGACATCCTGGGTTACACGGCCGAAGAATTAAGTGAACGAACTTTTTCGGAATTGACCTATCCTGAAGACTTGCCGAAGACGGAAGTCATGGTGCGCGGGCTGTTGGCGGGGAAAATCAACGATTACAACCTGGAGAAAAGGTATATCCGCAAAGACGGGAGCCTGGTGTGGAGCCTGACGACGGTGACGTTGATGAAGGATAGCGAGGGCAATCCTTCCTGGTTTATCGGAGTGATCGAGGAAATTTCGCAACGCAAAAAAGCAGAGGAGGCGCTACGGACCAACGAAACGCTGCTGCGAACGGTGACGAATGAATCGAGAGTGGGGTTGGTGATGGTGGACAAAGATCGACGCTACCTTTTTGGAAACTCGACGTATGCGGAAATCCTGGGGCTGGCGAACGCGGAGATAGTGGGGCGACGGGTGGAAGATTTGCTGCCCGGAGTTTATCACGAACAAATAAAACCGAAGCTTGACCTTGCGTTTTCGGGTGAACGAGTGACTTATGAGCTTCAATTAGCGAGCCATCCGCGAGATGGAAGGCAAAGGATTTACGAGGTAGTTTACGAACCGAGAAACGTGATGACGAACGATCCCTACGTGGTAGTGGTGATCATGGACATCACGGTGCGCCGCCACGCAGCGGAGGTGCTGGAGGCGAGGGAACGCGAACTATCACTGATTTATAGTAATGTATCCGATGGTGTTTACTACCTTTCTGTGGAGCCGGGCGAGCGTTATCGATTCCTCTCGGTAAACCGGGCGTTTACAAAAGCGACGGGATTGACGATGGAAAATGTGATTGGGAAACTGGTGAACGAAATCGTACCGGAGAGATCGCTAAAAATGCTGTTGGGCAACTATGGGAAAGCGATTCGTGAAAAAGCCCCGGTGAGCTGGGAAGAAGGGACTTTTTATGGTGAGGCGCAGAGGCACGGGGTGGTATCGATAAGCCCGGTTTTTAATGAGGAGGGGGAGTGTGTTCATTTGATAGGGACGGTGCACGACATTACGCAACGAAAACAGGCGGAGGACAAATTCCTGTATCAAAAGGCGCTGCTGGAGGCGGTGACGGAATCGGTGCTCGACGGGATCCTGGTGGTTTCGCCAACGGGAGATGTTCTGCACATGAACCAAAGGTTCCAGGAGATCTGGAAATTTCCTGCGGAAGTACGGGCGTCGGGATCCGACGAACTGGCGCTGGAGTGGGCGGCGAAGCAGACGGTGGCTCCGGAACAGTTCCGGAAGCGGATAGCGGAGATTTATTCGGAGCCAGGAAAAGAATTTAGAGAAGAGATAGAAATGAAAGATGGAAGGGTATACGACCGGTTTGGAGGACCGATCAAGAGGGATGGAATACATTACGGCTGGGTATGGACATTCAGAGATATTACGGAGTCGAAGCTGGCGGACTGGGCATTGGAAGCGACGCAGGAAGAGCTCAGAAACCATGCGAATCGTCTGGAAGAAGTAGTGGAAACGAGAACGGCGGCATTGCGGGAGACAATTTCCGACCTGGAGACATTTTCGTACAGCGTCTCGCATGATTTGCGCGCGCCATTGCGGGCAATGCAGAGTTTTGCGCAAATCCTTTCTGAAGATTGCGGCCAACAAATCAGTCCGGAGGGGCGAGAGTACATCCGACGGATAAGCAGCGCGGCGGCGCGAATGGACAGACTGATTCAGGATGTGTTGACCTATAGCAAAGTCTCGCGAGTGAACCTGGAATTAAAACCAGTGGAGGTGGAAAAAGTTTTCCGGGATATTTTGGAACTGTACCCGATGTTCAAGGAGCCGGAGGCGAAGTTGGAGTTCGTGCCGCCGTTTCCGGCAGTGCTGGCGGCCGAAGCGGTATTGACCCAGTGTTTTGCCAATTTAATAGGGAACGGACTAAAATTCGTAGCTCCCGGAACTTTACCCACGATGCGGATCTGGTCGGAACTGGCGATGGACCCGAGCCGGGTGAAGATCTTTTTCCAGGACAACGGGGTGGGGATAGCGGAAGGGGCGCATGAAGTTATTTTCGGGATCTTCCAGAGACTTAACGTGCAGTTCGAGGGGACAGGCATAGGGCTGGCGATAGTGAAGAAAGGCGTGGAACGGATGGGGGGGAGCGTGGGATTAATTTCATCACCCGGGAAGGGGAGTTTATTCTGGCTGGAGTTGAAAGTAGCGGAAAGAAGTCCGGCTCCGCCACCAGGCCAGCAGAAGAAAAATTAATTCCAACCGGCCGATGTGAGAGCCTGCGACGCTGTTTTGACTGACATTAATTAATCCTCATTGTTGTTGGAGACTGGGTGATTCGCAGGGTAAGGAGGCCGCCGACGGCAAACAGGATGGCGCTGTAGGTAAAGGCCACTTTAGTGCCGAAGGCAGTCCAGAGAAGGCCAACAATGAGACTGGAGGCGAAGTCGCCAATGCCATTCACGGTGGCCAGAGTTCCAAATGCCATTCCGTGATGTTCTTCTGGCACGAGTTCGGCACAAAAAGAGTCTTCCAAAGTTTCTTCCATGGCCACATAGACGCCGCCTGTCACGAAAATGCCCGCCAAAGTCCAGACGTTGAGGGGCAGAAAAATAATGGCTGAGGCCATGGAGGCCGCCAGAAAATAGCCGAAAGCCAACAGTTTCCCTTTATTAAAGTGGTCTGCGAGCCAGCCAGAGACCATGGAAAAGCTGGCGTAAAAAACATTATGCAAGATGTAAAGGCCGGTGGAAATGCTAACAGCCCTGAGGGTTCCATGGGTGAGAGAGAGTCTTTGAGTGGCCAGAAGAATAAGCAGGGTGTGGGCGAAATCACCCGCGCCAAAAAGCCCGACGGCGATGAGGAATCGTCGAAACCGGGGAGGCAGCGCCTTGAGGCTTTCGCCGAAAGAAATATGGGGTACCGGTTTTCGATCCTGCTCCTTTACGACAAAAGCAATCATGGCAACGGCGATTAATCCCGGAATAAGGGTCAAGCCAAACAAGGTGGGATAGTAGCCTCCAACCAGGGGAAGTAGAAAGAAGGCAGAGGCAGGTCCGATGATGGCACCGAGCGTATCCATCATTCTTTCGAAGCCAAAAGCACGGCCATAGGTTTCGCGGGTGACTGAACCGGCCAGGAGGGCTTTACGAACAGGAGTCCTGACCCCACGACCAAGCCAGGCACAGGAACGGGCAAGAAGCACGTGCCAGGCTGTAGTGGCGAGTCCAAAGGAAGCAGTGCCGAAGGCAGTGACGATGTAACCGAGCACAGCGATCGGTTTTCGACGGCGCAGGCGGTCGGTATAAAACCCAGAACCCATTTTGGCGAAACTGGCGAGGCCATCTGAAAAGCCTTCGATGACACCCAGCCAGACGGCAGCAGCGCCCATGGAAGCGAGATAAGCAGGCATGACGGCACTGGCGATTTCGTGAGACCAATCGCTAAAAAGGGAGGCGAGGCCGATCCCCACGATGGTGGGATTGAGCCATTTCCCATTTTGCCTGGTTGGGTTTCCCATGGTCAAAGCGAGCTGGATTTGCTGAATAGTTTGGCGCTGTGCATGTGGGGGGCAACCAGGCCGGCGATGATTTGCAGGGTTTGCAAATCCATTTCGGAGAAAGCTTCCGGAAACTTTCCGAAGATTGTCAGGGTTCCCAAAATTTGATGATTATAAACAAGAGGGACCTGGATCATGGAGCGTACTCCAGCCTTGCGACAAGCCTCGCGGTCGACGCGAGGATCGGTTTCTGTGTCATAGGAAAGGAGGATTTGATCTGGAGTGAAAGAGGAGCCGGAGGGGCCGGTGTCCGATTTGAGACTGAGGCCGATTTGATTTTCACCGAGACCGGAGGCGGCCCCGAAGACCATTTTGTCACGGAGCGAAATCTCGATTACCGCTCCCGCAGCGCTGGTAATTCCCTGGACGCGTTCACAAACGACTCGCATGACGTCATCGATTCCCAGATTTGTGGAAGCGATTTCGGATTGGGCGGCGATAATCGCGGAGAATCGCCCAAATGTCTGGCGCTCAAACATTTTTCTTTCGATGGCATAACGCGCGGCGCGGCGAAGAGTGGCGGAATCGAAAGTTCCTTTTACCAGAAAGTCCTGGGCTCCGCGCTTGAGACAGTCGAGAGCTATTTGTTCTTCTCGATGACCGGTTAAAACAATGATGGGGGTATGGGGAGAGCTGGACTGGATATGGCGAACGACGGAAATGCCGGAATAATCAGGGAGAGAAAGATCCGAAATGATCAGGTCAACCTGGTGAAGATGGTAGGAAGTTTCGAATTCTGAAACCGAGCCGAAGGTGACAGCGATTTCCATGTAGCTGCCGCAAAGGCGGCGAAAGAGGAAAAGGTCATCGACGTTATCCTCGAGGAGACAAATCCGAATAACTTTGCTCATAAGGTTGCAGGCAATGGACACGATACCAGTACGGTAAAGCGGATATGAGGACAAGTCCTGAAATGCTAATTTCAACCGAGTGGGGTATGATTGAAGGAAGGATGTGGAGGATCATCCCAGACACGCGGTACCCATACCGGTTGGGCTAGGTGCACCTCTGGGGGATATCCGGAATTTCGCACATTTCCCAGAAACCAAAAAAGTTTTTAAGTAACTTCTCGAAATCGGCGAAAAGGGCTGGCTTGACGCAATAGGCATTTACTCCGAGTTCGTAAGCGCGTTTCACGTCGCTTGCCTGTTTAGATGAACTGAGGATGGTGATCGGAATGACCTTGCAATTCGGGTGGTCGCGCAACCACTCCAGGATATCGAGGCCGGATTTGATGGGCATTTTGAGATCGCTCAGAATACAGGACGGGAAGGGATAAGTTATGCGGTCGGAATACACACCGGCGCCACACCGGTGACAGCAGTCTGTGTAAAACAGAAGATTTTTAAAAAAAAGTGAAAATAATCTGAAAGAAACCGCTGGGTGCTTACGTATATATTAGGAGGGCTGTGTAATGGAAGTCCTGTGGCGTCTCCTGCAATACCGATATTCGCAACCGGGAGTGGAGAGGCAGAGGGATGCCAATATGAGAATCACGTCGCGTTTTGCACTTTAAAAATTTTAAAAATATAATTAAAGTCGGGGGGTCTCCCAACCGATATATAACAACCAGTTTTTGTTTGCGTTCGAACGGCGTGGGCCGACGGCAGATGAGAGGGGCTGTAAAGCAGGGCGTATGAACTCCAAATCGTTCAAATTCAGGCTGATCTTCCTGCTTCTTTTGGTGCTTATACCGACCGGTATGCTGGTGCTGGGTGCGAACGTGCAGAGACAAGAGTCGGAAAAGAAGATGCTTCGGGAGCAGGCAATCTATGCAGCGAAGCTCGCGGCCGCCAGCCAGGCTTATTACATCAAGCAAACGCGGCAGTTGCTTTCGACGATGACGCAATTCCCGTTTTTTGTGATGGCAAAAGACCAGGGTTTAAGTCGAACAGGGATGGCTAATCTCAAATTGCTACAGCCTGACTTTCATGATTTCGGACTGATTGAAAAGGATGGAACCGTATTTTGTCACACGTTGGGCACGAATTTGATCGGCGACCCAATTTCCCTGGCCTTTGCCCGCAAGGTGCTAAAGAAACCAGCATTTTCGATGAATGAGTTAGGCGGGGAAAACAATTTGAAGCCAGCTTCGCTTCAATTTGCCTATCCCGTTTTTCAAGGCAACAAACAAGTGATTCGGTTAATGTATGCTTCGTTGAAGTTGCCTCTGTTGTCGGAAGCGCTGGCGGCCATACCGGTGCCGGAAGGCGGGGTCGTGAGCGTCATGGATCGAGGGGGACACGTGGTAGCACAGCATCCGCTCTTGCAGGATGGGGTCGGGAAAAAGATTTCCTCGTTCCCATTTGCACCGAAAGTGGTGAGTCAAGAAGGGGAAATACTGGAGACGGATGGAAGAGACGGGATCAGGCGGCTGTATGCGACGACCTCGGTTGTTGACGGAATAGAGCCCTTTTTATCTGTGCAGGTTGCTGTGCCCCAAAAACTCTTGTTTGCCCAGGCAGACGCGAGGTTTGGCGGCAGCCTGGTGGGCTTTTTGTTGATCTCAGTGATCGTGCTGCTGATTGCGCGATGGTATTCGGAACGGGCCTTTCTGAGACCGGTGGGGGCAATGTTGGGGGCGACGGAACTTTTAACGAAAGGAGATTTAACCGCGAGAACTGGAATCTCCAGTGAGAAGAGCGAGCTGCATATATTGGCGCGCCGATTTGATATCATGGCTGATACGCTGGCGTCGAGGCAAAGACAGCTTGAACAGGCGAACGCCGAGATACGTCGAAACAACGCGGAATTGGAGCAGAGGGTCGAAGAAAGAACGAGTGAGCTTGTGACATTGAACAATGAGCTGGAGGCCTTCAGCTACTCGGTTTCGCACGATTTACGGGCGCCGTTGCGTCACATGGATGGATTTGCGCAATTATTGGTGGTGGACCCCAGCATGGAATCGAATGCGATAGCGCAACGTTACCTTGGTCTGATCACGAAGTCGGCAAAACAGATGGGAGCATTGATAGATGACTTGCTTTCGTTTTCAAAAATGTCGCGACAATCCATGGCAGTGGAAAAAGTAGATATGGGGCAACTGGTGAGTGGAGTCGTGGATGAAATAAAAATCAACGAGGAAGGTCGGGAAATAATATGGAAAATTGGGTCGCTTCCCGAGGTGCGGGGGGATGTGGCGTTAATACGGATGGTTTGGCAAAATTTGTTATCGAACGCAGTTAAATACACCAGAGCCAGGAAGCCGGCGGAAATTGAGATAAACGGGGCGCAAAAAGGAAACGAGTTGATTTATTCAATCAAGGACAACGGAGCCGGATTCAATATGAAATACGCAAACAAGTTGTTTGGGGTATTTCAACGTTTGCATCGCGAGAGTGAATTTGAGGGAACGGGGATAGGACTGGCGAATGTGCGGCGGATAATCCAGCGGCATGGCGGGCGAACGTGGGCGGAAGCTGAACTGGGAAAAGGGGCAACATTTTTCTTTTCACTGCCGGAGCAACTTTCCTGAACTGCATATGACGTATCAAAAAGAACTTCTCTTTGTCGACGATTGCGAGAACGACATCGAGCTGACCCTCGGGGCGCTTGAGAGCATTGGATTGAAGGAGAGAGTGGTGGTGGCCCGGGATGGGGTGGAGGCGCTGGAATACTTTTCAGGAGAAGGACAATTCGCGGGCCGGGGGAATCCAATTCCAAAACTAGTTTTGCTGGATCTAAAATTACCGCGGATCAATGGAATGGAGGTGTTGAAGGCGATCCGGGAAAACGAGCGATTGCGGGACGTGCCTGTGGTGATGTTGACCTCGTCAAGGGAACCGAGGGATGTGGCGGAAGGATATCGACTGGGGATAAATGCGTTTGTAGTTAAACCGGTGAATTTCAAGGATTTCACGGACTCAGTGCAGCAGTTGGGTCGATTCTGGATGACGGTGAACGAACCTCCACCTTAAGGGAACACTATGGAAAAAATTTCGATCATACTTTTGGAGGACAACCCGATGGACGCGGAGCTGACGAGAGCGCTGCTGGAGTCGGAAGGGTTTGATCTGGATTTGAAGCAGGTGGATTGTGAAGGGGACTTTGTGAAGATGCTGAAGGAGAGCAGGCCGGATTTAATTATTTCGGATTATTCTTTACCTTCCTACAACGGGAAAGCTGCGCTGAACGCGGCGCAGAAATTGTCGCCGCGGACTCCTTTCATTTTTTACTCCGGGACGATCGGCGAGGAAGCAGCCATTGACGCGTTGAAACTAGGCGCGACGGATTATGTGCTGAAGCAGAGACCCAAGAGGTTGTTATCGGCAATCCAGCGGGCGCTGGTTGAGGTTAAATTGAAGGAACGGCAGGAGGCGGCTGAACGAAAAATACAAGCGCAAGCACAGCTGCTGGATTTGGCGAGGGAAGCAATCATCGTGCGCGACGTGGAAGACCGAGTGTTGTTCTGGAACCAAGGAGCAGAACGACTTTATGGATATTCCAGCAATGAGGCGGAGGGAAGACTGGTTCATGAATTGATCGAGCAAACTCAGTCCACAGCGTTCGCAGAAGCAAAAAAGCAAACGTTCGCGGGGGGGTATTGGGAGGGAGAACTGGACCAAAAAACGAAAGGAGACCGATCGATACTGGTGGAAAGTCACTGGACTCTGGTCAAAGGAAAAGATGGGCAGGCGGAACGAATACTTTCGATCAGCACAGACATCACGGAAAAGAAGCAATTGGAGAAGCAATTTCTAAGAGCGCAAAGGTTGGAGAGCGTGGGGACGCTGGCGAGCGGGATTGCGCATGATTTGAACAACATCCTCGCGCCGATATTCATGGCGAGTGAAATTTTGCGTGACGAGAATTTGAGACCTGAGGCGGCCAACATGGTAAATACCATTCAGTTGAGCGCGAGAAGGGGAGCGGACGTGGTCAAACAAGTGCTGACTTTCGTGAGGGGGTCAGAAGGAAAGAGGACGCCGATACTTATTGATTGCCTGCTTAAGGATATTTGCAAGGTGGCGGGCGACACATTTCCAAAGAACATCCAGGTCAGTTGCGAGAGCGAAACGAAACTTTGGCCGGTGGTCGGAGACGGAACCCAGCTTCACCAGGTGTTAATGAATTTATGCGTGAATGCGCGAGACGCAATGCCGAACGGCGGGAAGCTTCACGTATCCGCCAGAAATGGATTTGACCAATCGGGCTCCATGGTGGTGATCGAAGTAGAGGACAATGGAATGGGAATTCCGGTGGAAATTCTGGACAAGATTTTCGATCCGTTTTTCACAACGAAAGACATAGGGAAGGGAACGGGTTTAGGGCTTTCGACAGTGCTGGGAATTGTCAAAAGCCATGGGGGAATCCTGAAGGTGGATAGCACGGAAGGTCGGGGAACTGTATTTCAAGTCACGCTTCCCGCTGACCCCATGGCATGCGCGAAGGATGTGTTGGTGGCCTCAGATCCTGTTCCGCGAGGGAATGGGGAATTGATACTTGTGGTCGATGACGAGCCGGCGATTCGGCAAGTATTTTGCCAGGCTCTATTGAAACATGGGTATGAGGTTGTGACAGCCGAAGACGGCAGCTCTGCGGTGCTGCAATTTGTGGCGAATAAATCGTCCATTAAAATGGTGATCACGGATATCATGATGCCGGGGGTGGATGGGGCGACTTTCGCAAAGGTAATTCGAGCCATGAATCCCAGGATGAAAATCATGGTGGCCAGCGGAATGGCGGAAAAAAGGCGTGTGCCCGAAGCTTGCCGGATGCTACAAAAACCTTTTTCAGCGGAAGACTTACTGCGAGCGGTCTATGAGGTCATGCATAGTGAAGCCATAGCAACGATGGTCACGAGTTAGCCTTAAAGGAAGTGACGGCGCGCACCACGTCCACTCTTCCAGCCACCTTTTCCGGAATCATGGCGCCAGCGGTCAACAAGGTTTTAACTGCTTGAACATAATCTGCGTTTTTGGAGCCCCAACCATTATTGGACGCATAGAGCGCCCAGCCGAGAGCGGTGATCTTAAAGTCAAGATCCCTCGCTTCCATGTCAGGTTCGTGATCTAAAATCAATTTCAGCATTTCCACGTTTCCGTGCCATGCAGCCCAGTGGAGCGCTGTGGCGCCGTGCTGGCTGGCGCTGGTTTTGGGCGACCAGCCTGCGGAAAGCATCAGTCGAACGGCATCAAGGTTGTTGTTGCGGGCGGCATGAGCGAGTTGATTGACATCAGGTGGAAGCAAGGTTTTCGTGAGACCGGGATGGCTTCGGATGAGTGCGGAAGTACGTGCTGAATCGCCGAGCCAGCAGGCATTGACCAATTGCACATCCAAAGGGCTGTTGTCCATGAGGTATTCGCACAGGGACTGATGGCCGAAATTTTGAGCGACCTGATGGGGGGACACATGCCATCCAAGAGTCCATTGATAGATGGTACCACCAGATTTTTTTCCAACCATGGGGAAAAATTCTTCGGTAACGCGCATCCTGATGGCGTTTGGATTGTTTTTGAGGTGATGATCGACGAGGGATTTCAAGCCCAAAGCAGCGGCCATTAGAATATCGGTTTTGCAGCCTCGATTGATGAGGCCGGCGGCGACTTCCTGTCGATCTTTAACCATGTATTGTGCTGGCGTGGATTCGTGATCGATGTCGATGGCATCGATTTTCGCGCCATGATCCAAAAGGAAACAAGCGATTTCGCAGGTGCTGGCAAAATGGAGAGGGGTCTGACCATCGCCGCCGGGCTCATGGACCTTTTCGGGGTGTGAAAGGATAATTTCCTTTAGTTCCGCAAAAAGACCGAGTCGCGCTGCGGCGTGGACGTCTATTTTTGCGCCGCGTTCGAGGGCCTGCAGGGCTGCTTCTGGTGGAGCATAATGCAAGACGCCGAAGCCGCCCGCCCACCATGTGTTTTTTGCGTTCAAGTCGGCTCCTGAGTTGGCGAGGGCGTCCACCATGGCAGCGCTTTTAGCCCAGATGATGGGGGGGCCGTCACAGCCGGGGACAGGATCGTTGACCCTTTTCCTCATTTCGGGGAACTGAGCGAAGAGCTGCTGAACGGTTTTGGCATCGTCGGAGTGAAAGGCTTGTTTGAGGAGAGTGAGTGGATCGCTATTTTCCATGAGTTTTGGTATTCAATTTTTGATTCCACGCGTAAAGATATTTTTCGTAATCGGCAACAAGGAAACGTTTTCCTTTTTGAATGACGCGATGTCCCTCGGCATGGAGGAGAGCCTTCAAACTTTCGATGCCGCCCGGGTATTTCTGGTTCAGTTCGCCGGTTGATTTTAAAGTGCGCCAGTAGGGAGTTGTCTTTTTCTCACCGGCTGCGGAGCCTTCTGCGGCAGCGTGGGCGGCGATCCAGGCGAAAATCCCGGTGGTGATGGGGCAACCAACATTGGCTCCGTGCTGATGGGCGAGCCGATTTCGGATTTCATTGATAGTGATTAATTTTCCTTTCGGAATTTCCTTCATGAGGGCGTCCACTTGACGGGGTGCGGGAATAAGCATGGTCCCGGCGCCCCAGCGTTTGGACATTTTTTCGCTGATCACGGCAACTTTCGGAAGGCCTTTGTCAGCTGCCAATTTTTCGCGCCACGATTTTTTTAGAGGCATAAAAGTTGGGTTGATATGGTTGAAGAATGCACTGGCCATGGGCGGAGTCAATGCCGGGAATGGGCGTGGAGTTTGAAGCGGTGGAATGAAGGTTAAAGCGAGTTACGTTCGTTGAATATTGCCAAAAAACGTTCCACATCCGTCTGGGAATGGCTAAAGGTAAATTGAATCTCGTGGCGTCCGGGGAATTTTTCTACGGCGGTCAGGTTTTCTTCACCCATGACTTGTTTGAAAAGTGCCTGCTCACTTTTTGCGACCCAGACAATGAATTTCTGCGACCCGCTGGCGGCCAAAAAAGTTAATTGTCGTTTTTTAATCATGCTCCCGCGCCATCCGTTGGCCTACCCTCCAGACACGATAGCAGCCTGGAGTTTCTTTGGCTACCAGTTGGTCAGCAAATGGAGGTAAGGGGACTCACGGCACCGTATATGGAGCAAAGGGGTCGCCGAACCCCGGAAAAGGCAGTAGTTTAAATGGAGGGGCACCCGAGCAGGTCCTGGATTTAGGGGGAAGTCGCGGCAGAAGGCACTTGGGATTGAAGCCAGGGGAGAACTTTATCCGCCCAAAGTTGGGCATGTGCTCGAAGGCCTGCTCCGCTAAAGTGAACACCCTTTCCGCCGTTGGAACGCAGATTAGATGAGAGCGAATCCGTATCCGGGCCTTGCAAGGCAACGCCAGACTGCCAAAGTGCCCGCTGGGCGGCACGGATTTCGGGAGAACCGGGATCATCTGGTGAATGATAACTTGCCTGGGCGACAAACCAGGGGCACGACCAACCCGTTTCGTCACGGCTGGAAAGGATCAATTGTTGGAGAAGCCTTTGGTACTCCGAGCCCCGCAAGGTGCGGGTGTCATCTTTTTGATTGGCGTCAGATTCCCCCTGGTGCCACAGGATCGCACGAAAGCCATTGGTACCCTGAGGTTTCAAAGTGCCCATGAGCCGGTCGAAAATTACCCCATCGCTTTGCCACTTTTTATTTGCGTGAAGAATTACGTGGTTTGTGAGGGTCGGGGGATTAGGGAAGAAAGCACCTGCGGGGAGCCATTCACGAATGCTGGTGGCGCCTACTCCGAGGGCGATCATGCCGACGGGAATCTTTAGTTGGGAAGCGATGGCATCGCCAAAAGGAGGGATGAAACTGCCGCCATTTCCACCGGCCCCAGGCTGTGGATCGCGGCAAATAATCCATTCTTTTCCAGTGAAGGCAGAGACCAGGCCGGATTTGGATTCCTGTTTTTCGTCACCGTAGTTAGCGGAGTTGGATTGACCGCAGATGACGAAAACCTCACCGACACCGACATGTTCGACAAACCCCTGGAGAATCAAAGTGGGGCTTTCACCCAAGATTCGCACTTCCAGGCGGTACCATCCGCCAGCAGGCGCGTCGACTTCTCCCTGAAAGCCAGTGGCGGTGTGCTGCAGGCGGGAGAGCGGGATCCAATCAGCAGCGAGGGTATTTGAAGCAAGCAGGCGGGCCTGGACGTTTGAGCTGGGAGGAAAAAGACCGCTGAAAGCGCCTGTCACGATGATTTTGCCGCTGTTTTTGGCGTTGCGTTGAATGACCTCGTAATTTCGTGGTGAAGTGAGATGAAGTTCCGCTGCAGTCAAGTGAGTAACAGGAATTGCAAGCGCCAGGAGGAGCAAGAGAGCAGCAGAAGGAGAAAGAAACCGGGATGACATGAGGGCAAAGATAGAACTATTCCCAAGGGAATTCCATTCTTAGAGGAGCAAGGAGATAAACTTGCGAAGAGAGCGAGGGGCAAGAGACGGACTTTAAATCGCACTAAAACTTGACATTGACATCGCCTGCGCAACGGCTACCGTAGCCAGCTCTAATTTAAAGATAACGAATATGCCGAATACCAAGTCTGCCGAACGCCGGGTTCGTAATAGCGCACGCAAACAGTTGAGAAACCGTAGCACGAAGTCCAGGGTCACCACCTTGGAAAAGAAGTACTCGGAGCTGCTGGGGGCAAACAAAAAAGAAGAAGCCAAGGCAGCGCTTAAAGACCTGACTTCCGCTCTCGACAAAGCCTCGAAAGTGGGTGTCCTTCATAAATCTACCGCGAGCCGTCGCAAATCCCGCCTGACCCTGCGTTTCAACGCAGCGAAGTAAGGATTGTTTTCAATTTTCAAGGCGTTCTGAATGATTCAGAACGCCTTTGTGTTGTACTTTGCGAGGATTATGGACCCTTTAATCAGGGAAATCAGCAAGGACATCCTCCTCTTCTTTTGTCATTTTTGGCGCATGACTATTTCATACGATGATATTTGTGCCCGGGCATTCGAGATTTGGGATAAGGAAGGTCGTCCGGAAGGTAAAGATCAGGATCACTGGTTACAAGCCGAAGCCGAGCTTCGCAAGGAAGGTCTGAAGAGTCAAAAGGGGGCGATTGTGAATTCGAACGACCCTACCGTGATGAAGCCTGGAAAAACGACCAAACAGGCGTCACCAGCCGGCAAACGCTAACGCGTTTTTAGTCCACGAAAAGGAATTCGTTGGCAGCGAAAAGAGAGCGGCAAAGACTTTCCCATGGAGCGGCAGACTCTTCGCTGACTTTTTGAGTGACGGAAAAAGCGTGAATAAACCAAAGCGTTCGGCTTTTTTCCATGAAACCGGGAGGCCTTCCAAGGATAGCCTGGAACGTTTTATCGATTCTTTTATAAAGCGACTTTTCCTGGAGAAGCAGGGGAGCCAGACGTTGGGCTGAAGTGTGGACGATGTCGTTATTTAGGAAGAAAAGGGCTTGATGGGGAGAAGAGCCCCTGGTGCGGATATCGATCACGGCGGTGGGGTCGGCGCCATCAAGGGTCTCCAAAATCGGGTTGCGGACAGATCGTGTTTGCAGCAGGTAGATGGATCGTTTTTTGGTGTCGTAAGCCGCGAGGAAAGGACGGTGCTGGGTAAAGTTCCAAAGTTTTCGTTCTGGAAGAGGGTGTTCCATTCCCTGAGACCAATCGAGCTGGCCTGAGAGTTGTAATAAGGAATCCCGTATCTCCTCGGCGTCCAGACGTTGCCGATTGAATCGCCAAAAATATAAATTCGCGGGATCTTTAAGTGAGTTTAGACGGGAGTCGTCACTGGCCTGCATGTAAGTGCGAGAAGTCATAATGAGGCGGTGTAAGTTCTTGATGGACCATCCTTCCTGTATAAAGCGGGCGGCCAGGTAGTCCAGAAGTTCAGGATTGGAAGGGGGATCGCCGCGCGATCCGAATTCTCCAGGTGTCGCCACAATCCCCCGCCCGAAATGCCAGTGCCAGACGCGGTTTACCAGCACCCGCGCGGTCAAGGGATTCTCCGGGTCTGCCAGCCAGTTTGCCAATTCGAGACGTCCGCTCTGATTAGTGTCAAGCAGATGTTGGCCTCCCAGGATATCGACAAACTTTCGAGGGACTTCTCGTCCGGGCCTGGTCGGGTCTCCTCGGAGAAAGATGGGGGTATTGGACGGCGCGCCTTCCTTCAAAGCGAAGGCGGTCTCAAAAGCAGGGGCGTCATCAAACAAGCGATTGATTTCCTGGACGGCATTGGTGAATTCCAAATTCAGTTGTTGGAGCCGGGCAAAACCTGTTGGGGATGACGTGTCCAAACTTGCGCGTTCCGATTTCACGGATGCCAGGCGATCGAGGAAAAGTTTTTGCTTTTGCCTCGTCGGTTCCAGCAATTCACTAACTATCTGCGAGGAGACGAGCGGAGTCAGGCCTCGAGGCCTGTTCGCGTCCTGCGCGCCGGGGAAAGGATAGGCGGTACTATTGAAAATCCCGTATAGACCATAGTAATCATCCATTGTTATCGGATCGTATTTGTGATCGTGACAACGGGCGCAACCGAGACTCAAACCCAATATTCCATGGCCGAGAGTGTCAATGGTGTCGTCGAGGGTGAGGTGCATGGCGTCCGGGGTTACGCCAAATCTCTTTGAGAGAGCGACATAACCCGTGGCAATAATGTTTTCCCAATGCTCTTCCTCCGTTGAAAATGGAAGCAAGTCACCGGCGATTTGTTGCCTTAGAAAGGCGTCGTAGGGTTTGTCGGAATTGAAAGCATCGATGACGTAATTCCTATACTTGTAGGCGTCCTCGATTGGGAAATCTGCGCTATCGCCCGCGGTGTCCGAGTAGCGGGCAATGTCGAGCCAGTGGCGACCCCAGCGTTCTCCATAACGACGGGAGGCCAACAACCGATCGACCAGGCTTGGATAAGCATTGGCGGATCGATCAGCCAAAAACGCTTTGAACTCATCGAGAGTTGGAGGAACTCCGGTCAGGTCGTAAGTTGCGCGGCGAATGAGGGTAATCTTGTCTGCGGTGTGGGAAGGGGTTAACTTTTTTTCGATCCATTTTTGTTGGACGAAAAGATCGATTTCGTTGTTTATTTTGCCCAATCCCGATGGAGGAGGGAGAGGAGGTATTTTCACTGGGATGGTGGACCATAAACGCTGCTCTTTCTGCGGTTTCAAAGGAGGGGTGGGAGCGGTCTGCAAGTTTTGGGGATGGATTGCACCGGTCCTTATCCAGTGCTCGAAGTCTCGAACTGTCGCCTGGGAAAGGGGTTTCCTGGGGGGCATTTGCAATTCGGTATCGAGATAGGAGATGGCGGTTAGTAAACGGCTTTTTTCCGGCTCTCCGGGAACGATGACAAGGCCATGGGCTCCGCCCCGAAGCAAGCCGTCGAGGGAGTCCAATCTCAATTCACCTTTTAATTTCTCGGCCTGGAGACTGTGACAAGGATAGCATTTTTCAACCAAAACGGGCCTGATTTTGGATTCGAAAAACTCCAAAGATTCCTGGGCTGGGGCCGAGAGGCAAATTTCGAAAAAAATAAAGATAAGGCAACCCAATGGCGGAGAGGTAACGGACAAGAAGAGAGTGGCCTTCCTGAGTCGTTTCGATAACTTCTGCTTATGGACCGACATTTTGGTGGGCAGTTTATCGAAGTTCAGTAAGGATGTTGAGGTAAATTCTCCATGCAGCAAAATGCCAGGACATTTTATCAGGGCGAGGCAGGCGAAGCGTACCATGAGATCAAAAGAGCCATTCCGTCTGTGGCTCTGCCCTGGATAGCGCAGACGCGGGGCGAAAAGATCGAGCCATTCATCTCCCCGGACCAATCGATCATGGAATACGGCATTGGCTATGGGTGGAATCTGGCACGGCTGCAAAATCGTGAAAAAACAGGGTACGACGTCACGGAGAAACTACGCGAGGCGGTGGAAGCGTTAGGGATTCGGTTCGTGACGAGCACAACAGCAATTCCCGAGAAAAGTTACGACGTTGTTCTATGCCATCACATGCTGGAACATGCGATTGACCCTGCGGCAGAGTTGGGGGAAATGCACCGATTATTAAAAGACGGGGGAAAACTCCTATTGTTCGTGCCTTACGAAAAGGAGGGTCGCTACCGAGTTTTTAATCGAGAAGAACCGAATCACCATCTTTTTTCGTGGAACCCGCAAACATTAGGCAACCTGGTGGAAGTGTGCGGGTTCGAATTAAGGCAGGCAGAAGTTAAGCAATTTGGCTACGAGCGGTTTGCGGCGAAAAAGGCGATTCAACTGAATCTTGGCCAGGCTGGCTATCGATGGATTCATCGAGTTGCACATCTTTTCAAACCAGCAAAAGAGGTATTTCTTGCGGCGACGAAAAAAGCGCCAGCGAAATCAGCTCAGCCCTCGAACGCGGACGAAAAGCGGAAATGACGCGAGCTGTTCCTTATCTTTATGAAGAGGGAGGGCAGGTCGTGTTATGCGTAAAAGTCATACCTCGGGCTTCAAAGAACGAAATCGGAGAAGTTCTTGGAAATGAGCTTAAGATCAAGATAACTGCTCCCCCGGTTGATTCGGCTGCCAATGAAGAGCTTATCCGGTTTCTTGCCAGGATCTGTAAATGCCGAAAAGGGAGCATTTTGATCGTCAGTGGGGAGACCAGCCGACATAAGCGGATCAGGTTTTCAAGCACAGGGTTGAACGAGATACAGTTGGCTTTGGCCAGGGCTTCAAGTTCGTAGGGGGCTGATTAAAGAATCCGGCGCCGAAACTGGCACATGAACAAGACAAGAAAGGGGTGGGTCTGCGGCTAACTAAGTCCTTTGATTTCTACCGCACCCATGTTTTACTAACCGGTAAATAAAGTATAGTTCTCCCACGAGTATATTTTACCGGAACCGATGGACAATGACTTACCTAATGGTAGGTTAATCGGTTTGCTGCATACTCATGGAGAAGTTCAGATACATCGCTTTTTTTGGTATCGCTCTGATGGCGAGTTTTTCTGCGTCCGGGGCGCCGACTTTTAGTCGAGAGATTGCCCCTATTATTTATTCCCGTTGCTCGCCCTGCCATCGAAACGGTCAAGCGGCCCCTTTCGAGCTTCTCACTTTCAGCGATGTGAAGAAGCACGCCCAGCAAATTGCCACAGTGGTCGATAGCGGATACATGCCGCCCTGGCTACCAGAACCAGACCCAGTTGGCTTCAAAAATGACCGCAGTCTCACGGCTGAGCAGAAATCGCTGCTGGTAGCCTGGATTGCTGCAGGAACCCCTGAGGGAGTTACCCAGGATGTACCGCCTCCCCCGAAGCGGACGGAAGGCTGGTCGTTTGGAGCCCCAGACCTGATCTTAAGAATGCCGAAACCGTATCTTTTGGGGTCAGAGGGGCCCGATGTTTACAGGAATTTTGTGATTCCCAATGGGATTGGATCGAATGTGAACATTCGGTTGGTGGAGTTTCGACCGGAAAACAAAAAAATCCTACACCACACTTTCATCAAGGAGGATTCCACAAAAAAGTCGCTAAACCTCGAACAGCAGGGTGGTGAAGTGGGTTTCGCGGGGATGAATTCCGATGCGGTTATGCCGAACGGTCAATTCCTTGGGTGGCAACCCGGAAAACAACCCGAAATAACTGCGCCTGTCTGGACATTGAACCAAGGGAGTGATTTGGTGATTCAGACTCACTTGACCCGGTCCGGAAAACCGGAGCAATTTCAAGCTTCGATCGGTCTGTACTTCACGGAAAAGCCGGCCGAAACAAATTACGTGAAGATATTTTTGGGTTCACAGGCACTAAAAATTAAAGCAGGAGAAACAAATCATGTCGTGGAGGACAGCCTGGTTTTGCCGGTGGAATGTGAAGTGGCATCCGTCCTCCCACACGCACATTATTTATGCAGAAAGATGGAGGCCAAGGCGATTACGCCAGATGGAGTGGTTATCCCGATTTTAACCATTAACAAATGGGACTTCAACTGGCAGGGAGATTACCAATACCTCGTGCCGAAGCGATTACCGCAGGGAACCACGCTAAAGATTCGCTATACCTATGACAATTCGACGCTCAACGCGAAGAATCCGAATACCCCCCCAATCGACGTGTTTTACGGGCCCCAATCGAAGGATGAAATGTGCGAGTTTTGGTTGCAAGTGATCATTAAAGATCCCGTTCAACGTAAAACGATGCAGGATGCGTTGGATATGAAATGGAAGGAGCTGAGCCAGGCTTCCATTTTGCAAAGCCTGGTGAGAAATCCGAGTGATCCAGTGGCATTGTCGGATCTGGGACTAGTCAAACTCGTCAGTGGAGATATTCAGGAGGCCGAGAGACTTTTTACTCGCGCCATTCGCTGCAGCTCCGAAAGCGAAATGGGTCATTACCGGCTTGGACTGGTTTATCGACTTACAAAAAGGTACCCCGAAGCGATCCGGGAATTTCGTCGAACTTTAGTGATCAACTCCGGGAACGAAAAGGCCTGGGGTAATATGGGCTTCGTTGAGCTGGAGCTCGGTCATTGGGAAGCAGCGACAGAAGCGTTTGAAAAAGCTTTGGAATTAGACCCGACGGATGAGAATGCAAGACTTGCCTTGAGTGAGATGAGAAAGCCGCTCGACAAATAGGCTTCCGATATTTGCAGGTGGATGGATCAATTCCACAATTTCCTTTTTTGAAAGAAGGCGCCGATTTCCACAAGATCGTGGGTATTTTTCCTGAAGCTTCCTGCCATGATCAGATGGATCAAACTTTTCGTTACCTTAAAGCAGAAGCAGGGTAGGTGAAATTGCCCCGTACTTCGAAGCATGGGTGAGGTTAAGCTCTCGGAGACGACTGGAAAATCAAGATTACTGCTTCTCCAGTCCCACCGATTTTTTTTACTTCCCAAGAACCGCTCAAGTTGTATTTACTTACCGGTCGGTAAGATGTCATTTTCACACGAATGTATTTTTATTGGAAGCGGCGATGGACAGATACCTACCAAATGGTAGGTTAATCTCTGGAGGCCGCATGAGCATGGGTAAATTTAAAAATATAGTTTTTGGCTGGGTTGGCTTTCTGGGGGTTTTTTCTTTGCATGGAGCGCCAACTTTTAACCGGGAGATTGCACCGATTATATATGCGCATTGCTCCCCCTGCCATCGCAACAGCCAGGCGGCCCCGTTCGACCTGATCACTTTCCAGGACGTGAAAAAGCACGCCGAGCAAATTGCCACGGTTGTAGAGAGCGGTTACATGCCGCCGTGGTTGCCTGAACAGAACCCGGCGGGATTCAAGAATGACCGCAGCATTTCCTCTTCAGAAAGGGCGGCGCTGCTGGAGTGGGTCTCGATAGGCGCGCCTGAAGGTGACCCCCAGGATTTGGCATCCAGCCCGAAATGGACGGTGGGTTGGGCTCATGGCGTACCCGATCTCATTGTCAAAATGCCTCTTCCCTACCTGATTGGGCCGGAGGGACCCGACATATACCGAAATTTTGTCATACCGAATGTGGTCTCCTCCAATGTCAATGTGAGGATGGTTGAATTTCGACCCGAAAACCCAAGGATACTTCATCACACTTTTATCAAAGTGGACATGACGGAAAGTTCTTTGGCGCTGGAGAAGCAGGGTGGCGAGGTGGGGTTCACCGGCATGAACAGTGATGCGATCATGCCAACCGGGCAATTTCTGAGTTGGCAACCGGGAAAGCAGCCCGATGCATCCGCTCCAGTTTGGACATTGAAAAAGGGGAGCGATTTTCTGATTCAAACTCACCTGACGCGTTCTGGCAAACCGGAGCAATTCCAGGCAACCCTAGGCTTGTATTTCACGCCCGAGCCAGCAGAAACAAATTATGTCAAACTGTTTCTGGGTTCTCTGGCGTTAAAATTTAAAGCTGGGGAAACGAACCAGGTGGTTGAAGACAGCTTCGTTCTGCCTGTGAGTTGCGATGTAGCCTCTGTTCTGCCTCATGCGCATTACTTGTGCAGGAAAATGGAGGCGAATGCATTTACGCCCGATGGACGAGTGATCCCGATTTTGACCATCAACAAATGGGATTTCAACTGGCAGGGGGACTATCAATATGCTGCCCCAATCCATTTGCCACAGGGCACGGTGCTTAAGATTCGCTATACCTACGACAATTCCGCGCTCAATCCCAAAAACCCAAACAATCCGCCAATCGATGTCTACTTCGGACCGCAATCGAAGGATGAAATGTGTGAGTTTTGGTTGCAAGTATTGATCAAGGATGCGACCGAACGAAAAGTGGTGCAGGAAGCACTGGATGTTAAATGGAAAGAGCTCACCCAGGCTTCCATTCTGCAAAGCCTGGCAAGGAATCCAGCAGATTCTGTAGCCCTTGCCGATTTGGGATTACTTAAACTTGGCAATGGAAAAATCCAGGAAGCAGAAGTTTTATTTACGAGAGCGATTCGAGTGAATTCCCAAAGTGAGATGGGCCACTATCGACTAGCCCTGGTTTATCGCATGACGAAACGGTATTTGGATGCAAACCGGGAACTGCGAAGGGCACTTGCCATCAATCCATCGAATGAGAAGGCGTGGGGTACCCTGGGATTTGTTGAGGCAGAAATGGGGCATGCAGGACCGGCGACGGAGGCGTTTGAAAAGGCACTAAAGTTGGATCCGTCCGACACTTATGCGCAATCTGCCTTGAAGGATTTGAAGAATTTCGTCCCAAACTAGATCGAGGTTGGGTGAATGCAATGAGCGAACGGAATTAAGGCTTTGTTCGCTGCCAGAGTTTCTTTTTTTTGAAAGAACGCTCCGATTTCCACAGGCCAGTGGCTACTTCCTGAAGTTTCCTGGCATGATTTTCATCAATCTGGACGCCCGAAAATTGCCGAATAGCCCCTGAGGGAGAATCGTTAAAAACGCTGGAATAAATAACGAGTGCTGCAAGATAAGATCCATCCGCACTGGCGTGGTGCAAGTCGCCACTTGAAAGGTTGAGTTCTGGATATTTTGACAGGCATTTTTCAAAAGCAGCGCCGACGCGGGCCATGGCCACTTGATCTCCGGGTTCAAGCGCCTCCAGCCGTTGTTCCGTCTCAGCGTAATTTTTCCGCAGTTCGAGGTTCATCTCGGCTCGATTGACAAAACTGGTTTTGGAAGAGGATCCACTGTAGAATGCATTTCCGTCGGCCCGAGCCCAGGTTTCATAAATCATAATATGAGCGGCAGGAGCCTTTTCCCGGATTACTTTGTAAAATGCCTCTGCGTCGTTGAGGTGCTGGTCCAGGTTTCCAATATGAGTCGGCTGGGTGCTCAGGTTTTGAATCACCACCCAATCCCACCGTTGCGAGGATAGGGTGGCAAGAGTGGCTTCGCGTTTCAAATGAAACGCAAAGTCTTTACCTCCTGCGGTTAACATGGTGGTAGAGATCGATTTACCTTTGGCTGCAGCGATCGCCTCGAAAAGTTTGGGAACACCCCCGTTGGTCAGGACGGCGCTACCGGCTCCATAAGTGTAACTGTTCCCGATAAAAAGGACATTTTCGGCTCGAAGCGCTGTGGTGAAAACGACCAACACCAGCATGAAGACGATGGTTACGGAGACTCGATTTATTCTCATACTGATTCCAACTTTCAACAGTGACTCACTACATTTTTCAAAATGATAAAGTCGGGGACAAGGAGTGATTGCAATGCGCGATGAGGGAATTTTTTTTCAAAGTTGCCCGTTGATTAATCAATATCAAATGAAATCAATTTTTTCATCTGCCTGTCATGAAAACGTGAGAGCCAAAGTTGGGCGACGATGGCACCAAATAAAGCGAATGCCATATCCTCATGGGTATCCCATGGATCGCCTTGCGTTCCGAGAAAGGCATCGGCCGCAGTACCTGTTCTCACTGCGACTTGCCACTCGACCAATTCATAGCACGCGCTTATAGCCAGACAAACGCAGGTGATAACAAAGAATAGCCATTTACCTGCTTTGAGAGGCGAGCGACGAATGAAAATCTCCCTGGCAATGATGGCAGGAACGAAGCCCTGGGCAAAATGGCCGAGACGGTCATAATGATTCCTGGAAAACCCGAATGCCTCTTTGATCCAATCGAACAAAGGAACTTCGGCGTAAGTATAGTGGCCACCGATCATGAGGATGATGGAGTGAAGGAGAATCAAAAAGTAAACCATCCCAGTGAGTCGGAAGTGAAAAAAGGTGAAAGCAAGAATCAGGACCCCGGCCAAAGCAGGAGCTACCTCGAGAAACCAGGTGAAGCGATCTTTCGGATGAATGCCCGACCAAAGCAAGACCCCGAAGAAACAGAGGAACCATAGGACTGCCCAAAAGTGCTTCATTCGGTTCCCGGACATTTGATAAAATCAGAGTTAAGGCTTTATTTCGAAAAGATGGTGAAGTCCTGGGATTCCATTCCCGGTTTGACCACGATAGTCATCTCTTCTTTATCGCCTGGGTGTGCTTTGGAATAGGCACGCAACCCTTCAATGCTGGGGGAAAGATCGCGTTTGCGGGCGTATGCGATCCATTCCTTACGTTCGTCTTCGGTTAAATTGCCGCGTTTTTGTTGCATCCTGACAAACACAGGATCACGGGAATTGCTCATCCAACGAGTTCCCTCCTGACGCACTTCCACTTTATACGTGCCGGGGAACAACCCCTGGTCTGGCGATATTTTATACTGTCCTCGAACCGGACCAGTATTGAACACATGAGCAACAACGGTGGAAGCTCCTTTGATGTTGATTGGAGTGAAAATCGCATATCCATGGGCGAGAGGTTCTGCATCCAACTGGATGACCCCGGTCACTGAAATCTTTTTTTCAGCAGTCAAGAAGCCCTGGTTTTGGACCCAGTTAAACATCATTCCTGGCCACACCCCAAGGGTCGGATCTCCCTCTGCTATCGATACCCCATGGTCACCCGATTGGAAGAAATGGGCTTCGCACGGCACTCGGGCTTTTATCAATGTCGAATAGAGACTCAACATCCCGCTCAGGTGACCCATGTCTTCCTCGGTGCAAAAGAAAAACGTAGGGGGCCACATCGCCCGGAGCGCGGCAGCATCTGTGGAATCAGGCACCCGCGAAGATCCATAGGAGAGCACTGTGAAATCCGGCCGACTGCCGAAGTGTTCAATCGGCTCTTTGCTTTCGGAGTTGGCGACTAATGGAGTGACAGTTGCCATCGATGCCAATTCAGCCCCGGCAGAGAAACCAATAATGCCAATGCGATTGGTGGCGATTTTATAATCGGTTGAGTGCGCCCGAAGATATTGCATGGCCCGTTGCGCATCCATGAGCGATTCAGAAGTCGTGTACATGGGGCGAATACGGTATCGCAAAACAAACCCGGCAATCCCGCGTGCCTTCAGCCATTGCGCCACTTGAACGCCTTCCCAATCGATACATCTGGTCATGAATCCGCCACCCGGGCAGACGAGGATTGCCGCTCCGGTAGCCTTGTCCGGGTCAGGCAGGAAGGCCATGATTGCCGGTTTATCTTCATCCTGGGTATCCACAGCCTTCGGCGCACCTTCCGGCCAAAGCAGGACGGGTTGAGGGAGCGAGGAGAGCGCGTCGGCGGCCGTGCTCGTGGTGAGAGTCGAAGCAAGAATCAATGCGGTGAGAATGGATTTGGGAAAGAATGGAG
>JAQGOY010000281.1 GCA_028293375.1 Verrucomicrobiales bacterium | reverse complement strand
CATGACAGACGCGGACGTGGATGGTTCACACATTCGTACATTATTGCTGACCTTCTTCTACAGGCAAATGCCTCAATTGGTGAAAAACGGATTTGTTTATATTGCCCAGCCGCCCCTTTACCAGCTTACCCGTAAAAAGCGGATCGAGTACGTGGACGACGATAATGAGATGAACAAGATCCTCATTCGCCTGGGCGCAGAAGAGGTTCGTTTAAAGGAATTGAGCGGGGGAAAAGAACTGAGCCAAAAACAACTCAGTGAGATTTTGGAACTCCTGGCATCCCTGGACAAATACGTTGTTGCCTTGAGACGACATGGGGGCGATTTTTCCGAGTGGGTTGAAAAAAGAAATGCACAAACCCATGAGCTTCCAAAGCATTTGGTGAAGGTGCGTGATGGAAATGAAGAAACCATTCATTATTTTGCCAACGAGCAGGAATTGGGAGCATTCAGTTCGGCGAACCCTGATCTTGATTTGAAGTTTGGAATTATTGAACAGCCGCCCGAGTCAGCTTCCCAGGACAAGCCCAAAGGAACAAATATCCGTCGTGCCACCCATGTGGAATTGCACGAGAATAAAGCAGTTCTTGAACTGCTCACCAAGCTTGAAACCAAAGGCTTGAATGTCGATCATTACGGCGCCCAGGATAAACCTCTCTTCGAGTTGATCGAAGGTGAAGGTGAAAAGGCCGTCGCGCGTCCGTTGTTTTCGGTGTCTGAAATCCTGTCAGGGATCAAGGAAGCCGGAAAAAGAGGAATCCAAATAAAACGGTTTAAAGGTCTGGGTGAAATGAACGCCAAGGAACTCTTTGAAACGACGATGAATCCCGAGAACAGAAAACTTCTTCGAATCGACATGACCAATGTGGTCGAAGCCGAAGAAATGTTTAGCAAATTGATGGGAGAAGAAGTTGAACCGCGCCGCCAGTTTATCGAGGACAACGCGCTCAACGTAAGAAATCTAGATATTTAATATTTAATTTAGCACTATGGCAGATTCCAACGATCCACCGGAAAACCAAACGCCTCCTCCCGCTCCGAATGCGACACCGCTATTTGCTGCAAACGAAAAAGTAGAAAAAATCAATGTGGCCGATGAGATCAAGAATTCGTTTCTGGATTATTCGATGTCGGTCATTATTTCCCGAGCGCTACCAGATGCTCGTGATGGGTTGAAGCCCTCGCAGCGGCGAATATTGTTCGCCATGCACAACCTTTCGCTGTTTCCGAACAGGCAGCATCGTAAATGCGCTAAAATATGCGGCGATACGAGTGGTGATTACCATCCACACGGCGAAGCAGTTATTTACCCAACTTTGGTCCATATGGCACAGCCGTGGGCCATGCGCGAACGTCTCATCGACGGGCAGGGCAACTTTGGTTCGGTTGAAGGTGATCCGCCAGCCGCCATGCGTTATACGGAAGCCAAGATGACTCACCTTGGCGCAGCCCTTATGGCTGACATGGACAAGGACACCGTAGACTTCGTGCCGAATTACGACGAGACAAAGGAAGAGCCTCGTGTGTTCCCCGCCGCTTTCCCGAATTTGCTGGTGAATGGCGGAACAGGCATCGCGGTCGGCATGGCGACCAACATGGCTCCGCATAATCTCGGTGAGATTATCGATGGCGTATGCGCCCAGGTCGATAATCCTGCCATTACCATTCCCGAACTCATGAAGTTCGTGAAAGGACCGGATTTCCCGACGGGTTGCACCATCTGCGGTATCGAACCCATACGGCAATATTTCGAGACTGGACGCGGGAGCGTCAAAGTGCGCGGACGTGTAGGTGTTGAGCAACTAAAAGGCGGGCGTGAGCAATTAGTCATTACCGAGATTCCCTACAACGTGAACCGGGCCACGCTAGTCGAGCGTATTGCCGAGTTGGTTAACGAGAAAACCATCACTGATATTTCGGCTATCCGGGATGAGTCGGATGAAAACACACGAGTCGTGGTGGAGTTGAAAAGGGATGCGATTCCAAAAGTAGTCATTAACAATCTCTATAAATTTACCCAGCTTGAATCGAGTTTTAGTGTCAATTCACTGGCGATCGATCATGGCCGTCCAAAAATCTTGAATCTGAAGCAATTGATTCAATGTTTTATCGATCACAGGCGTGAAGTAATTTTGAGGAGAACCCGCTTTGAATTGCGCAAGGCAGAAGAGCGTGCGGAAATCCTCGAAGGTTACCTGCTCGCGTTGGACAATCTGGATGAATTTATCAGGATCATTCGCTCTTCAAGTAATCGTGATGAGGCCAGGGTGAAACTCATGGCTTTCGAATTTTCCCGTCAGACCGTCGAAAATCTGGGAATATTGATTCGAAGTGAAGCCCGGTTGACCAACGGGCGATATGTTTTTAGTGAAGCCCAAACAAATTCCATCCTTGAACTGAGACTTTACCAGTTGACCGGACTGGAACGGGACAAGGTTCGCGGCGAGTATGACACACTTCTTATACGCATTCGCGATCTGGTGGAAATCCTGGCCAGAGAATCAAGGGTCATGACCATCATTAAAGAAGAACTCCTGGTCATTCGCGAAAAGCATGCCAACGCTCGAAAAACGGAAATCGTTCCGGATGAAGGCGAAATGGCGATTGAAGACTTGATTGCCAATGAAGGAGTGATCATTACTCTAACCCACTCTGGCTTGATCAAACGCACCAATGTCAGTTCCTATCGCGCACAAAAACGCGGAGGCAAAGGGGTGATTGGCATGGCTACCAGAGAGGGAGCCAGCGAAGGCGACAAGGATGACTTCATTGAGCACCTGTTCACGGCGAGCACTCATGATTACCTGATGTTTTTTACCAATACAGGCAGGGCTTATGTCGAACGGGTTCACGAGATTCCGGACATGGGCCGGGCTGCCAAGGGACGGAGCATAGCCAATCTGCTGGAGCTGAAAGCCGATGAGAAAATCGCTGCTTTGATTCGAGTTCCCTCGAAAATGGGGCCTGATAAGGAAGACCAAACCTGGACACAAACAAACGAACTGTTTTTTGCGACCCAGCAGGGGACGGTGAAAAAGACCGCTTTATCTGATTTTGTAAACGTGCGCAAAGGTGGAATCATTGCAATTAGCATTGATCCCGGTGACGCGCTCATCGAAGTAAAGCTCACGACTGGAAGTCTTATCGAAGAAGGAAAAGTCGTTGCTCCCGGTGATGACGTTGTGCTTATAACCCATGATGGAATGAGTATTCGTTTCAGCGAATCCGATGTCCGTTCGATGGGGAGAAGTGCTGCAGGAGTTAGAGGTATCAATCTGGAGCAGGGGGACGCCGTAGTGGCTCTGGCTGTCGTCGACACAAAAGCAACATTACTGGTGGCCGCAGAAAATGGCATAGGAAAGCGAACTGTTTTTGATGAATATCGTCCACAGACTCGTGGTGGCAAGGGAATCATCACCATGAAGAAAACAGAGAAAACGGGGAATATCATTGGCGCGCTCACGGTAAAGGAAGAAGACGAGATCATGCTGATAACTGTTGAGGGCCAGATGGTTCGAACCCCGGTAAACAGTGTGCGTGAAACGGGGCGCAACACCCAGGGCGTAAAATTGATCAATCTTTCTGAAAGTGATAAATTGCAGGCAATCGCTCCTGTCATCAGTGAAGAGAAGGAGAGTTCCGAAGAAGCACCACAGGAAAACCAGCCACAGCCAGCGACTTAATCACGTCCGAAGCTCTCACAAAGTGCTCGTCTCAGGGGAAACCTAGGCGAGCATTTCTTTTATTATCTTGCCCTCTACATCTGTCAATCGATAGCGCCGCCCCTGGTGCTTGAAGGTCAGTTTTTCGTGGTCAATTCCCATTTGTTTCAAAAGCGTTGCTTGAAAATCGTGAACATGGACAGGGTCTTTAACAACGTTATAACCAAAATCATCCGTTTCACCATGTACATATCCTGGTTTGAATCCACCTCCGGCCACCCATGCAGTGAAACAACGTGGATGATGGTCTCGACCATAGTCACTGGCAGTTAACTTTCCCTGCGAATAATTAGTCCTGCCAAATTCACCTCCCCAAATAACCAGCGTGTCGTCGAGCAATCCACGCTGTTTCAGATCGTTGACCAAGGCAAATCCTGGTTGATCCACATCCTTTGCCTGCCGCCGGATTCCAGACGGCAAACCGCCGTGATGGTCCCATCCCTGATGATATAGTTGAATAAATCGAACATCGCGTTCCGCCAGTCGTCGGGCAAGAAGACAGTTCGCTGCAAACGTTCCTGGATTTTTGGCTTCGGGACCGTATTGGCTAAACACTGATTCGGGTTCCTTTGAAATATCCAGGGCATCCGGGACCGAAGTTTGCATGCGAAACGCCATCTCGTACTGCATGACTTTCGAATTAATCTCCGGGTCTCCAAGGTCCTGAAATTGCAGGGATTGGAGCTCCGCAAGCCGGTCCAGCATTTTCCTTCTGCTCTCAGCAGGAATGCCGTCTGGATTGTTTAGGTAGAGGACTGGATCCTTGCCCGATCGAAACTGGACCCCCTGATGAATGGAAGGAAGAAAGCCGTTTCCCCATAGGCGGGAATAGAGTGGTTGATCGTGTCGATCCTTGGAAATGAGAACGACGAAGCCTGGAAGATTTTTATTGATGCTTCCCAGCCCGTAACTAATCCAGGAACCCATGGAAGGTCGACCTGCCATCTGAGACCCGGTTTGAAAAAAGGTGATTGCTGGATCATGGTTAATCGCCTCGGTCTGAAGACTGCGCACGAAGCAAAGTTCGTCCGCCATTTTCGCAGTATAGGGCATGAGTTCACTTATCCACGCGCCTGATTTCCCATGTTGTCCAAATTTAAAAAGTGAACCAGCAAGAGGGAGCGTCGCCTGATTGCCGGACATTCCGGTAAGCCGTTGCCCCATCCGCACCGAATCGGGAAGGTCCTGGCCGTTCATCTTGTTGAGCAACGGTTTGTAATCAAAAAGATCGAGTTGTGAAGGCCCTCCACTCATGAAGAGGTAAATAATGCGTTTGGCTTTTGGAGCGAAATGCAAAGCTTTCAAGAATCCATCCGGGTTGTTGCCAGCAGCGGGCAGTTCCGATCCGTTTGCCGCGCTTTCATTAAAAAGTTCGGCAAGAGCCACGCCACCGAGTCCCATGGCGAATCGTCCAAAGAATTCTCGCCGGGTCATGTTAAAGTTAATATGTGAAGAAGCCATGTCAGCGTGTCATCACCACTTCATCGAAACTGAACAGTGCATTGGAAACCTGAGTGAATGCGGCAATTTCAGCGGCGGTGTTCAGGTCATCCGGCAATTTCGATTTTAACAAGTGTTTCATTTCATCAGGGTGAGAACTGTAAAAGTCGCGCTGCTCGTGCCAAAGCTGGGTTAACACATTCAGTTCCTGTTTAGACGGTTTGCGAGTCGCGAGTGTTCGATATTGCCATTCGAGCCTTTCCTGGATCGACTCCGATGGTCGAGCAGATGCCTTTCGCGCGATTTGTTCGCCGCATTCCAACAATGACGGGTCATTTAATAAAGCCAGGGCCTGTAGTGGAGTGCTCGTCGTTTGACGTTTCACGAGGCAATAGTTCCGCTCGGACGCATCAAAAGTGATCATCATGGGGTGGGGGACTGTTCGCTTCCAAAAGCTATACAAGGTCCGCCGATGTTCACCCTCTCCCTTATCCTGTTCATACTTGATGTTGGCTTTTTCTTCCCACAATCCTGCCGGTTGATATGGCTTGACGGGTGGACCACCCAGTTTGTCGACCAGCAATCCACTGGCAGCCAGGCCCTGGTCCCGAATCATTTCAGCCGTGAGTCGTTTCTGCGGGCCACGACTCAGGAATTTGTTTTCAGGATCCAAAGTGAGTGAGCGTTCAGTGGCCTTCGAGCTTTGTCGATAAGCCCTGGAAGTGACTATGAGGCGAACCAGACGTTTTAAATTCCAGCCTGATTCCATGAAATCGCTCGCTAAATAATCAAGCAATTCGGGATGGCTTGGAAGTGTTCCCTGGCTCCCGAAATTATCGCTGCTTTCCACCAGTCCTTTTCCAAAAAACATCTGCCAGTATCGATTGACAGTCACGCGCGAAGTAAGCGGGTTTTCCTTTGCTACCAACCATCTGGCCAGGCCAAGCCGATCATCTGAGAATTCAGGGGCAAATTTAGGCAAAAATGCAGGCGTTCCACGGGAAACCTCCTCTCCCGGAGCATCGTAAGCCCCTCTTTTTAGAACGTGAGTTGGACGTCTGCCCTTCATTTCCTCCATAACCATTATTTCAGAAACCGGGTTGACCAGATCATTGAGCTCCTTCCTTTTGCTTTCGAGAGATTGCAGAGCCTTTCGGTAGTCGTCATTTATTACGGATAAATAGTAATCCCTCCAGGCTGCATTTTCTGGGGAAAGGCGTTTCATTTTATCACCCGGCTTGAGAGCGAGATATCGGATTTCCAGGGTTGTAATTTCGCGATTGTAGCCCTTAAATTCGTCGACAGAGCCGTTTTTAAAGCCATTATCTCGAAATCGGTGACCAATCACCAGGTCCACCGACTGACCGTAAGTAATGTCCTTGAAGAGATGATCGCGAATCGTCACTAATTTGCACAAATCCCCGTCGCGAAAAATTTTCAATCCTTTGGCGCTGCTCGATCCATCGTAGGTGACTGCTACATGAATCCATTGGTTGGTGGGGAGAGGAACCGAGTCAGCAATCTTCAAGGAATCATAGGGCCACATGTGAGTCAGCCCAAAAGTTAGCATCCCTTTTTCAATTACTAATTCGTAACCTCGGCTTCCAGCGTCCAGCGAAGCCATGGTGCGATGAAAAACGACGGCCCTTTCAGGCGAATTCTCCAGTTTAATCCAAAGACTGAAAGAAAAAGGGTTGAACCGGGAATAACTTGCAAGGCCTTTGATATCCACGCCATTCTCGCCGTTTAAAATCAGACCTTTTCCTGAGACACCCGCTGCCACTTGGGGTGATTCCGAGAGCCGAGCCCAATTGGTTCTTGCCACACTGTTCAACGCCAGATTATTGGTCACTTCCTCGAACGAGAGGTCGATCACCAATCCTTTTGTCAATTCAACGGAAGGATTCGTCGCCTTCCACTTTTTGAAAAGATTTTCCTGAGCTTTTGCCAGGCTTTTCAGATCAAGTTCCGATTCTTTAATTGCCAGCGCGAGTAAATTTGCTTTTTGCTCGGTAAGTCTGTCGGCCAGGAGGAGGGTGGGGACGGGCGTTGCGTCTGTAAAAAACGAAGTCTGACCTGATTCATCGATATTGTTAAAAAATGAAAATAGCTGATAGAATTCTTTTTGTTTGATGGGATCATACTTGTGATCATGGCAACGAGAGCACTCGAAGGTCAGGCCCATGAAGGCCGTTCCCATGGTGTTCACACGGTCGACCGCATAAGAAGCCCGAAATTCCTCCTCGACGCTTCCTCCCTCCTCCGTTTGCATGTGCAGGCGGTTGAAGGTGGTGGCCAGTCGTTGATCTTGGGTTGCCTGCGGAATCAAATCACCCGCAAGTTGCCAGGTAATGAATTGATCGTAAGGGAGATTGTCGTTAAATGCCTTCACCACCCAATCTCTCCAGGGCCATACAGGGCGGTATCGATCCGCTTGATAGCCGTGAGTGTCAGCATAACGTGCCACATCAAGCCAATCCGTTGCGAACCTTTCGCCGTAGTGGGAAGATGCCAGCAACCGATCAACGATTTTTTCATAGGCCTTTGAAGAAGTATCATTGAGAAAATCGTCCACCTGCTCGATGGAGGGAGGTAAACCAGTTAAATCGTAGGTCAATCGACGGATCAGCCGTTCCCGGGTCGCTTCTTCAGTTGGCTGTAACTCGAGTGCTTTGAGTTTTGCCTGAATAAAATGATCAATTGCATTACCGGTTTCTTTACTGCTTTCAGGAACGCGCGTTTTTCGCACAGGGTTGAAAGCCCAATGCTTTTGCCATTCGGCTCCCTGATCAATCCACTGTCGCAGAATGGCAATTTCCGGGGCCGAAAGTGCCAGTTGGGACTTCGCAGGCGGCATTTTCTCATCGGGATCCGATGAGGTGATCCTTTGATAAAGTTCGCTGTGAGAGGAATTTCCTCTTTCGATGATTTTTCCGCCATCTTTGAGGGTCGAGAAAATCCCTTCCTCTGTATCAAGACGGAGCTTGGCTTTGCGGGCTTTTTCGTCCGGGCCATGGCATAAAAAGCAGCGATCCGAGAGGATGGGCCTTACCTGATAATTGAAATCGATTTTGTCCTGGGATTGGCTCAAAAAAGGAAAAAGCATCGCCAGGACGAGAATGAGTGGAAACGGAGGAGCAGGATGGGGTGAATGATGATTCAAAATGAGCAAACTTATTGTCCATCAAGTCGCATATGTTGCAACCCTTTCCTTGAGAAAAAGACCAAAAAACCGGGAGCGTCAGCAACCTGCAGCCGGATGGGCATCCAAACGCACATCCCGCCGGAGGAACGGATGGAAATGGCCCTGGCAAAGGGTTTTAACGATTTTTAACGGAGCCGAGCATTACAATTGTTAAATTACAGTTTGCTTTTGGTTGGTTTTCTGTATGATTTAAGCAATCAGCTATGGAAAACTTTGAACCCGGGTTGGCGTACTCAGGTTACACGAAGGCTTTTTGTTTCGTGGTCAGGTTTTTCTTGTTCCCTCTAGTTCTGTCTACAGGTCGAATGGCTCCATGCTGCAGGTTCACTCCTGCTATGGCCGGCAGGGATGATCCGTAAGGCCTCCAATATGTCAATCCCACTGGGTTGGCTGGCAAATGAAAAACTAGAAATGAACCGAGGTTGATCAAGCAGTAAATGTTCGATTCCCGAAGGTCATATGAGAATTAATCTAGGAAAAGGAGCACCAGTGCTTCTTGGGTTTGCCGTTGCAGCCACCTTGGCTTTTTGTTCGGTAGCACCTGCAGAAGGGCAAGTGCTTACCAATTCGTGGACAAACTTGACATCAGGATTTTGGGATTCCCCAAACTGGTCAGTTTCTATCCCAAGTGCCCGTCAGGTGCTTTACATAACAAATGCCGGGAACAAAACCATCACACTGGACAGGTTGACCGCATTGAACACCCCGGAGTCTCTTTCCATCACCGCTCTCAATCTTTCCGGATCACTTTCCAACACGAATCGAGTGGTGATTTCGACGCCAACTCCTACCAATGTTTTTTCGATTAGTAAAACCTTGAAGATTGGTCAAGGCGGCGAACTCGCCATCGATACGGGAAGTTTACTTCTTAAATCTACCAACACGACTGCCACTACTTCCACCATAGACGGCGTGTTGACCTCACAAAATGGAAACTTAACCTTTGGAGGAACCGGAGGGGATTCGTTAACGGTTGGATCAACCGGTTCTGGATTGCTCAGCTTTCACGGTCAACTTTCTGCGGGCGCCGTCCAATTGGGAGTAAACTCCGGTGCCAAAGGTACTATCATACAAGACAGCGGAGCCACACCCACCAGCCAGTTATCTTCGCTGGTACTGGGAGTTAATTCAGGAAGCACCGGATCTTACTCTTTAGCCACCGGCTCCCTAGCTGTGTCTGGAACGACCACGGTTGGGCTACTCGGCGAAGGCTTGTTTTCTGCGGGGCCGGGAGCGGATTTGTTCTCCAGCCAACTGCTAGTGGGGCAAAATCGTGGCGCACATGGAGTTCTTTCCATGAATGGGGCGACCAATCGTACTATTAATCTCGTTTCCGTTGGGAATCGGGGCGTGGGAGAAATTAACCAGAACGGAGGACTTTTTAGTGGTGGCGTTGTTCAAGTCGGCAATGGCGCTGGAGCTCTTGGTGCCATGGGTTCTTACAATTTGCAGGGCGGAAGCTTTTCCACAACTGACTTGGAGATCGGGCTTGGCGGCGTTGGAAAATTTTTAGGAAATGGCGGAGCTGTTACCGCGACGAAGGCGGTTATTGGAACTGCTGCTGGAGACGGTACTCTGGATCTTACCGGCGTTTCCTTTGTCAGTTCATCCTTATCTATTGGGCGTGGGGGTGCCGGGAAAATTATTCAAAACGGAGGCACCAACTTGTCCACAACGATTGTTGTAGGAGACCAAAACGGTCACGCCTCGTATAAGATTACTAACGGGACCGTCGTCTCTCAGACCATGACCCTAGGCACCGGAGCTTCAGGCACCGTGGAATTATCCGGCGGTCAACATAATGTATCGCAACTCCTTTTCGTTGGGAACACGGGCGGCGATGGAACTTACAAACTTTCCGACGGAGTTTTGGATAACTCGCACATCACATACGTCGGTTTTCAAGGTTCAGGGCATTTTCTGCAAACCGGCGGCATCATGCATTCTGACCAAATCGAAATCGGTCGCGAACAAACCGGGACTGGAAATTACAATCTCAGCGGAGGAACAGTGGAATCAAGTCTGGTCACGATAGGAAAAAACGGCTCCGTAGGGTCGCTCTCCCAGCAAGGGGGAACTGCAAACCTCGGCATGCTTAAACTTGTCAGCAGTGGTGTTGGCACTTCTCTTTATGATTTAGCTGGTGGGTTTCTCCTAGCCAACACTTTAAACATAAGTGGAAACCATAGCTTGTTCCGTTTGACCGGTGGGACATTGCGAGCCACCAACCTCGCGGGCTCCTTTCAAATCGGATCGGGTGGTACTTTGAGTTTAACCGGCGGTGAAGCCTCCAGCATCACTAACTTTGTAGGAATCGATCAGGGAATTGGGACTCTAAATGTTTCAGGAGGTTTGATTTCTCAAGATGTCCTGGCAGTGGGCTCTGCGGCCCAGTCGCAGGGGATTGTTAACCTCAGCGGAGGAGCAATCCATTCGCGTCTGGCAGTTTTTGGTGATCAGGGAACAGGAAGCCTCATCCAAAACGGTGGAAGTTTTGAAAGTGTAACGACGATACTATCAGCCAAAAACGGGACTAATGGCGGAGTCACCATCAACGATGGTCGTTTCTCCGCGCAAGATCTGACGGTGGCACAGCCGGCAACAAACAGTTTCAGTCAAACTGGCGGAAAAGTTGTCATAACCAATAGTTTAGTAATTGGCAGTTCGAACGGAAAAGCAGGCATGGTGCTGACTGGAGGATCTCTTTCCGTAGGCGTCGAAGTAATCGGTTCAGAGGGGCAGGGCACCTTTACTCAGACCGGAGGCACTAACATCAGTGGCCAAATGATCCAAGTCGCAAACCCTCATTCGACTGGTGATTACATTCTTAATTCGGGCAGCGTCAAAACGCTGAATCTTATGGTGGGTGCCGGTGGCGCAGGCAAGATGACACAAAATGGCGGAACTGTAGAGGCCGCTGTTTTGGTTGGGAATTTCAGTCAGGGGAAAGGGAACTACGTCCACAATGCCGGCGAAATCAACTCCACGCGTACGAGTATAGGTGAGAGTGGAGCTGGCGTATTCGATCAAAATGGCGGTAGTTTAAAGACAACGTCCTCTCTGGTAATTGGCAATCAAGGAACAGGCACAGGGACACTCAATCTTCACGGCGGTTCTGTGGCCTCCCCTGTCAGTTATTTAGGCCTGAATGGGCCTGCGGCGGTCGTCCAGGATGGGGGCGTATTCAATGCAGGAACAGCCTATATGGGCTTCGGAGGCGGATCGCTTTCTACTTACAATCTTTCTGCCGGCAACTTTTTTGCGACGAACTTTTACATAGGCAAAAGTGGCAATGGCAACTTTAGTCAAAGCGGTGGAACAAGTGCTGTCCAAAATGCGATCGAGGTCAGGCGCGGTTCGAAACTTGATCTTTCCGGCGGTAGCCTGGGTGCAAGCTCGCTAACCCTGGTGGATGCATATTCAACAGACCCGACTTTTTCGCAAAGCGGAGGATCCACATTGTTTCAATCTTTGTCGATGAGCCAGGGAACTCGCGGGGTAATCTCAGGTGGAAAAATCGCTTCCGGGATAGTCACAGTCGGTGGTGGATCAGTATTGAATCAATCGATTTTGCGTCAGTCTGGAGGATCTCTATCCGTCGGGAAACTTGCCTTGGGAGACGCTGCCGCCGCTAATGGGTCTTTTTTAATGGAGGGTGGCCTGGCTGAGACGGGCGAAACTATCGTGGGCGGGTTTGGTGTAGGCGCATTGAGTGTGACGAATGGCACCGTAACCACCACATCAACGTCAGTAGGCAAGGGAGTATTGGGAAAAGGAACGGTGAATGTTACTGGCGGCAGGCTCAACTCACAGACAATGGCCCTTGGAGGAGCAGGCAATGGTTTATTGAATCAAAGTGGCGGTATCAATTTCATCTATGACACTTTGTCAATAGGTTCAGTGAATTCAGGGACAGGAAGTTACAATTTCAGTGGAGGCCAGTTGTTTAGTGTGAACACGGTTGTTGGGCGTGAAGGCAATGGCTCCTTTAACCAGACTGGCGGCACCGCTTCTTTTACCACTTTCAATCTGAGTGGCAGCGGTTCTGGCAGTGCAAACGTAACTCTGGGAGGAGGCCAATTCCTTGCAACAACTGTTAATGTTGGAAAAGATAAATCAGGGGTGTTTACCCAGAATGGTGGGACCCTGACAGTGAATCAAAAAATGATGGTTTCGCCTCAGGTTGGAACGAGTGGAAGCTATTCACTTAATGGTGGTGTAGCCACTATTGGCACTTTGGAAGTTGGCCGGGGTTCGTCCGGAATCGTCGAACAAAACGGGGGCCGTATCAATGGGACTGCATTAGTAGGAACAACAGGCGGTACAGGTCAGTTTTTACTCAAGGGAGGTACCAACTCCTTTTCAAATTTAATCATCGGCACGAATATAAATTCGATCGGTGTTTTTAATCAGAGCGGCGGTCTAAATAGCAGCACAACCGTCACCGTTGGCGCAGATCAAAGCGGTGCCACCTATGCCCTCACGGGCGGTAGAATCACTTCCACTACTTTAGGACTGGGCCAGGCGGGTACCGGCCATTTTGTCCAGACAGGAGGTACCAACGCCGCCAGGGTAGTCCAAATTGGGGATATGTTCGGCGGAGTAGGGGATTATAATTTGTTTTTTGGAACGGTGACCAACTCCATGCTCAGCATTGGAAATTCAGCATCTGGAAGTTTTGCTGCGAATGGAGGCAACGTGCTCGCAAGTTCCCTCATCGTAGGTAGCAATCGGTTCAGCTCCGGAAATTTGACCATTAATTCAGGAAGCTTCACTGCCCAAACGGAGCAGATAGGACTGCGTGGGAAAGGAAGCGTGGTCCAGAATGGCGGGTCTCAACTGATCGATACCCTGACAATGTCTACGGGTGTTGGAAGTGTTGGAAACTACACGCTGAATGCCGGCAGTTTGATATCTAAAAACGAAACGCTTGGTATTGGAGGCACGGCCACTTTCATCCAGAATGGGGGGCTTCATACGGTGAGCAACTCGTTTACTTTGGGGAACGACACAAATCAGGGCTCCTACGAATTTCGGGGGGGTGCATTCTCGGCGAAAACCACGTCGATCGGCAAACTTGGAACGCTCATCCTTGCCGGGAGTCAACCATTCGCTGCAGGAACTCTTACTAACTTGGGCCAAATCCTTGGAACAGGGCTTGTCACCGGAACTTTAGTCAATAATGGCAAAATAAATACCACGGAAGGAACGCTAAGCATTTCCAACCTTTCCAATCTGCGCGATATCACCGTGGTTTCGAATTCGACATTGAATGCTCTCAACGGGCTTGCACCGAATAACGGACGACTGATTCTTGGCGGAGGGACATTGAACAATAGCGGATATGATCTCGTGAACCACGGTTACATCGGAGGGTCGGGCACCCTTATTTCAGGAAGGGTTCTGAACGATGGAGCAATTAACTTTTTTGCCGGGCCCACCTTGTTCAACAGCGAGTTGGTTAATTATAGCGCAGGTACGGTCATGCTTAGCGCGGACACGATTTTTCGCAACAGGGTTCAGAATGGCGGGAGTATCAGTATTTCCGGGCACACCATGACATCCCAATCCGTATTTGCGACCGATGGAGCGTATAATTCGCTGAACGCCATGTCGTTTTTCCAGGATCTTCTCTTCACCGCTTCAGGCTATTTGACTGCTGCCGCTGGAGATCAGTTCTTCCTGAGTGGAAATCTATCCAGCACAAGTAACCGCTCCAATCTTTGGAATACGGCAGACGCTTCCCTAATCATCACCAACACCATCAACGCAGCCCATACGATGGAAGTTACAGGAGCCAATCGAGGCGCATCCGCCACTGGATTAACCAACAATTTCGCATGGAATACGTTGGAATTAGGGAATAACCAAACTTTGACCCTCGCGGACACCACCCCAGGCACGCCCGGCGCCATTTACGTGAAAAATCTGAAACTGGATGGCGGACTTGCCCAAAGATCCTCGATAACCGCAAATGGACTCGACATTTACTACGATTCGAGCTCGGCGGCTAATGCCTACCTCAACAATCAAATCTACGCGCTGAGCGGAACCGGTTCGCTCAGGCCTTACTCCAGTGTGACCACGCAAAACGTGGAAAAGGACGCTACCGGGAGTAACATTGTGCTTTTCGGGGGAGTCCCCAACACACCTTTTGAAGTAGAGGTTTCTTTTGCCGACGGTTCTTCCTCCATAATCCCCAATCTGATTTTAACTACCAATGCTGACGGGGATGCAGTTTGGGTGGATAATACCGAGGAAGGCTATGCTCTGGATAGCCATCTCACCTACACTCCAGTAGTTTTCGAATAACGACTACGTTCTTCCGGGTGAGGCGACCCTGCACCAAGGGGTAGCCTTCCCTTTATCTTTTCCATTTACGTTTAATTCAGCCTGTTGCAAGATAACCATTCTTTTAGTGGCGAAAAACAGGCATCTGAAGCAACTTGCCACTGGGACTGGACGTAAAATAGATGGAATCAGCTTTAATTCGAAATTTCAGTATCATTGCCCACATTGATCATGGCAAAACCACGCTTTCCGACAGACTTTTGCACATGACCGGGACGATTGCGACCCGCGACATGGAGCATCAGCTTTTGGATTCGATGGACTTGGAAAAGGAGCGAGGGATAACGATCAAGGCCCACCCCGTCACCATGGCTTACAAGGCGAAGGACGGAAAAACCTACGAACTTAATCTGATCGATACTCCAGGACATGTGGATTTTTCCTACGAGGTTTCGAGAAGCCTGAGCGCCTGTGAAGGCGCACTTTTGATTATTGATGCCGCCCAGGGGGTTGAAGCCCAAACGGTCGCCAACGTTCACTTGGCAATGAAACAAAACTTGTTGATTATCCCGGTAATTAACAAAATCGACCTTCCGCACGCAAACGTGGCCTTGGCGAAAATGCAGTTGGAAGATATCCTGGCAATCCCTGCGGATACTGCCCTCCTGGCCAGCGCCAAAGAGGGGATTGGAATTGAGGACATTCTGGAAGCCATTGTTGCGCGCGTCCCTCCTCCAAAGCCCACAGGCGCTGCCTCCTTGCAGGGCCTCATGTTTGATTCCTATTTTGATACCTACAAAGGTGTCGTCACGCACGTACGCGTGTTTAATGGGGAGTTGAAGGCGGGGATGATGGTTAAATTACTTCATTTAGGAAAGAATTTCGAAATCAAGGAAGTCGGCAGCTTTAATCCCAAGCCATACCCGCGGGAAAGACTCGAAGTGGGGGAAACAGGTTATTTCACAGCGAATATCAAGAGCCCCAAAGATGTTAAAATGGGTGATACACTGACCGATGCCAGAAATCCATCACCTGCTTTGCCAGGGTTCAAAGAAATTCATCCCATGGTCTTTAGCGGCATTTATCCGATTAATACTGCGGATTATGAGCACTTGAAAACAAATCTTGGCAAGCTTCAGCTTAACGATTCTGCTTTCGTTTTTGCTCCTGAAAGCTCAGTCGCGCTCGGATTTGGTTTCCGTTGTGGTTTTCTTGGATTGCTTCATTTGGAAATTGTCCAGGAACGGCTTCGTCGCGAATATGACATGGATATTATAGCCACGTATCCAAGCGTCGTTTACCGGATTACCTTTACTGATGGAACGGTCAAAGAAATCGACAACCCGGCTTTCATGCCGGAACCGAATTATATCGCCACAATTGAGGAACCGATGGTGAAGGCGTTCGTGATTTCTCCCAATGAACATATCGGAGACATGATGGGTTTGCTCGCGGAAAAGCGTGGGACAGTGGACCACACGGAAACGCTTGATTCCAAGCGCGTCATGCTTACCAGTTTGCTTCCTCTGAACGAGATTCTTATTGATTTTCACGACCGGATCAAAAGTATTACCCGCGGATTCGGGTCAATGGATTATGAGTTGGCTGGGTATAAAGTTTCGGACATGGTGAAGCTGGACATGCTGGTCAATGCAGAATCTGTGGATGCGTTTTCATGCATCGTCCACCGGGACAAGGCAGAAGCGCGGGGCAGGGCACTAGCCGCCAAGTTGAAGGAAGTTATCCCGACCCAACAATACCAGGTGGCTATCCAGGGCGCTATCGGTGGAAAAATTATTGCCCGCGAAACTGTGAGTGCGATGAGAAAAGACGTGACCGCAAAGTGCTACGGAGGCGACATTAGCCGAAAACGCAAACTTTTAGACAAACAAAAAGAGGGCAAAAAGCGGATGAAATCATTCGGCACCGTGAATATTCCGCAAGAAGCCTTCATCGAAGTTTTGAAAGCCTAACGACATGACGATCCCCTGGTTTCTCTCGAAAAGCCTTCGCGAGGCTTTGGAGGGTTATAAGCACGTAAAAAAACTCTATTTGGCTCAAAGGGATCTTATAAGCCCCCAGGGACAGGTCGAGGTGACAACGGCATTAACTCAAATTCATGCTAAGATTAATTCAAAAACGAGCGACGAAGAAATCCAGAAAGAGATAACAAGTCTCGGAAAGGTCGCGGAAAAGTGGCTAAAACCGTACCCACACTCCGAATGGCGGGAAAATATCGAAGTCCTTCTTGTTGCCATCGCAGTGGCGATGGCCGTAAGGACTTTTTTCCTTCAACCTTTTAAAATTCCAACCGGTTCCATGCAGCCAACATTGTATGGAATTGAGTACGAACCTTTTGATGACAAGCCTTCCGCACTAAAACGTTATTGGGACGCATGTGTTCATGGTGAATTCTATCATCAACTCCTAGCTGAGGATGACGGCGTCATCGTGTCCATAGGCAAGCCCGAAAAAGCCTCTCGATTTGTAAATAAGCTCATCCTGACCATGGGCTACACCGGACCTGGGGGAAATTATAATAAGGCTCACACGATTTGGTTTGCACCAGAAGACGACCAAAAATTCAGGGCAAAAGCGGGTTTATATGAAAATCGCCGTTTCAAAAAAGGCGATAAAATCTTCTCCATGAAGGAAGTAACCGGCGATCATCTTTTTGTGGATCGATTGACGTTTAATTTCCGAAAACCAGAACGAGGTGATGTGGTGGTTTTCCAAACTCGGGGAATTTATCATCCAAGCATGCCGCAGGATCAGTTTTACATTAAACGGTTGGTCGGTCTCGGAGGGGAAACTTTAAGCATAGGAAACGATCACCACACGGTGGTGGACGGAAAACGGCTGGATGCGTCCACGCCTCATTTCGAAAAGGTTTACACTTTTGAATCGAAATTCGAGGAAAATCACTATTTCGGGCACGTTAACCAATTCGCTGCGGAAGTGGTGGATCCAAAGTACCGGATGTATCAACTTGCCCCGAATTTCCCGACTGAATCGTCGACATTTACCGTACCACTCAGGCGATACATGGTTTTTGGAGATAATACCATGAACAGTTCAGATTCCAGGACATGGGGAACATTTCCACAGGAGAACATCATTGGGAAATCGTTTTTTGTGTATTGGCCAATATCGAACCATGGCGAAAGCCGATTTGGTTGGAGTCATCTGGCCACGCGATAAAGCCGTAATAACCTGGAAAACACCAAACAACGCCTGTAGGTATTATTCGCACAATGTTTGTTATATTTAATTCGGATATCCTTCGACGCCACCCTCTTATTGACTAAATCTTAAGGTCCACGTTCGTGCTCAATGGTAGCGCCTCATACACCCGTTCGTATTCTATCATTGTCCTATCCCATGAAAAATCTGCTGTCATGGCATTCTCTCGGTAATGTCCCATCAGATCCGGGGTTTCATAAATGCTCAAAGCTTTCCGGATGGATTTGGCCAATGCTCGCACGCTGTAGTCGGTGAATTTAATCCCATTGGCTTTTTCGACATCCTCCGAGATGTCTATCACCGAGTCATCCAGTCCTCCTGTAACCCTGACGATGGGAATGCTCCCATACTTCAAGCTGTACATTTGGTTCAGCCCGCAGGGCTCAAATCGGGATGGCATCAGATAGAAATCACATGCGGCCTCAATCCTGTGCGACAACGCCTGGTCGAAACCAATGACCACACCGGCCTTGT
>JAQGOY010000247.1 GCA_028293375.1 Verrucomicrobiales bacterium | reverse complement strand
CCCAAGGTCGCTGTCAAGGGTCTCTCATTGCAGGTTTCCGCCGGTGAAGTCTTCGGTTTTCTCGGGCCCAACGGGGCTGGCAAAACCTCCACCATGAATGTCCTCCTCGGTTATGTGAATCCTTCCGGCGGAAAAGCTTCCATTTTTGGAACCGATATCAAGGATCCGGCTTCCCGCCAGCGCATTGGCTATCTTCCGGAACTTACCTACTATTACAAGTTTTTGAACGCTGAGGAGCTTCTTCGATTTTACGGCCGAATTTTTAAAATTCCCGGCCCTGAACTCGAAAGAAGAATCACCTCTGTGCTTCAATTGGTCGAAATGGAGCCCCATCGCAAAAAACTGATCAAAAGTTATTCGAAGGGAATGCAGCAACGCGTTGGCCTGGCCCAGGCCTTGATCAATAATCCCGATCTCCTCATCCTGGACGAACCCACCAGCGGCCTTGACCCGGTCGGTCGCATGAAGGTTCGCGAAATTATCCATCGACTCAAGCAGGAGGGGAAAACCGTGTTCTTTTCCTCCCACGAACTCGGCGAAGTGGAAACAATCTGTGATCGCATTGCCATTCTGTCGCAAGGCGAAAAAAAGATTGAAGGCAAAGTAAGCGACCTGGTTCAGCAGTTCCAAATGAATCTGGAACATATTTTCTTAAAAGTAATAGGTTACAACCCGGAGGTCGTCGCATGAACAATGTCTTCGCCCTGGCTGTCGTCGTCATCAAGGAACTTTATCGCAGGAAGGATTTTTACGTTCTTTTTATTCTGACCGCGCTCATCACTTTGCTTCTGGGATCAATCAATTTCTTTGATGACGACAAGATCGTCCGCTTCATCAAGGAGATTGATATGAATCTCATTTGGCTTTCCTCCCTCATTATTGCCATCACCACCACCGCTCGTCAGATACCTTCCGAGCGGGAAAATCGCACCATTTTCCCTCTCCTCGCTAAACCTGTTTCACGTTGCGAGGTCTTGCTCGGGAAGTTCTTTGGCTGCTGGCTCGCCTGCGGTCTTTGTCTTGTCGTCTTTTATCTGTTTTTCGCTGTTATCTCCGGTGCGAAGGATCATTCGTTGGATGTCGGCTCTTATCTTGAAGGTTTCTGGCTTCATTGGGTCTGTCTGGCTGTCGTGATTTCGTTTGTCTTGTGGGGTTCTATTGTTTTCGCCGCCCCTTCTTCGAATAGCACCATCTCCCTCGTCCTGGTCCTCGGTATTTTGTTTGTCGCCCAGCATTTAAAAAAGGTTTCTTTGCAGTTGAGCGAACCCGGTTCAACTATTTTAAGTGCTATTTATTATTCGGTTCCTCATCTGGAGTTTTTCTTTAATGTTCGCAGTCTCGTTATTCATGGACTGCCCATGCCGTCGATCATCGACATTTTCCTCGCCACCCTCTACGGGGGGGCTTACGGGGCCTTTTTTTTCCTCGCCGCCTGGTTGTCTTTTCGAAATAAAAGTCTTGCCTGATCATGCGACCTTACCTCGCCATGCTTCTGTTGCTTGTGGGCTCTTTTGGGATCGCCGCTCGTTTTGACGCCAGGCAATCCCTATTTACCGAAACCCGCGAACAGAACGCCAGCATGGTCACCTTGTTGCTCGGCGACAGTAAAAGAATGCTCGCCAATCACTTCATGGCCAAGGCCGATGCCTATTTTCATAAGGGTTATTATCCGACTATCTTCGACTCTCCCAAAACCAACGAAGCTTCTCACCTCATCGATAGTGCCCAGGGAAATGCCAGGGCAGCCACCAATACAGCGAAAGTCGTCGTAGCTCACCATGAAGGCGACGACGACGATGACGATGACAATTTCCTGGGAAAACCAACCGACTGGATTGATAAGTTCGGCAGGCATTTTTTTCCGTCCACTCACAGTCACTTGAAAGGGCAGGGGGAAGCCCGCGAAATCCTCCCCTGGTTGCGAATATCGGCTGATCTTGATCCGCATAAAATTGAAACATATACCGTGGCTTCTTATTGGTTGCGAACCCAGTTAGGTAAGCCGGATGTGGCCGAGGAATTCCTTCGGGAAGGCTGGAAATCCAATCCCGACAGCTTCGAACTGCTTTTCGAATTGGGCCGGCTCTACGCCGAAAATAAAAAAGACACTCCCCACGCCATACGCTTGTGGGAGCTCGCTCTTCAAAAATGGATCAAGCAAAAGGAACAAGGAAAGAAGGTCGACACCTTTGACCTGGAACAAATCCTCGTCTATCTCGGCAGATATGAAGAGAGTCAGGGTCATTTCCGCGAAGCCATTGATTATCTCAAAAAAGCCGAACCTTTTTCCCCGGCCAGGGAACAAATTCATGCTCAGATCCTGGATCTGGAATCCCGCGTTAAATAAGAATTTCCTCCTCCCCGCCTAAGTTGAAGTTCAAATTGATTGCCTGGCAATTTTAAATTGCAAATCCCTGCTGTCCCGCCAACCTTAACTAATTATGGGACGTTTTCTTTATCGTGTCGCCCTGGTCTTTGTTTTGGCGTCCACTCAGGCGTGCATAGTCGTGCATACATCCTCGTCTACCTCCTCATTTTCTTCAAAATCGAGCGGGTTCATTACTCCGCAAATTACCTTCGACGTGCAGTCCCTCTTTCCGACGGTCACAGGCCGGTGGGAGTCTGCATTCAGCTTGGAGCCTTCGAGCCGTCATGAACAAACCGTCATGTTCCTGGTGCGCCAGGAAAAGTCCGTCGATTACAGTTCGCGCCAAAGTGATAAATTTTTCCCCCTGCTTCATTCAGTAAACAGTGCCGATTTCAGCCTGGACTTGGATTCTGATTTCGGGCTCCTTTCTTTCAATCGGGAGCTGTCGTCATCCAAGTCCGGTGATTTTCATTTCACCCCTTCTTTACTGGGCCAGGAAATCGCAAATACTTACTTCGGCAATGAAGTGCCTCCTCTTTTTCTTCTCCGCCTTATGCTGAAAAATGTCTCCACGAACGTTTTCGCAGCCTTTTCAGCAACTGGAATAAAATGTTCGCAGGAAGAATTTTTTAACATTTTGAACAGCGGTTCTCGCGCTGAGGACATCGTCGAGTTTCGCAATGTCGAGCCTTACTCAGTTGCCGACATCATCAGGCTTCGCAACTCAGGTATAAAACCTCTTTTCGCCCGGCAATTGAAATCTGCTGGTTTCGCTTTCAGCGTCGATGATCTCATTCTGCTTCACAATTCAGGCGTCCGGCCGGATGAGGCCATCGGTTGGAAAAACCTCGGATATCACTTCTCCGCCAAAGAACTCACCGTTCTTCGAAACGGCGGGGTGACTTTCGCCTTTGCAGAGGGATTTCAGCAGCCGTTTCCAAAAATCTCAAAAGACGAACTCATCAAATTCCGCAACGCCGGGGTTAAAGCCGATTTTGCAACGATATGGCAAAAATCAAGCCAGTCCTATTCACCCGATGAAATTGTCAGATTGCGAAACGCTGGCGTTTCCACCAGTTACGTCAGGGTTAATGTGGAGGGAAGGAAGCCGCTGCCAGTGGATCGCATCATTCAACTTCATAACAAAGGTCTCTCCGCCGATGAGATTGTGGCATTAAGAGAATAATTTCGAAGAACCCCCTGGATGCCGATTAGGAACCGACTCCAGTCATTCTAAATCGTAAGTGCATGCTGGGCTGAGCACCGAATTAACTCGATTCGGGAGTTCTCATCGGCCATTAAATGCTCGTGACGGATGGGGATACAGACTTGTCTCACCCAGCAGTCCAGATTAAGGCGGTCGTCCCAGTTAACCAAAATCTATGATGATTCAGAGTTTGTTTCGGTTTTTGGAGTCCTGACCAACGCTGATGAAGAACTTCATTTCCATTCGGCCGCTTAGCATCGTTCTCGTCTGTTTCGTCTTCGTCTGGCAATTGTGTGCGCAGAACGCTGCACCCGTGAAACCTATTCAGGCAAAAGGCATGGAGAATGTTTTCCAGCTTTCGGAGAGTCTTTACTCCGGCTCTGCTCCCGATGGCAACGAAGGGTTCGCCCAACTCCAGAAGCTCGGCATCAAAACCATCATCAGTGTGGACGGTTCCAGGCCGGATGTGGAGCTTGCCCACAAGTATGGGATGCATTACGTGCATTTGCCCCACGGTTACAACG
>JAQGOY010000222.1 GCA_028293375.1 Verrucomicrobiales bacterium | reverse complement strand
GCTGAGTTCCCGGTATTCATGCTCTTTTCTCAACCTTGTTAAGCTGGCTCCTTTCTCCCCTATAGCAGGCCGCAGACCACTCATTTTTGAGAAATGAACTTCTCCGACACCACCAATCTTGATCCTTGTAACCCGTTCGTAACACGATGGCTTTTGTCACTTTCCTTTCCCGGGGCTATGGTTATGTTTCAAGCACATGGATAAAGTTGAGAAGACGCCGGTCGACCCGGAATTGAAGAGGAAAGTCCGCGAACTTATTGCCTTTAAAGGGGGTGGATATAATGAAGATGACGTGGAAGACATTTTGATCAACGGCTTGAAACTGTTGACTGATGTCAAGGATCGGGGAGACATTAGGGTCATTCGGACCACCATCCGTGAATTGCGCTACGCTTTCCGTTCCTTCGCTCCATACGCGGATATTCGCAAAGTGACCATTTTTGGCTCGGCCAGAACATTGCCCTCCAAGCAGGAGTATCAACAGGCCGTGGATTTTGCTCGGAAAATTGCGGCTGCGGGATACATGGTGATCACTGGCGCGGGACCCGGAATCATGCAGGCGGGTCATGAAGGAGCAGGGACGGAAAAAAGTTTCGGCGCGAATATTCGGCTACCGTGGGAACAAGGCGCGAATCCGATAATTCACCAGGATAAAAAGCTCATCACCTTCAAATACTTTTTTACCCGCAAATTGACTTTCGTCAGGCATTCCGATGCGTTTGTGCTGTTTCCTGGCGGCTTCGGAACACTGGATGAGGGGTATGAAGCCATCACCCTGATGCAAACCGGAAAAAGCCGCGTCATGCCGCTAGTCCTGGTGGATAGGCCCGGAGGGACTTACTGGAAAACGTGGGATAAGAATATTCGCGAACACTTGTTGCGCGATCAATTGATTTCACCCGATGACCTGCATCTGTACCAAATCACTGACGATGCGGATCAGGCCGTAAAATGGATCACCCGGTTTTATCGAAATTACCAATCGAGCCGATGGGTCAGGGATTTGTTGGTAATACGCCTTAAGCATCAGCCTTCCCCGTCAGCCATCGAAGCGCTTAATGAGGATTTTGCAGACATTATCGTCGGTGAAAAAATTCACGCAACGGGTCCGACGCACGAGGAGCAGGAAGATCACGACGTTTTGCACCTGCCGCGGCTGGCATTCGGTTTTGATCGCCGACACTACGGACGCCTTCGACAATTGATAGACACCATCAACACACTGTGATCGAACGCAGGCTCTCTTTCTCGACACAACAAAGTTAAAAGAATATCTATGGCCGCGGATGCATTTGTACTTCCACGCCATTGCCACTCTCTTTCTGTTTTTTAGCCTTGCGTCGCTCTTTCACTTGCGACATGCGCGAAGATTGCCCCCTCTCGGAACTTCACCGATTGAGCCCCGGTACGGAGTAACCGTGATCATCGCGGCAAGAAATGAAGCGGACCGGATTCGGCAAACGCTGACACGAATCCTGGCTCAACGTGGCATTGATCTGCAAGTGATCGTGGTCAACGACCGATCGGTCGATGACACGCGGCAGGTAGTTGAATCAATAGCCGGGTTGGACCCGAGGGTTAAAGCAGTGACAGTTTCTGAGCTTCCGGAAGGGTGGTTGGGCAAGTGTCACGCCTGCCATATCGGCTCGAAATTAGCAGAAAAGCCCTGGATACTCTTCACCGATGCAGACTGCTGGTTGAAATCGGACACTCTGATTCGGGCGATAAGACAAGCGGAGATCAATGGCGTGGATCATATCACCCTGACTCCCGGGGTTGATCCCGAGACATTACCCGCGCGCGCCTGGCACATTGCCTTTCTCATCACACTCTCGAACTGTTTTTCAGGCACAAACCTCAACAAGGCAGGAGCTCATTTCGGGATTGGAGCATTTAACCTGATGCGGCGTGATGCGTACCTGAAAATCGGCGGCCATGAAAAGCTTCGGCTGACCGTCGTGGATGATTTCAAACTTGGAAAACTACTTCATCTTGCAGGCTATAAGACCAGAGCGTTTATAGGTGGAGACGATGTCGAATGTCACTGGGGGAAGAGAGCGAGCGAAATGGTGAGGTTGATGGAAAAAAATTACTATGCCGCGAGTGACTTCAATACCGCAGGAGTCTGGGGCATTGTGATTTTTACAATTGCAACCTACGGAGGAGCCATGATTGGTTTGATTTCTGGTAGATCCGACGGTTTGTTGGCAGGAGTCTCCCCTTTCTTCATGTTGGCTCCGGCGCTGGTTTGTTCGCAACGCCTGAAGTGGAAGTGGAGTGCTGCACTTTTCGTCCCCTTTATTTTTCCCTACCTGTTTTACGCCGTCTTCAACTCCATGCGGGTCACTTTAAAACAGGGAGGAATCAGTTGGCGCGAAACTTTTTATCCATTGGAAGAACTGAAAAAACACGGAGTGCATTAATAGCAGGGCAACGCAGGAAGGGAACTACTTGCTTTCCATCAAATGAAGGAGCTTCTCCAGTTCGCCTATATTTACTTCAATGTCGTGATCGATTTTTGTGGTTACCAGGTCGAGTCCCTCGTCCGGCCGGTCTCCTTTCCCGAATAAATAGCCGTAACTGGAATGGGTCGCATTTGTTATCATCCAGTAATAAGCGTCCAGGTGGCGCGGCGCCACGATGTCGATGACCCTGGTTCCGCTGCTGGAAAAAGCAAGGTTCGCAAAGCCGCTTCCATGCACCCCAACAACAGAATCCGCGGCTGCGAAATAGGCTGCTGTTTCCACCAGGCTGTGGTCTTCCGCAAAAAATTCAATAAAGCCTTTCGATTTCAAGAAGTCCATCACCGCTGTTTCGTTCGCAACTTTGCGGGTGGGAGCCTTTTTTCGACTGATGTATAATCGGGCAGGCGTTTGATTTTTTTCCTTCAAAAAAGTTGTGCGAAGGAATTCCACCATCCACGGACTGATTGTGCCAAGCCTGGCGGGTAAAGAGGGGATGAATAACGACTCGACCTCGATATGGAATTTCCAGGTGTCATTGGCACGAATGATTTTTTCTTCCGGTATTCCCAGCAGTTTAATGCTCTCCTTTTGAAAGCGTAATCCGGTGTAATCGAAGATGAAATGGTCGATCTGATCGAAAACGCCAGCGAGTTTCAAGGCATGTACGCGGCACACAGTGTCGTAAAGAAAGTGATGGTAATTGGCAGCGCCTGCACTCCCAATAATTGCCGCCTTTCCTTGGAGTAACGAGCATTTGCCGAGCGCAAATCGTTTGTTCACCGAATGGTTCCTGCCAGTGATTCCACCATATGCCCCGAACTCCCGGGAAACGTCAGTTAGCAAAATATCATTGGGAGCTATTACCGTCCCGCATCTTCCCCACACCCTGGCACAGGGGATGGTTGCCACAAAAACGGGCCATATTTCCCGATTGATTTCGTTCTGATAAAAGCGGTGTATTTTGGTTTCGAGCGTAAAAGGGGGCTTTTCTTGCAGATGCGAGCCTGGCATCACTTCGTTAATCGCGGCGCCGTATCGATTACCAAATCGATTTATCCATTCCCGAATGTCCATCAGTCCCCGCGGGGAACCGATCAATTTAGAAGTCGGTCCGAGAGTGTTGACCCCTTTAATAGCGAACGTTTTTAGCTGACTTTTGAGCTTGGCGAGTGTCATGAGCGCATTCCCGGCGGCAAAGCTGTGATCATGTAGTTTTGCGGGCCGACGGGGTCAGAAAAGTCTTCTTTAGGAAATCTCCGAGAGGTTTCAAAGGTCGCAGCACAGGATAACGATCATAGATTGGGCCGTGGCTGGCAAAATCGCGATGGCTTCGAATCGGCAATGCCATGAGATTTTTGAACTGGTCTTCGGTCAGGCCGAATTTTTTCAGAACAAAGGTGCGGTCCGTTTTCATTTGTTCCTCGTCATAGATTGGTTTTTTTAATTCGGCCAGGGCCTCATCGCGAGTGATTTGGCCAGCTCCAATGAGCGAAGAAAGATGCCCCCTGCGCTTGTCTATGCCGAACTTGGCCGGAAGAATATAACCCTGGTAAAATCGCGTCCAGATCGACTCGTAATGTTTTCCGCCGTAGTCCCTCCATCCAAGTTCCTCCTGGATCGTTTTCTTCACGCCGGACTTGATGTATGGTAAATAATTAAGAATGGGAACGGTGCGAATATTTTTGAATTCACTTAGCCACTTTTCCCTAAATCCAAAGAAGGGATAGGTTTTCAGGGGCACAGTTCCAAACTTGGCATGGATGGCTTTGACATTGATGTAATCGTCTTTGTTCCAATACCAGTGACGGGGGAGGACTGTTTCCGTTTGCACATTATTCCCACCGAGAATAAATTTCACCCGATGCTTAAGAGCCAGTCGATAGAGTATGCCCGAGATGGCATGATCGGTCGCGGCTTCAATATCCACAACCGAAGCCTTGAGGTAGGAGAGCTGGAGATCCCTGAATTCGTTCCAATCGATAACGTAAGTGAAGAGGTCAAAACCGAGTCTGGTGACGATATTTTCAATGTTTTTGACTGCGAGTTCGGAATTCCAACCGTTATCCAAATGAACCGCCAAAGCGCGGAGGCCTTCGCGTTTGGCGATATATGCAACGTAAGTGCTGTCCACCCCGCCGCTGACCCCGACCAGGCAATCATATTGGCGCCCGCGCCCCGCCTCTTTAATTTGGCGAATTAAAGCATCAAATTGACTTTGGGCCTCTGCACCTTTCGGTACATAAAGTCGATCCATCTCAGCATAATGCGCGCAGTAATTGCAGACCCCATTTTTATCAAGCGCCAGATTGGGATCATCTGCGGTGGTCAGAATACACTTCGAACATTCCAGAAAGTTTTGAGGCATGCGCTGGTTGGCTTTTATTTACGTGGGCTCTAACGGATTCCATCCCAAAAGGGGATACACATGTCATTAGAGCACGCACTTATAAGCTTCGCTTAATTCCCGATTCAGTGGCAAGGACAAGTTGAAGCCTGCTGCTCAACGCCAGGGAGCTTTCCGGTGCAACTTGTTTCCGGGCGCAATCCGGGTATGCTTGGCTCAATGACTCGTAAAACAGAGATCCTTCTGCTCACCGTTCCAGTTATGGTTTTCCTTTCATTCTTCACGGCATGTGAGACTCATCACGCAAAGGAAAATCCAAAGAACATCACCGTCAAGGTGGGTGGAACTCCCAATGCAAACTACGTGGCGAAGTGGACTTTTGGGCCTTCGAATGGAACCTACCGGGGAAGTGTTCAACTGGATCCCACCATCATTATATCCAACCTGCCGCCGGTGGATGGAACGATCGAAATAAAGAAGATCGGGCTGAACTCGACATTGGTGATAGACGTTGTGGAAAACCAGATAACCAAGGCGCATTTGGGAATTCGCGCCGGTGAGGAGGGAGGACGCGTAACCCGAATGAAGAAGGAGTGGCAGTCGGAATTATTCTAAAATCGCCGACCCTTTAGGCGATGGCCGAGTTAAAAAGACCAAAGAATTCTGCAACCAGTGTGACTGGCAAGCTATCATGAAAATTGTCATTCCGGGTGGCACCGGCCAAATAGGATGCCTATTGGCCCGGGCAATGGTGCGGGACGGTCACGAGGTCATTGTGCTGAGCAGGAAACCCGAGCTCAGACAGGAGTGGCAAGTCCTGCCGTGGGATGCGGTGACAGTGGGAAAAAGCTTGAAGATCATGGAGGGAGCGGATGTGGTGATCAACCTGGTGGGGAGGACTGTGAACTGTCGGCTCACTCCGAGGCATCGTCATGAGATTATTGAATCACGAGTAAAAAGCACACGGGCGATTGGGGAAGCGATCAAAGGATTGAATAGTCCACCCCGGGTATGGTTGCAGGCGAGTACCGCAACCATCTATGCGCACCGATATGACGCACCGAATGACGAGTTTACCGGGAAACTCGGAGGTGCTGAGGAGGGGGCTCCCGAGACCTGGGATTTTAGCGTGAAAGTGGCCACCGAATGGGAAGCCGCTATGTCGGAATCGGGAGACCTTCCTGGGACCCGGAAGGTATTGTTGCGATCAGCCATTACGATGAGTCCGGATGCGGGAGGAGTTTTCGAGGTGATGCTGGGACTTGTCCGAAAAGGGCTCGGAGGAAGGGTTGGCAATGGAAAACAGTTCGTTTCCTGGATTCATAGTGATGATTTTGTGAAGGCCGTTTATTGGCTGATCGAGCATCAGGAAATAGAGGGCGCTGTAAACGTTTGTGCGCCTGGGCCATTGCCAAATGCTGAGTTCATGAAGGCATTTAGAGAGGCCTGGGGGATTGGCTTCGGATTGCCTGCGGAAAATTGGATGGTGGAAGTGGGCACTTTTTTTCTGCGGACTGAGTCGGAGTTGGTTTTAAAGAGCAGAAGAGTTGTCCCGGGAGTGCTGCAGAAGAATGGATTCGAGTTTAAATATCCAGCATGGCCGCAGGCTGTAAAGCAGCTTTGCGGCCAGTGGAGAGAACTCCACAAGGTCTGAATACTTCGCGATTGACGGCACATCGCGGTTGGAACAAAGCTTCAAGATGCATCCCAAACAGCGAGTTTCTATTCCTGCCTTTTTCGGTCGGCTATTTATCCCCCTCCTCTCCGCAATTAGCTTTGCAGTAACGCTGAACTGCGCTGCGGCGCCAAAATTCGTCGTCACGCCCGATGTCGAGTCGGGGGTTTATGAACCGGGAGCAAAAGTGACGTGGAACGTTGTGGCGACCGAGGATGGAAAACCCTTGGAAGGAAAAATAAATTTCAATGTAATGAAAGGCGGATTGACTGAATTGTCCTCCGGCTCAACCGAATTGAAGGATGGAAAGGCGCAAATTTCGGGGTCGCGCGATAATCCTGGGACCATTCTGCTGACCTTGAAATACAAGGCAGCCGATGACGCGAAAGAAGTTGTGGCACGGGGAGGGGCGGCATTCGCGCCCAAAAAAATTATGGCATCTGAGCCACCGCCAGCAGACTTTGATTCTTTCTGGAAATCCAAAATTGCCGAACTCGACGCAGTGCCGATGAATGTGAAGCTGGAAAGGGTGGATGTGGGAGACACCAACATCGAGTATTTCAAAATCACCATGGACAATATTCGCGGTTCGAAGATTCAGGGCCAAATCGCCAGGCCAGCAGGTAAACACAATCTCCCTGCGCTGCTTCAGGTGCAATGGGCGGGAGTCTATCCATTGCAGCGGGACTGGGTTTTGGGTTATGCGCGGAAAGGTTGGATTTCGCTGAACATCAGCGCGCACGATCTTCCGATAGATGAGACAGCGTCCTTCTATGCCGAGAAGAACAAGACCGATTTAAACGACTACCCTGGAATCGGGAACGACGACCGCGAAAAAAGCTATTTTCTGAGGATGTTCCTGTCCTGCCGTCGAGCTGTGGACTACCTGGCGCAAGACCCGGACTGGGACAAAAAGGCGTTGGTGGTTCATGGGGGTAGTCAGGGAGGTTATCAGGCCATTGTCACCGCTGGGTTGCATCCCGCGGTAACTGCTTTCGCGGCGAGCGTGCCAGCGGGCTGTGATCACACCGGAAAAATCGCGGGTCGGCTTCCTGGATGGCCGAATTGGGCCAGCCGTACCTGGCAGAAGAAAGATGAGCAAAAAATGTTGGAAACATCGCGGTATTTCGATGCCATGAACTTTGCGACACGGGCGAAGTGCCCCTCGTTGATAGGAATGGGGCTGGTGGATACGACCTGCCCCTCCGAAGGGGTCTTTGCGACTATTAACCAGCTGAAAGGCCCGTCGGAAGTGATCATTATGCCGCTGGCGGACCATGGCGGGGATCATAAAATTTATAATATGGCGTTAGGCCCGTTCCTGGAAAAACAAAAGAAATGACTTCCCAATTCGAATCCTGTGTTGAGAGACTGGAGAACCCTTAGCTTAGAAATTGCCCATCACGTGAATTAAATTTTAACCCTCAAGTCTATTCAACAATGTTCAAGATATTCAACTCACTGGTCGTCCTCAGTTTGAGCGGCCTGATAGCGTCGGCGCAAACAGCGGCACCGAGCGGTCCCCAAACTGATGGTTCATTTCGAAAAGTCGTCCTGGACAGCGATGAACAGGTCGATGGGAAATGGAAAGACACACTGGTGGATCCAATGGAATTGGCGGTGGACAGGGATGGACGGGTCTTTTACGCACAGCGCAACGGCGTAGTAAAGATGTGGAAGCCGGACACCAAAAAAAGCGTGGTGGTAGCGGAAATACCTGTATTCACCACGGGCGGGTCCAATCTTGAGGATGGAATGCTGGGAATCACTTTGGATCCCAATTTTGTCCAGAATGGATGGGTCTACCTGAATCATTCGGTGCCTGAGACTACGAAGGATCAGAATGGGGCCAAGAAGGGTATCATCCGCGTTTCTCGCTACACTTTGAAAGACGACAAGCTCCAGTTGGATTCGGAAAAGAAGGTTTTGGATATACCGACCCAGCGTGAACAATGCTGTCACGTCGGTGGCTCGCTGGCCTTCGACAAAGACGGGAACCTTTACATTGCAATTGGCGATAACACGAACCCCTTCGATTCCGATGGATATTCTCCACACGACGAGCGATCCGGACGTTCCCCATGGGATGCCCAAAAATCTGCGGCTAACATGAATGACCTTCGCGGGGGAGTCAGCCGGATACATCCTGAGCCAGACGGCACTTACACCATTCCAAAGGGAAACCTTTTTCCTCCAGGCACTCCTGGAACACGGCCAGAAGTTTTCGTGAAAGGAACACGCAATTCATTCCGCATTGCTGTCGACCAAAAGACGAGCATCCTTTACTGGGGTGATGTTGGCCCGGACTCGGGAGCAATCGATCCAAAGCGCGGACCAGCAGGATTCGACGCCGTCATGCAGGCCCGCAAACCAGGATTCTTCGGGTGGCCTTATTCTCGTGGGGATAACAAGCCTTACAACAAAATCGATTTCGATGCGCGCCAGCAATTCCTCGATAAGAAAACTGCTTACGACAAAGCGGTAAAAGAGGCCAAGAGTAAAAACCTTCCGGTCCCTCCCGACCTGAAGAAACCCGTGGAAGAATATGCAACGAGCTCAACAGTTTTTAACCCTGAACATCCCGTAAATAATTCCCCAAACAACACAGGAATCCATGACCTGCCTCCCACACAACCCGCGTTCATTTGGTATGCGAATACCTCCGCGAGATTCCCTGTTCTAAACGGAGGGGGTGGGAGAACCGCTATGGCTGGACCTGTTTACTATTTTGATCCGAATAACAAATCGACCACCAAACTTCCCAAAGAGTTTGACCACTGCCTTTTTATCTACGAATGGTCACGCAACTGGATCATTGCCGTGCACCTGGATAAGGATGAGAATATTCAGAAGAATGCCGATGGCTCCTACCGCATGGAACGTTTTTGCGAGCACATGACTTTCAAGCGCCCAATGGACATGGAACTGGGCGCAGATGGCTGCCTTTACCTGATCGAGTTTGGCACGGCCTGGGGTAATAACACCGACACCCAGATCGTTCGCCTTGAATATGCGGGACAATAATAATTATTGATCCTAATCAACCGGGCAGGTTCATTCCTGCTCGGTTTTTTATTGGGCGGCAAAACACGTTGACGACTCCTGTCCCAAAAGACAAAGTGGTTTCATTGAACCCGGTCAATCCTGAATCACCCTTTCCAAACTCTGCGGTTTTCTTTTTCTGTTTATGGAGTCGGCCCTGATCCTACTTGCCGGAATAGCCGTGGTTGTCACAGGCATCCTGGTACTTCGGCTGCACGCGTTCCTCGCACTAATTGCCGCAGCAATGGTAGTAGCGACACTCACCTCTCCCAATGCCCTTAGCACCTATGCCGCCGGCAGGAAAATGAGCGCGGCCCAAACGAAAACGTTACTTGAACAACCAGTGGGAGAGCGCGTGGCCCGGGAATTTGGAAATACCTGCGGAAAAGTTGGCCTGCTCATCGTACTGGCTGCCGTAATCGGCAAGTGCCTTATGCAAAGCGGCGCGGCTGATCGAATTGTGCGCTCTGCACTTCATTGTTTCGGCGAACCGCGCGCTCCTGTTGCGTTCCTTGGCACCGGATTCTTGCTGGGCATTGCCGTGTTCGAGGCAGTGTTTTATTTGCTGATGCCGATAGGAAAAGCGATGCGGTTGCGGACTGGAAAAAACTACGCTCTTTATATCATGACAATCATTGCGGGAACGAGCATGGCGCACTCGCTGGTTCCACCTTCACCTGGTCCCCTGATTATTGCCCATGAGCTGAACATCGATCTCGGCACCAGCATGATTGCGGGTATTGGGCTTGGGCTTTTTACAATTACAACAGGTTTGATCTATGCACTCTGGCTCAATCGTCGAATCGAAATACCCTTGCGAGATTCGCCTGATTCTTCTTTGGCTGACCTGAAGCAGTTGGCCGAATTGGACGATGCTCAACTGCCCCCGTTATGGTTGGCGCTCACCCCTATTCTGCTGCCCATACTTTTGATTGGCGCCAATTCTTTTCAAAAGATTACGAATCATGGCCAGTCACGGATTTTACTGCAGCAACTGGGAGATCCCAACGTGGCGTTGCTGTTTGCGGCAGTTGCGGCGGTTTACATGCTGGCTCGACAAAAGAAGCAAAGAATCAGGGAACTGGCGACTGACCTGCAATCGTCCCTGGCAGCGGGGGGGCTAATGTTGCTGATCATCGCTGGTGGCGGAGCTTTTGGGGGTGTGTTGCAGCAGACTGGGATTGGCGACCAAATTCAAGCATGGTCGGCCCATTATTCAGTGGCGGTTTTGCCCATGGCATTCCTGCTCACGGTTTTACTTCGAACAGCCCAGGGTTCGGCCACGGTTTCGATGATAACGACAGCAAGCATGCTTGCTCCCATGGCCCTCCCGACTACGCTCGGGTTCCACCCGGTCTACCTGGCTTTGGCTATTGGGTGCGGATCAAAACCGTTTCCCTGGATGAACGATGCCGGCTTCTGGGTCATCAGCAAAATGAGTGGGATGACAGTGGGAGAGACGATAAAACTGTTCTCCTGCCTGATTACCACAATGGCGCTCGTAGGCATTCTTCTGCTCATGCTTTGCGCTCGACTCTTTCCAATGGTCTAATACAAAATCCCCGTTTATGCCGCATCCCCAAAACCTGAGCATTTGTCTCGAATAAGATTATGAAAATTGTCGAGATGCGCTTTCACCCGATCGCAATCGCAGATCCGCCAATCCGCAGTTCCTACGGACTTCATGCGCCCTATGCTCTCCGCACCATCATTGAGTTGGTGAGTGATGATGGGGTTATCGGGATAACCGAAACCTACGGGGGCGACAGCCAGGTCGCCGGGTTGGAAGCGTTGCGTTCCCAAATTATTGGTGCTGATCCCTATCGCCTGACCGGCTTTTTATCATCCCTGGTGGAGGGCGTAAAACCGAGCGGAGAAGTTCGTAACGACCGCTCGCAAACTTTTTTGGTGCCGGGCGAAAACCCATTGGATGCCACCACCCGAACCTTCGCCGCTATAGAGGTGGCTTGCCTCGATCTCATCGGCAAGTCGGTGGGTAAACCTGTTTGCGATCTGATTGGAGGACGCGTTCGAAATGAAGTCCCGTTTTCGGCCTACCTGTTTTACAAGCATCCTGGCGGTGGCGGAGAAGGAACTGACGCTAGATCAGACGAATATGGCGAAGTGCTTACCCCTGATTCTTTGCTTCGAGAAGCCAAGCAGATGATTGATGCTTACGGATTTGAATCCATAAAATTAAAGGCGGGAGTATTGCATCCGGATATTGAGATCGAGTCGATGAAGGTTCTGTATCGGGAATTGGGTGTGAAGTATCCATTGCGCATTGACCCGAACTGCGCCTGGTCGGTCGATACCTCCGTGCGGGTGGGGTTGGAGTTGGCGAAAGAACTTTCTGGAGAAGGTTATCTTGAAGATCCCTGCGCGAGCCTGGAAGGAATGGCAGAGGTGCGTCGCCGACTCGATGAAGCAGGAGTGAACACCCCTTTGGCCAGCAACGTGGCTGTAACCTCTTTTGGTGATCTTCCAAAATCGATTCCTCTTCGCGCTGTCCAGGTAGTCCTCTGCGACCATCATTACTGGGGTGGAATGCGGCAGGTGCAGCATTTGGCCAAAGTCTGCCAGGTCTTCGGGATGGGTCTTTCAATGCATTCGAACAGTCACCTTGGCGTTTCGTTGATGGCCATGGCGCATGTTGCAGCGGCTACGCCTCATCTGACCTATGCCTGCGATACCCATTATCCATGGTCCGCCACATCGGACGAAGTCTGCGCCGGAGGGCGTGTGCCGATAACGAATGGTTGTGTGAAGATTACAGACAAACCCGGACTCGGAGTCGAACTGGACTACGATCAACTGGCGCGCGGTCGCGAACGTTATGCACGTTGCCCCTATCGAAAACGGGACGACGAGCTGGAAATGCGGAAGCATGTCGACCCAACGTGGAAACGCATCCTGCCGCGGTGGTAATTTTATAATACGCTTTATTTATCATGAAACCTAATGATCTCAGAAATAAGTTGTCCGGTGTGATTGCCTTCCCGGTTACGCCCTTCAAGTCGGACCTCTCACTCGACCTCGATGGCTTGCGCAAGAATTTGCGACTCCTCCTCAAACAACCCGTTTGCGCTGTTGTGGCTGCGGCCGGCACGGGGGAATTATACTCCTTATCCATGACTGAGCATGCCCAGGTGGTGCAAGCCACGGTCGAAGAAGTGGCGGGCAAAGTTCCGGTGCTGGCAGCGACTGGATTTAACTATCCCATCGCCATGGAACTGGCTCAGGCTTCAGCAAAAGCTGGAGTTTCGGGAATACTCGCTTTTCCACCCTACTACCCCCAACCGGATGACCAGGGATTGGTCGATTATTACACCGCGATAGCGGACGCCACTCCGCTGGGAATGATTATTTACAGTCGGGATTGGCTTAATCCCTCACCGGGGCTGGTGGAGAAACTCGCGGGAATCAAATCATTGATTGCATGGAAAGATGGGCAGGGGGATATCCGACGCTACCAATTAGTAATGTCACGGTTGGGTGATCGATTCCACTGGATAGGCGGCGCTGGAGATGATCTTGTTCCGGGGTATTATTCGATGGGAATACGCACATACACTTCGAGCATCGCGAATGTGGCGCCCAGGCTTTCGCTCGAGCTTCACCAGCTGGCTTCAAACGGCCACTCCGAGGCATTGGAGAAATTGATGAAGGATTTAGTGCTTCCATTATATGCGCTCCGGGCGAAACGAAAAGGTTACGAGGTCTCTGTGATGAAATCGATGATGGACCAGATGGGCCAGACAGGCGGAAGGGTTCGGCCCCCACTAGTGGATGTGCGAGCGGAAGATATGGATGCCGTGACCACCCTCGTGAATAACTACAAAAGTTGGGCGTAAACGAATTGGAGCGACTATACAAACCCCGACAAAAGTGTAGGTAAGGATTGGGACGGGAGGAGTAAGCGAGGCTTGCCGATCACTGCCGGTTCAAGGTAGGGGAAGGCTGCGAAATAGCTCTTTTAAGATCCGAACGAATTAAATCGGCGCCGAACCCGGACAAATGCCCGGCATCATGATAAAGTTGTCTTCCCTGGCCATCCAGAAACAACGCTTCCCCATTTGTCGCCTGGAAATACCTGGCTATGTCAACCACTGATGCAGGCGCAACATTAAATCGTACCAAATACTCATTTGACTCCAATCGAAGGCGGCGGATTTCTTCGTCCTCAAAAAACGGTGGGCGGGCTCCATCCCTAATGGCGGCCCTAGTGGCTTTTGCTGGCAAAATCGGTGGCTGATTAAGAATCACCAAACGTCCTACGAGGGGTTTGAGAGTGTCAACTGCAAGCGCAAGCCTTTGCTTATCCTCCTTTAGCTTTGCCTCCCAACTACAAGCGAGCACGAGACAATCCGGCTTTTCCTTCCGCACGACGGCAAGTGAGTCCAACCACAGTTGGCCGTGAGAAACATCGGATACAGGTAGGGGGTCACCAGCGGCAACACTGATTACCGTGAGTTTGTAACCCAGTTCCGCACAAATTTCCTTCAGCACTTTCCCATACATCGACCCGTTGCTATCGCCCATAAGCACGACTGATTTCGCCGCATTCCTGGAACCAAAAATGAGCCCCCCCTTGGTTACATCACTTGTTTCGGCGTTTACATAATTTGATTTTCTGATGGCGATTCCTAAAGGAACACAGAGGGCAATCGCCAAAAACATAAATGAGTAAGCCAGTCTCCTCTGCTTGGGGCTGTTAAAAAATTTCCTGGCTGGATTCTCGATCAACCAAAAACTCAAGGTAGCTGCGAGAACGCTCAAACCCACTTTTATGGCCACCCGGGCTGGCGTGGATGCAAGATACATCTTGTAATCAACCAGGGAGAAAACTGGCCAGTGCCATAAATAGAGAGAATAGGACATACGCCCCAGTAACACTAATGGAGGCACCGCAAGCCATTTCTCGCTGATGGATTTGGTTCCGCGAAGAGGCATGAGCACTCCGACGGCGCCGACAGTGGGAAGTATTGACCAATATCCGGGAAAGTGAGGCCCTTCGCGAACCAGAAGAAAAGACACGATTATGATACCCAGACCGAGTCCCGAAACCAACTTCGGCCAGCATGATTTGGGGACAGCGCTTGGATTCGTACCACCGGTAAGGATTGCTAGAAGGCAGCCTGCAAGCAATTCCCACGATCTGGTCGGCAACAGATAAAAAGCCCAGACAGGCTTCAACCGCGTCAACACCACACAAGTTATGAAACTTGCCCCGCAAAGGCCCAAAAGTAACAGCATTTGATACTTACGTGCGTGTTTGAATATAAGCAAAAAGAGAAGAGGGAAAAATATGTAGAACTGTTCTTCCACAGAAAGCGACCAGTAATGGAGGTAGGGCTGGGCATCGGGTGATATGGCAAAATAGTTTCCCTGCAACATGAACTTTATGTTGGAAAGGGACAACGCTGCAGCGGAAAGATTAGCCCCTGCCGAGGCCAAATCTTGTGGGGAATAGATAAAGTAGGACCCCACCAGAGTCGCCAGTCCCACAGTGAAAAAAGCGGGAAAGATTCTCGCGATGCGCCGTTGGTAGAATTTTACGACACTAAAGGAATTTTGCTGGCATTCTTTGAAAATAATAGAAGTGATTAAATAACCGGAGATGACAAAAAATACGTCAACCCCAACGAATCCGCCTGGCAACCAGGAATGATTCAAATGGAAGATGAACACGGAAAGCACCGCTAGTGCACGTAAGCCGTCGATTGCGGGACGATATTCCAAACCGGGATGTTTAAATCCAGCCGGTGTGGCCTTTCTGTTAACGATAGTTTGATCTATCTTGGCACTCATCACGCTGGAAGAATTGAAGAGCGACTGGCAAGCGATCGGAGAAAGCGACGGCAGTCGATGTTACCAAGCGCCTCTATCCCTTTACGCGTCGCGTACCCAGGGTATCGAGCGAATACTTCCTTTTTGGGCTGGATAAGCCGGTGGATGCCGCAACCCAAACCACACAACTCCGGCAACAGCACCTCTTGCAATCGTTCCTGATAAAATTTGCGTGGTCTAGCCATAGAATGGCCAAAAATTAGCGAAAGTGGGGAAGGCTAACGAGAATTTTCGTTGAGGACCAATGTCCCACGGTGCTTAGGCCGAAGTATATCCGGTTCGTGGTGATTTCTGACCAGCAATAACCACTTTGCACAAAAAAATGGACCTAAAACGTTAATTTTAGGTCCTAAATTGGTTGCGGGGGCGGGATTTGAACCCGCGGCCTTCAGGTTATGAGCCTGACGAGCTACCAGGCTGCTCCACCCCGCGATCAAGGAGTAGTTAATCTAACGTAAACAGCCAGCGATGCAACATGTATTTTAAAAGGAAGTTAATCGCGTCATCTGAATAGATTTTATCGGCATGCATTCCACACTCTGCTTCCCAGTTCTCGGGGCCATTCTTTATTTCCTTTCTGATAGGCAGTTGATACTGCCACTAAAAGAACAGGCGTCGTTTTGCGACGCCTGTTGAGAGAAGCTATGAAATAAAACCAGCTACATCTTTGGATAATTGCGAACGTAGTCCACGCATTCTTTGATATCAGGAACGGAATTGTCCCAGTTGTATTCGTATTCCACCGAGATGTTGCCCTGGAAATTCTGGGCTTTCAACTCGTCCAGAATCGCTTTGACGTCCGAAACGCCCTTGCCGTAGGGCATATCGTGAGCGCCGGTTTTGCCGAATTCGTTGAGATCCTTCAGGTGGCTGCTGACAATGCGTCCCTTCAGGATTTGGAGGCATTCCACAGGCTTGAGCCCGCTACGGACCCAGTGGCCGGTATCGGCGCAGGAGCCGATGCGGGGATCGCGATCTTTGACGACGGAAAGGATGTAGTTGGGATCCCACATTTTATAATTTGGATTGTTAGGCTGCCGGGGATGGTCATGAAACCCGACCATGATGTTGTACTCTTTGACCATTTTCTCAATTGTATCAATGGATCCGGTGTCTTCGGTGGTGATGCCGCGAAGCCCCATTTTTTTGGCGAACTCAAAAACTTTACGAGCGCCAGCTTCGTCTTTCGGGATGGAAACTACCCCGTAATTCACTGCCAGGATAGCGTGCTCCTTGAGTTTGGCTTTGACCTTGGCGATGGTTTCGTCAGAAGCATTGTGATCCCACTTGATGGCAGGTTCTTCCTTGCTGAGTTTTTGGCCGGGATAAAACTCGATGACCCTGCTGCCAGTTTGTGCCGTCTTTTCAATGGCTTCGAAAACGGAAAATCGGTTGAAGGAGTAGGCCTGGCAACCAATGGCGAAGCCTCCCTGTTTGTATTTGGCTGGAATTTTAACGACACCCGCAGGTTCCACGGCGGACGTTTTGCATGCAACGAACGTGGCGGCAACGCAAAGCGAGCCGACAAGAGCAAAGCTGAGCCTGACAATCAAAGATTTTTTCAAGAGCATAAATAATAGGATGGAGACTTGCCGAAATTATGACGGATATAGGATCAATTATGAAGGGATAATTTTGAGGAATCGACGTAGAAGATTCATCGTTAAGGGTCACCGCCAAAATATCGGAAGCCTATTTCGGTCAGATCAAGTGTGTAAGCAAAATTTTATAAAGTTGGAACTTCCTGGCAAGGCCAGTGGAAGTGTCAAACGAACGAAAAAGAAAGTGGTCGGAGATTGGGGCAAGCCGCCGGTCAGCATCACTGTCACCGTAGGAATAAACTTCAAATTGGGAAAGTTCCGGCATTGCTTTTTGAAGCCGAATAACCTTCTCGAGACCTTTGCAATTTGGGGTGGAGAGCTTACCAGTGATCCTCTCGTTTTCGATTTCCAGTCGAGTTCCGATAACCATGGGGATGCTTTGTTGCCTGGCCCACGGTATTAAATAATTCTCGATGGATGCGCTTAATAGAATAACCAAATGTTTTTGTGATTGATGCCAGGAGAGTCGTTCCATCGCACTTTTGTTTAAAAGTGAGTTCAATTTTGAATTCGAATAGGTCTCACAGGCACGTTGAAGCTCACTTTCGCTGCGACCTCCAAGGAAACGGGTGACGAGTCGCTGTTTGCCTTCATGACTGGAAATGCGACAAGTCACAAGCGCAACGAGATCCCAACTTGAGCAGAAGAGCAAAAACCAAAATCGCCTCCGGCCTGTTACCTGTCGTAAAAAGGGAAGGAAGGAATCGACAAGAGTCAGGGTGCCATCAAAGTCAAAAACGGCAACTACTTGCTTATTTTTCCCGGGACAATCCCCGTTTGCCAGGGAACCTGGGGATTCATTGCTCATGGAGTTCAGAGAGGCAGCTTTTAATACTGGCTCGCATGCCCTCGTGGAGGCTGGTCGCTGGCTCATAACCCAATTCCGTCACTGCCTTCTGAACGTTGCAGGCAATAGTTTTATTCATTTCCGAAAGGACATGAAATTTTTGATGATAAAGACCAACAGCTTGGAGGCATTTGTCCACAACATACGCAATGTCACTGGCGACCCCTGGCAGTTTCATGCGTTTATGTGCGCATTTGATTCCGGCCTCTTCGAGAAGGGATTCAATGGTGCCAATTATTTCGAGCATCGAATAGGGACGAGAATCAGCGATCCAATAAATCTGACCCGGTGCTTTATCCGAGGCCGCAGCTAGGAGCAAACTCTCGCCGAGTTTCGAGGTATTAGCCATGGACCTTAAATTCTCACCATTGCCCACCACGGGAGCCTTACCGTCACGAATCATCTTGAAGAACAAAGTTTGCCGGGCAGGCTGATGAGGACCATAAAACCAGGGCGCGCGAATGATGACAGTTTTTAAAGGGTTCTTCGCCGATATTCGTTGCACGGCCAGTTCCATCTGCATCTTCGACCGGCCGTAATGCATATAAGGATTGTATGGCGAAGCTTCATCGAAAAGATGGTCCGGGTGTGGATTACATCCACAGGGTGAATTGGAAGAGACAATGACCGCCCTCCCCAACTTTTGATTCACGGCTGCATTTAGCAAATTTTCACAACCCAGAAGATTGATGTCATAGAAGTCGCTGACCTTTTTTGGATGAATGATGCCTGCGGTGTGAATGAGGATTCCAGAAGGCTTGCCTTCACAAAAACGTTGGCAATCGGAAAAGTTTCGAACATCTCCTTCAATAATGGTTATCGAGGGCAATATCCGGCGTATCGCCTCGGTATCCTGTCCTGGCAGGACAAGGCAGGTTACCTGGCGCGGGCGCGAACCCGGAGGAAGATCACTAATCTTCTGAAGCAGGTTTAGCCCGAGCCAACCCGCGGCGCCAGTGACTAGAAGTTGGAGATCGTGTAAAGCGGTCAGCATTGTTGGAATACTAGTGAAAGACCCAATTTCTGGCCAAAGAAAACTTCGAATAAGGAAAAGGCATGAGCTGTCACGCTTTGCGGCGACTCTCCAGGAAATGGAGAACGTTTCTTCGTGCGAAAGCCATGACGCTTCCCTGTGGATTCACCCCGGGAGCGGAGCAGAGCATGCTGGAGTCGTTGACGTAAAGATTCTTTAAGTCATGCAATTGCCCGAAAGAATTCAAGGCGCATTTCGATTTGTCTTCACCCATCGGACAAGCGGAGAAAAGATGAATTGTCATGACGTTGGTTTTGGAAGGCACCACCGAGGCAAGCAGGCGCGGCAGTTCATCGGGACTTGAAACCGGAGCAACGCCCTGCACAGCTGGAAAAAGCCGGACAGCCCCCGATTCGAAAAGAATTTGACTTAATTTAGTAAATCCTTCTTTAAATACTCGAAAATCATTTTCCTGAAGATTGTATCGAACGAGTGGATCGTCATATCCGGGCAGACTCGAAATCCGGCCCCGCGCAGAACTGGTGATCATGGCGTAGTAATTAGCCATGCGTTGACTTGCAACAGCCGCATATTCAGCCCGCTCGGACTCCAACAATCCAAGAGCCAGGTAAGGAGGGGAACTGATGGAGCATCCAAAACTTAATCGCGGAGAGAATTCTTTAACCTGGTGGACTGGAACGCCGAGATCCTTTGTATTGATCACTTCCGGAAACTCGGCAGTTATTTTAATAGTAGGATGGAGTTGTAAACTTCTGCCTACGTTTGAACCAAGGTGACTTCTCAGGAGAAGAAGAGGAGTTTGAATCGCACCGGCGCAAATAAAAACGTGCTCCGCAGAGATGTTGATTGGCTCTTGAGACTTCTTTTGCAGCGCGTTCACCTCCCATGTGGCATTGGAGCCTCGCAGGAGTCTGTGCGCTTTTGTGTCTGCAATAATTGTCCCACCTGCCGCTAAAAAACGCGGAATGAACGTGCGGGTCATGGATTGACGCACTGGCAAATAGCCGGAGGCCTGCGAGGAATCAATTTCATATTTATACCATCGGGGGATTTCCATGCTTTTCCAACCCAGAGCTGTTGCGCCCTGGTGAAGTTTGAGCGAAGGAGCAGGAGCGCTGTAAGGCATGGTGGAGACACTGAGCTCCGCTTCGCACCTGGCAAAATAAGGCTCCATGGCTTGGACAGATGCTTCCTTCAAGGCAAACTCCTTCTGCCAACTCTCCAGGACGGCAGGAGGGGTCCGGTGATAAAGCCCACTGTTGATCTCACTACCGCCGCCTACACAACAACCCTCTACATAGGTGACCTTTGGTTTTCCAAAGGCGGGTGTGATACCGCCATTGCGATATTTCATGGTCATCTCCTGCACAGAAAAAGGAGCGCAGGTTTCCTGGGAGAGAAAGGGCCCTTCTTCAAGTAAAATGACTGCCATCCCTGCTTCCGCCAGCAACGCGGCGGTGATGGCGCCACCAGGTCCTGACCCAATCACGCAAACTTCGCAAGTTTTCCGGGAGTCATTTTGCATTGAGTGAGGCTGGGGAAGCTGACTCTTGAGGTTGAAAGCCGTACCAGGAAAGCCAGGCGAGTGAATCAAAAAATTTGATGAAATCTCTTTTTGGCGACAGTTTTGAGTTTTTCCATGACTGAATCCTTGATCGCCGCCACGCCAGAGTCTGCCGATGAAACAGGGTACCGGACAAAATAAAGGTTTCGAAAACAAAAAAAAGGCAAACCAGTTTAAAAGGCAATCGAAGGAAATCAGGCATCCGACTGTGTTGATCAAGTGCGAAGTCGGCAACCTGGTTTAAAACGCCAGTATTCGGTTCAGTTCCTTTGTAGGCGGGTTCTAATAGGCTGTAACACAGCGCAGATACCGTAGCGTTGAAGAGTGAATCGATCATTTCAGCGGAACAGGTGGGGATCGAGGTAAACGATAGTCAGATAGATCAGCACCCACAGGAGGACGCTTGTTCGTATCCCCCTGTCTTTCAGGAGGATTCGATCTGGCTCCTCCGCGCCCGTTACAGATAACAACAATAATTTATATCTCATGATACCGTAGTGGACGATCGGGACAGTAACGATAAGCGTTGGGTTTTTTCCGGAAATTGCTGTGAAAAGAGCATAACACATGATTGCCATCGTCGCGGTGCTTTGAATGATGGAATCCAACAATGGCACGGTGTAATGAGTGAGAACCGGCCTTTGATCGGTCCCCGATTTTTTCATTTGGGCGAGTTCAGTGCGACGTTTGGAAAAACCGAGAAAGAGGGCAAGAAAAAAGGTGCAGAGCGTAATCCATGCGGTAGGGGTTTCATCGACTGCATAGACTCCGGCCAGCAGCCGGAGAATAAAACCTATGCCAATGCAGGCTACATCCAAAAGGGCCAGATGTTTAAAAGCGACAGAATAACCGGCGTTCAGCGCACCATACAGAAGCAGGCAACTCAAAACCTTTGTCCCGGAAAAGTAAGCGCCTGTCACAGCAAGGACGCCCAGTAAAAGCGCAGTTATGCGAGCCAGAGGAATCCCAATTTTACCGCTGGCCAGCGGACGGTGACGCTTTTTGGGATGAAGGCGATCCCGTTCCAGATCGCATATATCATTGACGACGTAGACAGTTGAGGAGGCAGCGCAAAAAACGCAGAAAACGAGCACGGCTTTGGCTATTTCGTGGAGGTTCCCAAGCTTTCCACCAAAAACGAGGCCGGCAAGACAGAAGAGATTTTTCGTCCACTGGTGGGGCCGGAGCAATTTTATCCAACTAATACTCATTCCAGTGCCAAAAGGTAGATTCCCACGAGGACACTGCCCAACCCCGCCCACTGCCTAATTCCCAGCCGTTCGCCAAAAAAATAACTGGCAGAAAAAACCAATAATGCAAAACCGAATCCTGCCAACACGGGGTAAGCCTGGGAGACTGGCAGCTTTTCAAGTGCCTTGGCGAAAAGCAGGACGTTAACCCCATAAAACAGAAGCCCTCCCATAAACCAGGGAGAACTCAGGAGCGTAACAAACGAACCCGAATGATGAAGCCTGGATCTTTTTAGCATGAGGTTGCCCGCGCAAGAATTGACGCCAGCCGCTAGAACCAGGAGCCATGCTATTTTAGCCGAAGACAAAGGATTCATATGGCCCATTTCACAAGTTTAAGAACGCCTTGCTTGACCCCTGACCGATGATGGCTTGCACCTTTTGAGGATAGAACCGCTTCGCGATTTTTACAGTACCAGTCGTAACTCTCCACGAACATTTCATTGTTAGAATAGCGGGGTTGCCACCCGAGTTCCTGTTTGGCACGTGTAATGTCAAAATACATGGACCTCCCATACATCAGCGCGTGGTAGGCCCCAAGGGGTGACAGACCCAGTGTATTAGTGATTTTCATGCCAAGGACAGCAGGCGCCATGGGCACTGTTTTTACGCGGGAACCTGTGTTCGC
>JAQGOY010000218.1 GCA_028293375.1 Verrucomicrobiales bacterium | reverse complement strand
AACAATTCAAGATCCGGCACCGAACTGTATGCGGCTGTTTTGCGCATTAAATAGTCCAACCCTTGAAAATAACGGACCTCGTCTTGCTGAAGCCAGGAGAAACGCCATACCCGAGTGAAGATTTGTTTTCTAAACAAACCATCCATTGAGTTTACAGAGAGGTCATCGCTTCCTCCGAAATCGCGTCCAAGGGTCATCGACATCGATTGATAGGTCTTGTCGTTCGATTTCGCATAAATACCATAGTAAGCAGTTGCAACTGCTCGTTCCCCTTCAATTGCCTGCACCATATTGGTGAGATGGGAAACCTTTTCCCATGCTTCTTGCAGGCTGGTCAGCTGACTATCGTTCCAACCATTCACTTGGAGCGCTTCCCATGTGGTTGCGAAGCCAATGGTGGAAATGGCTTCCCGGACCATCTCGGTGATGGCCACTCGATTATTGTCAATGGTCCGCATCGTGTTCAGTTGGGCGACTATATTGTCCAGGGCCTGCTCCCTTTCTCCTTGATGCAGGGCGTCACAAGCTGCAGTGCTGAAGGTGGGGGCCAAAGATTTCATTTGTGCCAAAGGACCGATTCCTGATCCAAATCCTAACGAGTAATCATTGGTGGAGTTGAACCCTTTCTTTTGAAGAGCAATACGAAGCGCGGCCAACGTCGCTTCATTTGCCTTCAGATAGATTTCCATGGTTCCCCAATCGTTGGTGACTGTCTGGTCGATGCCCACTATGGAAACCCATTGGGTCAAAAGGAAACTCGGTCGGGCCAGGGCAGGGGATAGCATTTCCATCTTTTTGGGAGAGCCGCTCCTCATCGGACTATTTTTGGGAAGTTTCGAAAAGAGTCGCAAAACTTCGGGAAGGCCATCCTCGGCATTCGGAACGCGGGGTCCGCGATGAGCAGCGATATCCAGCGTCTCACCACTCAAGAGGAGCTGTTTATTGTAAGCAGCCAGAGCGCGTTGTCCGCGCACCCTTTCAAACACTAAAACCAAAACAACCAGGAAGTAGGGCAGGGACAACAAAGCGAAAACTAGTACCCACAATTTAAACCAGCGCCTCTTCATGGACGCACAATGGTCGATTTCGGAAGACTACACAATCCCCTTCCAAGGGATTCCGCTCCTAACCACAAATCACCGGAATCAGTTTCTCGAAAATGGCTCCAATGCTGTTTGCCCTTTGTTAGTTTTCAATGCCACGGCGCTTCGATACTAAGCGACTATACGGACGTGTGTCGCTGATGCATGCCCGCGACTCGACCCTCACAAGGTGAAATTCTACGCTTCAAAAGCACCCCAGCCTCTGTCGTTTTTCTCTTTTTTCAGACGTTAAATCCTGTTTTCGTTCGTAACTCGTTCCAAACAAGGCATTTATACAAAATTGAAAATATTAGAACTATTTTGAGGGTAGGACAGCGTACGGGGTATGTCTCATGTTAGGGTTGGTTCAATGAAATGAATCGGCATCTCCAAATGTTGCAAGTTTGGCTCCAGGACGAGGCTTTGTGGAGTCCGCGATGTCCTAGTGGACCTGCGGAAGAACACGAAACGAAGTCATGGACCAAAATCGCAACATTTCTTTAACTATTTGGAGGGTAGGACAGCCTACGGGGTATGTCCCATGTTAATGTGGTTTCAATGAAATGAATCGGCATCTCCAAATGTTTCAAGTTTGGCTCCTGGACGAGGCTTTGTGGAGTCCGCGATGTCCTAATGGACCTGCGGACAATCGCCCAAGGAAACCAGGGAAGTCGAACCTCGACCCAAAATCGCAAGTTTCCATCTTTTCAGAAATAAAATTGAAAACCCTTCTCTATTGTTTCTAGTAAAAACCAAGAGATAATCCAGGGTGCAAAGAGAAATAAATCCATATGTCACGGACAAAAAAAACCAAGGAAAAGGCGAGCTCGTTTTCGGCAAAGTCAACCCGCGAGCGTCGTAAAAATCCGTAGGATACGACGTCAGAGGTATCAAATCAAAAAAATCAAACGACCCGTGCATGATGAACACGAACAACAAAGCATAAAATTCCTATCCCACTTCCATTCCCATGAGGGCGTACCCTCAAGTGGAATGCCGAAAATGTCCTAATCCTGTCCTTAAAATGTCCTTTTTGAAAAAGCGATACGAACACGAACCAAAGTTGAACCCCACCTCATCAATCATCACCCACCAAAATGGACAAAACTTGAGCATACTAAAGCCAACCCGCGAGCGTCGTAAAAATCCGTAGGATACGACGTGAGAAGTATCTAATCAAAAAAATCATAAGACACGTGCATGATGACCACAAAAAAGCAAAGCACAAAATTCCTGTTTCTCCTCGGTGCCCACGAGTGGATAAAACCATCGAAAGGTAAGACCCCGAAACCTTCCTACCCCGAAATGTTGGAAGTTTGGCTCCAGGACAAGGCTTCTTCGATGGGGCGATACCCTCAAGCCTCTGCCCCGGAGAAGGGAAACGAAGTCATGGACCAAAATCTCAACCTTTCTGCTCCCAGAACTTGCAAGTTCGGATGCGGGCCGAAGGCTTTGTGGAGATGGCGTATCCCGCCGAAGCCTTGGCGAAGGAGGATGGAACTCTGCACCAAACAAAGGAAGTCGAACCTCGACCCGAAATCGTAGGTTCTCCTAGGCAAAAGTCACTTTTTTGTCACTTTGAAGTGACAATTCATTTTGTCACTGACCAAGAGGCACCAACCGAAGGATATTGAAAATAAGGCCCAGTGGTAGCCCGGGGACAACAGGGAAGCAATGCACATGGAATCTTCCGGAAACGATCGATATGCGGGAATAAAACCTTTGCCAACAGTTTTTCTGATCTTTGACATAACAATGGATGTCAGCCTGGCTGATACGTAGCTGTGCGCCTGGAAATTGCCGCGCGTAAAGCATCGGTTTTATTATTAACCAATGCCATGATTGTGCGATCTTTTCTGAAGGTGCGAAAAAGGAAAATAAGTCGGGCTCCAACGGTGGCTGACTCGGTCAACTTCTGTGCGAGGCGTATTCCGCGTTTAGGGTGGTGCCAGAGGCAGGAATTGAACCTGCGACCAAAGGCTTATGAGTCCTCTGCTCTACCCCTGAGCTACTCTGGCTTACGAACGACCCTTCGGGGGGCCTAATATGCAAATGGTTAGCCCCGGGCACAAGTCGTTTTTTAGGGAATTTTAGTCCCTTGAGTGTCCCAGTGACTCGGTTTTCACACGAGTTTACGCGCCTGCGAAAACCGTGGATGGAGCGTCTCGTGACTAAACAAGACCTTCGAGGATGGTGGGGAGCCTGTCCATGCTTCGCTTGAGGGACGCGTGGATTATTTTTCTTTCGCTCTCGCCCGCGTTTGGGCAGAGGATTTTCCAGCCTGACGCGGTAAGCCAAAGTTCTTCAGCAGGAGGTTCATCCTCATTGCCTTTGATTTTGGCTTCACGGACGAGAAGATCGGCAATTTGCACGGCTGCCACCACCTGTTGATGGTTTACGCAGAGTTCGGGTTCATGGTGATAACGGGCAGCCTCGACCATGACTTCGGGCAGATTGTGATGCTTCAAATAGAGAGCGCCAAGATCCGCGTGGTTGATTCCGAGGAGGACCGTTTCTTCCTCGAGAAGGTCTTTGGCTCCATCTTCCACACGCGAATAGATGGCCGAGAAATAGTCCGGGAACCCGGCAGCCATGACAATTTTACCCACATCATGGACAAGACCCGCAACGTAGTCGACCTCATCGGTAGAGTTTTCGACGATGCTCATGATTTCTCGGGTGAGGAGAGCTGTTCCTATGCAGTGTTGCCAAAATTCGCGCCATCGGAACTGGGCAGTGCCGACGAGTTTTTGAAAGTCTTCGATGATTGGGGTTACCATTGCCAGTTGGCGGATCTGCCTGACGCCAAGAAAGAAGACCGCCTCCTCGATGGTATTGATGGAGCCATTAAAGCCGTAATAAACCGAGTTAACGAGACGAAGAATGCGAGCGGTCAAACTGGGGTCACGACGAATCACTTCGGCCACCTGCGAGGTGTAGCGTTGGTCGGCGTGAAGCAGCTCCCTCAAAGCGCTGTTAACGCTGCTGAGAGAAGGGAGCCTTGCACAAGATCTCACGCGAGCTTCGATCTGGGCGGCGTCCAGTGGTTTCAGCTTGATGGCAGGACTGGTAAGAATCATCTGGTGATTTATCGGAAGAGTAGCAGGGGACTTAAGTGTATCTCTGAAAAAAATTATTAAGGAAGGGAATCGGCGTGCCGATAACTGAGACGAATGATAACGGATGTGGATAGCCTGGTCACGACTGCGGTCACTGAGGTATTCACAACCATGCTCAACATGCCCGTCCGCCGTGACCCGCCAGGTACGGTAATTCGGAACGGGGAGGCGCTGGTCGCGGGCTCCGTCGGGTTTATTGGGACACTATCCGGGGTGGTCTATATTTACTGGACGGCGAGATTTGCCAGGGCGATGACCGGTAAGATGCTTGGCCTTACGGAAAAAGAAGTGGAATCCGAGGAGATGGTGAATGACGCAGTGGGCGAACTCGCAAACATGGTAGTGGGCTACATGAAATCAAGATTTTCGGATCACGGGATGCCGTGCGTGCTGACGATACCAAGCATAGTAAGGGGAAGCCATTTCAAGGTGGAAGGGGTGACTAGCACAGAACGAACTGTGATGTGCTTTGACATTGCGGACGGCCAGCAAGTCGTGGTGGAGGCACTCATCAAGCCAATAAAGAAGAATTAAAATGGGACCTAAAATTTTAACTGTGGATGACAGCAAAACCATCCGTTTGATTATCGGGAAAGCATTCAAATCCTTCGATTGCGAGGTATTTGAAGCTTCCAATGGAGTCGAAGGGTTGGCAGTGGCGGCGAAGGAAAAGCCGGACATCATTATCCTCGACCTGACCATGCCCATCATGGACGGATACGAAACATTGACGAAATTGAAAAGTGATCCCGAGCTCAAGGGAATCCCTGTGGTGATGCTGACGGCTGAAGCCGGCCGCGAAAACGTCCTGAGAATAGCGAAACAGGGTGTTCGCGACTACCTGGTAAAGCCTTTTAAGGAAGAAGTAATCATTGATCGAGTGGGACGTATCATCGATTTAAAACCTAAAGGTGTGAATGCCGCCAGAATAAGGCGGTTCGACGATTCATTAACCATCCTTGTAGTGGATGACAAACCGGCCATCGCTGAAATGATTCGATCAGGATTAAAAACTGAAACCAATTGGACAGTGATTAGCCGGGCGCAAACCGGAGAAGCGGTGGATTACTGCACTCAAACGGTGCCCGATCTGGTTTTGATCAGCCTGTCGCTGGGAGATGGAGCCGGGTTTTCGCTTTTTCAGCTGTTGCGGGCAACAACAAAGACCAAGACAGTCCCCGTTTTCGGCTTGTGCGTTAAAACCGCCATTGAGGAGCAGGGGAAGGCGCAGCAGATCGGTTTCACTGGGATTATTACCAAACCCATCGACTTGGAAGATATAAAGGCCAAGGTGACCCGATCCCTGAACCTGGACACATCCTATAAGTATTTTCAGAACAAGAACGACGTATTGGTCTTGAGCCTGCCATCAAACTTCACTTCGGGAATGGCCAACGAAGTCTCTGCCCATTTGAGGGTAAAAATTTCGGAGGCGGTCGATTCGGGAATCGATAAAGCGGTATTCGATGTCAGCCAGTTAAAAAATGCGGACATCAACCTGATCAAGCTGGGATTGGATGTAATGCAGTTGTGCAATGAACTTTCCTTGAGAAACCGGGTGATCGGATCGGAACTAATTAGCCGGGAATGCCGGAATTTTGAAGAGACGAAAGACTGGAGATTTGTCAATTCATTCGATGAAGCAATACAAGCCTTTAATGGCAAAGAAATTGTTCAAGCGGCCTGACCATGAAGAGACCCGTACATCTTTGCCTCTTGCTCCTGTTGTCCAATGCTTTCTACGCGTATGGGGGGTGTTTGCCGACGGGTTACCTATCCGTGATAGGTCCTGCAAGTTTTCGATTCCAGGATCCTGAGATGATTACCGTGAAACGGCCAATGCCACCGCTTCCAGCGAAGCCAATTGAGCCTGTCATGGAGACCGCTCCAAAAACAACGAATGCTGTTCCGGTGAAGGGCGAAGCGCTTTCGACGAATGATGCCCCGGCAGTAGTCATGGCGGCAGAATCTGGAACTCCTCCCGCCAGGGTCGAACCCCCGGTAACCATGATCGAGTCCTCAGCCAAAGAAACCCAAATCATTAACCCAACGGTTCTGTTGAAATTTTTTAACGGTGGTAAGACTAACGCCAACGGAAACACGCAGGGGATCGCCGTTCCAATTGGCTTCAATGTTCCGGGCTCTACCGCTGCGCCGCCATCCAGTACGGCAACCTATTCCACTTCTCCTTAACTATGTTTTCCAATCGCCGCACGTCATTTCATGCAGGATGGTTAATCCTGTTGGCCTGCTTCGTACTCCTGCGCGTCGATTCAGATGCCCTTGCGGTTGAAGAAGTAAAACCAGGCACTAACCTGGCTGTGAAGGCCACCAGCGTGCCAATCTCTACGAACCTCATTGTTGGCTCCGAAACTTCCAAAGTCGCCAGCGCCGTCAGCCCCTCCACCAACAGTCCGCTTTCTACAAACCTCGTCCCTTCACTCAACGCCAAGCAGCCGGGCAGTCAACAGACTAATTCATTGGTGGCAGGCAAGGAGAGTAAGCGGGACCATCAGCTGGAATCCAAAACCGCCGCCGTGGAAAACTCGCCGAGCAGTGAGGGGATCAACGTGTTCGAGGTGCAGCTCACTGAGGCAAAAAGGCAGAGGACTGAAAAGAATCCGGAAGGAGCGCTGAAGCAACTGCTGGCAATTCTTCAAACCAACGCGCCAGTGGAAATCAAGCGCCCTGCCTTGTTAGAAATGGCCCAGGCGGCAACCGATGCGGGGCAAGCAATGCGAGCTCAAAATTTATACGCCCAATATGTGAATCTTTATCCACAGGATCCAAAGATCCCCGAGATCTACCTGAAGCAGGGAATCTTGTTCAGGCAGATGGGGTTGGACACCATGGCGGTGACGAAATTTTATTCGGTGATGACCAGTTCGCTCAGCTTGAAACTGGACGAAATCGAGTATTACAAAAAATTGGTATTGCAGGCTCAGTTGGAGATTGCGGATTCTTACTACTTGCAGGCGAAATTCGAAGAATCGGCAGATTTCTTTTCAAGGTTAATCAAATTAAACGCCCCCGAATTGAACAAGGCCCAGATACATTATAAATTAATACGGTCTTTGGCCTACTTGAACAGGCCTGGAGAAACAGTAATCCAGGCAGAAACATTCCTTGCAAATTTCAAGAACTCTGCAGATGTTCCCGAGGTTCGTTTTGTTTTGGCTGGCGCCTTGAAAGGGGTCGGAAGGAACCGGGATGCAATGCAGCAGGTATTGGTACTCCTGCAAGCTCAGGAAAAAGATGCAAAGGCGAATCCGGAAACTTGGGTTTATTGGCAGCAAAAGGCCGGGAATGAAATAGCAAACCAGCTTTTCAAAGAAGGCGATTATTTAAATTCGCTGGAAATTTACCTGAATTTGAGTGAATTGAACAAGGAAGCGGCGTGGCAATTTCCGGTCTATTACCAAATAGGATTGATCTTCGAAAAATTAGGGCAACCGGTGAAGGCAGAGGAATACTTCGGAAAAATTGTCACGCGGGAGAAAGAAGTCATTGATAAAGACAGGTTAAGCCTGAAAGCGGTGGTAGAAATGGCGCGCTGGCGAAAAGATTTTATTTCCTGGGAAGGAAAAGCAGATGAGACGACGCGGAAGCTGAAAGTAAACCTCCCCGATGGGACAGCGACCAACCAGCCCCTGAAGACGGTATTGAGCAAATGAACGAACATGCTGAACTAACGATTCGATTGCAAGGGCATCTGGACATATGCCAGCAGCTACTGACTATCATAGAGAAGGAGACGAACCTCCTCCGTTCCGGTGAACAGGCAGCGGTTTTCGATATCTACCAGAGCAAAAAGCAACTCCTTCCGAAACTCAAAGAATCGGTGGCGGGGCTAAAAGAAAAGAGAGTGAATCTGCAGGATGTGACGGTGGAGAAGCGGAATTATCCTCCTGAGGTATCTCGGCTAATGCAAAAAAATCAGGATTTGATCATGAAAATGATCGTGCTCGACCGGGAAAACGAGCAGCTCCTTTTACGCCGGGGTTTGCTGGGGCCGAGAGAATTGCCGTCAGCGCAAGTCCAGAAACCGCACTTTGTTGCGGATCTTTATAAGCGCCAAAGTCTTAAGTAATGTTTGAATTTTGATCACGCTCCTCACAAATTGGCACTATGCCAATTGAAAAGATCATCATTCTTGAGGACGACATGATCGTCCGCAAGAACCTGGAGCAGCAGCTTCGGCAGCGCCGGATCGATGTGGCTTCGGTTTCGAACATCGCCGCAGCGCAGGAGTATCTTTCCAAAGACAGCTTCGATTTGATGTTCGTGGACGTTCGTCTTCCCGATGGGCAGGGAACAGATTTACTTCGAGAACTGCAAATGCGTCCCCAGAAACCCCTGGTGGTGATGATGACGGGATTTGGGTCGATTGAGTCGGCTGTGGAATGCATGCGGAACGGTGCGTTCGATTATCTAATCAAGCCATTTTCATCGGATCAACTGGATGTAACACTGAAAAAGGCAGAGAACTTTACCCAGCTGCTAAAGGTGACCCAATACCTGAGTCATGAAGAGAGCGAGGATTCAGGCTACGAATTACTGGGGAAAAGCCAGGCAATGGAAACCTTGCGGCAATTGATTCGAAGGGTGGCGCGAACTCAGGCAACGGTGTTGATCCAGGGGGAGAGCGGAACGGGAAAAGAATTGGTGGCAAGAGCGCTCTACCGGCAGAGCCCACGTTCCACTGGGGCATTTATTAAAGTAAATTGCGCTGCGATTCCTGAGAATTTGATTGAAAGTGAGTTTTTCGGGCACGAAAAGGGCGCATTTACCGGGGCACTCAATAAGAGGGAAGGGAGATTTGAATTGGCCCATGGTGGAACCATTCTTTTGGATGAAGTGAGCGAAGTCTCTCCCCAGGTCCAGGCGAAATTGCTTCGGGTTCTGCAGGAAAGAGAGTTGGAAAGAGTAGGGGGAAATCGAACCATCAAAGTGGATGTGAGGGTCATCGCGACCACCAACCGAAGGCTGGAAGAAAGCGTGGAGAAAAAAGAGTTTCGTCAAGATCTCTATTTCCGGTTGAACGTGGTGCCAATACCCGTTCCACCTTTGAGAGAAAGAATCGAAGACGTTCCGTTCCTGGCCGAACAATTCATGCATCGGTTTGCCCGCAAACATGGCGTGCGCGTCCAAGGCATCAGCGCGCAGGCCTTCGAAGCTTTAAAGGCTCACAACTGGCCTGGAAACGTGCGCGAACTCCAGAACGTAATCGAACGAGGAGTGATTCTGACGACCGACGGGGATGCCCTTGAGGCTGAACAACTTGGGTTAAGCCCGGGGGTGGAAAAAACGCCATCCAAGCCCACGCCTGAGGCTCCTCTGGTTGTAAGCAGCGCGCCAACCCCTGTCAGGGACACTGCGCCGATGCCTACCACTGTTGAACCTACAAAAGATATGCCTTCACTGGCTGAAATCGAGAAAAGGCACATCCTGGCAATGTTGGAATCGACTGGGGGCAATAGGACCAACGCCGCAAAACAACTGGGAATCAGTATCAGGACGTTGAGGAATAAGTTGAACGAGTACGGGGTGGCTTCGCGGGAAGAGGTTAATGTGGAAGGTGAGGAACCAGAAACGCAAACCCCGTAAGGGGCTGGATAGCAAAACCTTCCTTATGGCCCATTTTGGCTATAGGTAAAATTTACCCACTTGGCATTCGAGCCAGGAAGAACCTTCGAAAATAAGGGGTTTTCGGTCATGGCATGTCCGCTGCTTTGCAAGTTTTAGCAGAGCTATGATCGAAGGCATCTTTAATCAAACCAACTACTCAACAGCCAAGAAGCTGTTGGATTCAACGGCACTGCGCCAGGAAGCCATCGCCAGCAATTTGGCCAACCTGGAAACCCCGGGTTACAAGCGCCTTGAGGTAAATCCCAATTTCGAAATGCAGCTCAAACAGGCGCTCGCTTCAGGAAACCAGACTCAAATGGAGTCGCTGACACCCACCCTTTCGGTAGACACAAAATCCATCTCCGAACGTAAGGATGGAAACACGGTTCATTTAGAAGCTGAGCTCCTGCAGATGAACCAAAACATGATGGAACACGCCCTGGAAACTCAATTGGTCTCAGCATCGTTAATGAAAATGCGAATGGCTATCACTGGGAAAGCATAATCATGATTCAACTTTTATCAGGAATTAACAGCACCTCATCGGCCCTGGAAGCAGAGAGAGTGCGAATGGATATCGTCTCGCAGAACATCGCCAACGCGAATACGACGCGAGGAGTGGATGGCAAGCCGTATCAACGCCAGGAGGTGGTTTTCGAAACTGCTTTAAACCAGCAAATGGGAGCAAATGGCGGAACCATCATGCCGGGGACCGTGCGGGTGGCGAGGATTCAGCATGATACCCAGGAACCAAGAATGGTCTACAACCCGACGCACCCTGACGCAAACGCCGATGGAATGGTGGGCATGCCCAACATCAATATCCATGAGGAGATGGTGGACTTGATCGCCTCGTCACGTTCCTTTGAAGCGAACCTGGCGGTGATCAAAAACGCGCGAAGCATGGCCGTGCAATCGCTTTCAATCGGTAAACATTAAGTTACTGAATGAATCCATTAGGCTCCATTCAAGGCTTTTCGAACCCGATGCTCCAGGGAGCTGGTGGTGGAGATCCGATGGAGGCTCTCAAGAAGCAAATACCGCAGGCAGAATTAAGCAAATTAAGCACTGGCGATCCCTCGATAAAGACCGATGCAGCTCCGAACATCAGCCCCTCGATATCGACAGGGTTTCCGCAATCAGGCGGGACAAGTTTCGAGTCAACGCTCGGATCCTTCGTCAACGATGTCAACGGAAAACAGGCTGCGGCTGCTGATTCGGTGAATGGTTTGCTGGGCGGACAGAATGTGTCTCTGCACCAGGCCATGATTAAAATGGAAGAAGCGAATATATCTTTTCAACTGATGGTAGAAGTGCGGAACAAGCTGCTTGAGTCGTATCAAGAGCTGATGCGCATGCAGATTTGATAGCCGCACAGAAGTATGAACAATCTCACAAAACTCGGCACCCAGCTCCTGGGAATATGGAAAGAACTGGGTCTTTCGCAAAAGATCAACATTTGCCTGGCTGCTGGAGTCGTGGCAGTGGGGTTTGTCGCATTGATGATGTTCAATAATCGCCCCGACTACAGTTTGCTCTACGGCAAACTGGATGAAGGTGAAGCAGCCAAAGTCATCGGAGCGTTGGAAGAATCCAAAATTCCCTACAAAATCGGCCACGGTGGAGGTTCCATTTTGGTTCCTGCGGACAAGGTTGCCCAGGTTCGCATGCAATTGGCTGGCAAAGGCATTCCCAAAGGGGAAGGGGTGGGCTTTGAAATTTTCGACAAGCCCAACTTTGGGATTTCTGACTTTGTGCAGAAGGCCAATTACGTTCGCGCCATGCAAGGTGAGTTGGCAAGGACCATTTCCCAATTAAATGATGTGGAAGGATCACGAGTGATGATCGTGATTCCGGAAAATCGACTTCTTTCCGAAGCTCAAAGAAAACCAACGGCATCTGTCTTTGTTAAAGTAAGAGGGAACGGTCAATTGCAACCGTCGGCAGTGAATTCCATTCGATTCCTGGTGGCCAACGCGGTCGAGGGACTTCAGGCAAACAATGTCTCCGTAGTGGATAATTTAGGTAACGTTCTGTCTGAGAACCAGGAGAGTGACAGCATTGCCGGGATGTCGAACAACCAGTTGGGAGCGCGGAAAAATCTGGAGCAATACCTTTCCAAAAAAGCTGAAGGAATGTTGGAAAAGGTTCTGGGTCATGGGCAGGCCGTGGTGCGAGTGGCCGCTGAAATCAACTGGGACACCATCAACAGGACGGAAGAAAAGTATGATCCAGACGGGCAGGTAGTCCGGACCTCCGTGATTAACGACGAAAATAGCGATACGGCCACGGTCACAGGCGCGGCAGGAGGAGGCGCAGGGCTTTCTTCAAACTCGACCGATACGAATTCAGTGGCATCAAACCCCGTCAACAGTACCCGAACCCGCAAAAAAGTTACGAATAATCAGTATGATGTGAATAAGAGCACAAGCAACGTGGTGCAGGGTGCTGGCGGGATAAAACATTTGAGCGCGGCGGTGTTTGTCTCCTACCGAGCAACTGGATCGGGAACCAACATCACGACAACTCCACGAACTCCCGAAGAACTGGCGAAGCTAAAGAAAATAGTCCAGAGCGCGCTTGGTATCATGGACACGGACACCTTGCGCAAAGATGAGATTACCCTGGAAGAAATTGCCTTCAACGACCAGCCAGCGATCGAGATGACGCAACAACTGGAGAAACAGGAAAAAACCACGAAGATGTGGGAGACGGTGCAAAAAGTCGGTTACCCGCTTTTGGCTTTGGGATTTATGTTTATGTTCTGGAGGTCATTCAAATCTGCCAAATCCGATGAAATACCGATCGGTATTCCATTGGGAAGATCGCATGGTTCCAACGGATCGAATGGAAACGGATATCGGCATGAGGAAGAAGTGCCTGGCGTGGTGAGCGTGGATGTGCTCAACCGGCTGATCCGAGAAAACCCAGACAATATGACCCAGGCAGTCCGTTCGTGGCTGACCCAGGGCCGCCCCAAGTAACCCCAAAACTTAACTTATGGCAGCAACAATGGAAGTAACGGGAGGCCTGGAAATTGAAAAGATGTCAAAGACCCAAAAGTTGGCGGCTTTGTTAATCATGCTTGGGGAAGAGAGCGCGGCACAAATCATGAAGAACCTGGACGAGCATGAGCTTGAGGCGGTGACAGGTGAAATGGCAAAATTGCCAGCGATTCCGCAGAATGTGCAAAGGGACTTGCTTCGTGAATTCAACAACATGGCCGTGGAAGCGACCACTTCGGTTCTTGGCGGTGTCCCTTTTGCCAAGAACTCTCTCGAGAGGTCAGTG
>JAQGOY010000199.1 GCA_028293375.1 Verrucomicrobiales bacterium | reverse complement strand
CGCGCCGTTTTTTTGAACATCAGTTTCGAAATCAAGCATATGATTTCGAGGCGATTAGATGCTCGAAAAGAAACGGGCTATCCGCCTTGCAGTGAGGAGGACAAAAAGTTTACCCTGAGTTGGTGTTATCGGACGAATAGACATGTCCTGAACAAATTGCGATATTCCGCCGCATGACTCCGGAACAACGCTGGCAGGCTGCTCGCTTCGTGACAGCGATGTACTTCGGCTACCCGTTATTTTTCCGTTACCCGATTTATGTTCCTGCCTCGGGTGTGATCCTGGGAGAAATTGTTCGGGAACGACGCGGACACTTTAATCTGATTCACACCGAAAGTGGTTTAAAGGCAGATTTTTACACGGTCAAACGTGATGAACCGCCAATTTGAGCAACGGTAATGATTGGAGCGACAAACCTACGTTGAGCGAAATTTAATCACAATCTCGTGGACGGGTTTGCGGCATCAAAAAAATGCGCTTGCAATACATAGCATGGCAATGCATAGTCACACTATGATTCCTAAGGAACTTATCGCCGCCTCTACCGAGCCACTTATTCTTTGCCTTCTCGCGAGAGGAGAGAGTTACGGGTATGCGATCATTCAGGAGATTAAGAAACTGTCCCAGGAGGAGCTCCTCTGGACGGATGGGATGCTCTATCCCGTGTTGCATCGGATGGAGGAGAACGGGTTGATCCAAGCGAGATGGGGTGAAAGCGAGACTGGGCGCAAGCGGAAATATTATTCTTTGAAAAAGGATGGGAAAGCGGCGCTGAAGCAACAACGGGAACAATGGTTGAAAGTTCACGAGGTGCTGGTGCAACTCTGGGGAGATAAACGTGTAAATTCATAAAGGGATTATTGCATGAATGAACTGGACGGAAGAATTGCTGGATGGAGACGGGAATTGCTGAAAGCAGGCATAAACTCGACCGCGACGCTTGACGAACTTGAAAGTCATTTGCGGGAAGAAATGGAAAATTTTGAAAAGGCGGGACGATCGGAAAAGGAAGCCTTTGAATTAGCTGTTTCGAAAATGGGTTCCTCGGAAACGATGCGAAACGAGTTTATCAAATTGCGAGGAAGAAGCCTCACCCATGCGAACCTTGTAGGATTCCGGCGCTACGCCATGGTTATTCTTTTCCTGACCGCTGTTTTCACCTCACCGGAAATCGTCACGCAAGTTCTCGTATGGATCCCACTGCAGATCACTTATGAAATCATTGTATGGGTCATGTGGTATCAGGAACGGCGGCAAATCAGCAAGGCGAACTAAAGACGTTGCCAAGGAATTCCAAATCTTGATGGGCTTTGGTAGTTTTTTTGGCGAATGCATTACTGTTGTTAACTCATGATGTATCGATGGAAGGAAATTTTGCATGAATGAACTTGATGGACTTATAGGAGGGTGGAGAAGGACCATGACAGGGGCAGGGATGAAATCACCCGCCGAACTGAATGAATTGGAGAGCCACCTGCGCGAGGATATCCACTCGCTGGTCACCGCCGGGATGAGGGAGGGCGAAGCTTTTGATTTGGCGTCATCGAGACTCGGCTCTCCAGCTTCGGTGGGGAAGGAGTTTCAAAAAATCAGAGGAACCTCAACGAACCTGGTCAGGATAGGAACGGCTGTTTGGATCCTTGGGACAATCGCGCCTGGGGTGTTACTTTTCCATAGATTGATGGATGGACAGATTGGAATCCTGCTTTTTGGTCATGTGATGATGATCGTTGCGGGTTACCTTGCTGCGTTTGTCGTTGGAACATTTGGCGCCGTCCAAATCGGAAGCATGGCCTGGGGGCGGACTTCCGCGAAGGGTGATTTGGGATTAAGCAAAGCGATTTTTCGGTTCGCTAAAATTGGGACGGTAACGGTCGCGCTTGGATTTGTGTTGGGTTCACTGTGGAGCCGCGAAAATTTGGGATCCTATTTTCGGGCCGATCCTCGGGAGATCGGCGGGATAGTGGTCTGGCTCTGTTTAGCGGCGCTGTGGAAGCTACAAATTTCCGGTCATTCCCAACGTCGGCGCGTGACATTTTTGAGCGTGGGGACAAGCCTCGCGACAAGTTTGGCGTGGTTTGGCGCACCGTTGATCGAGGCAAATCCAAAATCACATTTGTATGGTTTCCCATACTTTTGGCCTTTGATTTTATGCGTGATGCTGCATGTGGGGATCATGTTGGTACCTGTGTTGCGGAACGGGGAAGGGAAGGAAAAAGCAGGATATTGAACAAATCTGACAGTCTCCAATGATTACTTCGCTCAAAGTAAATTTTCGGACCGGCGATCGTTGGATTTAGATCGGAAGCGGGCGATAATGGAGGGAGCCAGATGAAAAGTCTTACGGGATGATCAATCCCGGGCCCTGTACGATTTTCATGGGAATCCATTTATTTTTTTTGTCGCTCGGATTGAGCGGGAATATCCGGAGCCTTACTTTAAAGCGGTTCCAACGTTCGGTTTGAGTATTGAACTTCGTTGAGGATTACGGGATGATGTCGCTACTTGCGATCTCCAAACCATTCCAGGCCTTCTTCTGGCGCGTTGATAAGCAGACTTTTATTAAGAGTGGTTGTTCCTTTACTGTTTCTGGTCCTTTCCCTTTTATGCGGTTTATTTGGTCTCGCCCGAGGCTGGTTCATAGGGGAGCCCATTGTTCAAGGTCGATCTGTAACCGGGTGGCTGGATCGTATTTCCTACACGAACGTAGCTTTTCCACATAAATATGCAAACCTCGCTGATGTGGTGGCGCATGATCCCGCATTAAATGCTTTGATGTCACGGGGTAAAGATGTGGTTCCCATCCTCGTGCATATGTTGACGAACGCACCCGTCGAGTCCGTTCGATCTTCCAGTTTTATGGACCGGACGCGCGAATGGTTGCGTAAAAATAACCTGCCCATGTTTCCAAAAGGGCCGGATATTAAATTACGTCAGCGGGCACGAAAGGACGCAGCGGCACTGGCCATGATCGCCATTGGACCGAAGGCTGGAGGCGGAGTGGCGACTCTCTTCGAAATCTCAGCGTTCATACCTGCAGATGGCTATGGACACCGCGGTCCGGATTTCAGTTATGCCTCGCCTGTTTCATTCTCTCGTTTCGCTTTCCCTGCCAGGAAGGAAGAAATTTTGGAAGGGTTGCGATTGTCGATGCTGAGCACGAACGCTCTTACCCGAATGATTGCCGCCGACTCGACTTATCGATTTAGTTCCGCGAGCATTGCCGTTTGGAAAAAGGAACTTCTGGCTATGACAATGGATAGTGACCAAGGTGCGAGAACTGCTGCTGTCACTGCCCTGGCCATGGGAAACAGAATCCAGCCTGACACGGAAATTACAACACGCATTGAATTTGTCGTGATGGACGAATCTCGACCTTCTTATGAACGCGCTCGTGCTGCAGGTTATCTTGGAACGAATGCGGTCCATCTTTTGCCTGTGCTTCGAGCCCTGGCAAAGTCATCCACTGAAGCAACATTCGAGCTGACAAAACAAAGCATCGCACGAATTGAAAAAGCAAATCCCGGGCTGGCGAAGTGACGCGAATTTAGAAAAGCGAACGTGCCTGCTCTGATTTTCGTATTCTGAAAATGCGCGTCACCCATGGTGAGATTCGCACCAGTAGTTTGGCTGAGATTCCGAATTTATTCCTGCGCTTTACACATGCTCCTGATTTTTGGAGCAACTCCACAACGCCTTTGCGGCCAAACATCGCCGCGAACATAAGGGGCGTCATCCCACCTCCATTATCCGCTTCAATATCCGCCCCATGCTGGAGTAATAGCGCGACAATTTCCTCGTAACCTTTGAACGCAGCGCCACCCAGTGGAGTTTGGCCACGGTCATTTCGCCGATCCACTTCCGCCCTGTGCTTCAACAGCATGCGGGCGGTCTCGAAATTCCCATTGTAGGTGGCCAGCATCAGCAGGGTGTTGCCCTTCAGGTCTGCCAGGTTCACTGGCAAACCATGTTCAATCATTTCCGCCAGGGCTTCCGTGTTTCCCTGGCGGGCATAGTCGAGCGCCACCTGTTGTAACTCGGCGTAGCGTTGTTCTTCAGATTCGGGGATTACGGGCTGCATGCCGCTTCCAGGTTCGTTCCAACCTCTCGTGTTGCTTTGTTTTCCACCCCCACTTCCCTCGCCACTCCTGCCGCATACGCCGGATCCGCCTTGTGGAAATGGACCAGTTGACGCTGGATGATCGTTTCCGGCACTCCTGTCATGGCTGCCGCAATGTTTTTAAACAAGCGGACCTGCTCGTCCGGCTTCATGAGGCGGAACAAATCACCGGCCTGGGTGAAATCGTCATTGTCTATCCGGTGATTATACCGATCCGCATCGCCAGAGACGGCCAGAGGCGGTTCAGCAAAGCTCGCATGCTCCTGCGGACCTCCAAAGCTGTTGGGTTCGTAGTAAGCGTTGGTTCCAACGGGGGAGTCGCTTCGCATCGGTCCGTCCGCGTGGTAGGTGTGAACCTTATGCTTCGGTCTATTCACAGGTAGATGCTCATAGTGAGTTCCCACGCGATAACGGTGCGCATCGGCATAGGCGAATATCCGTGCCTGGAGCATCTTGTCGGGTGAAAATCCAATTCCGGGCACTATGTTCGACGGGCTGAAGGAGGATTGTTCAACTTCGGCAAAATAATGTTCCGGATTTCTGTTCAGTTCCAAAACGCCCACTTCTATCAACGGATAATCCTTGTGTGACCAGACCTTGGTCAAATCGAATGGATTCCAGCGGTAAGTTTCCGCCTCTTTTTCTGGCATGATTTGAACGTAGAATTTCCACACCGGAAAATTCCTCGCCTCGATGGCTTCATACAGGTCGCGTTGTGAACTCTCGCGATCCCTGGCCACAATCTGTTCTGCTTCTTCATTAGTCCAGAATTTATGGCCCTGCATGTTCTTGAAATGAAACTTGACCCAGAAACGTTCGTTCTGGGCGTTCAGAAAACTGTAGGTATGGCTCCCGAACCCGTCCACGTTTCTATACCCCCTGGGCAGTCCGCGATCGGACATAAGTATGGTGACCTGGTGAAGGGATTCCGGGGAAAGCGACCAGAAATCCCACATCGCAGTGGTGCTGCGCATGTTTGTTTTTGGATGCCGTTTCTGCGTGTGTATGAAGTCCGGGAACTTCATGGGATCGCGAACAAAAAACACTGGCGTGTTGTTCCCCACGAGGTCCCAGTTTCCCTGATCAGTATAAAACTTCAGTGCGAAACCACGAACATCGCGCTCCGCATCGGCTGCTCCGCGTTCCCCGGCGACCGTGGAGAATCGCAACAGGCATTCGGTCTTTTTGCCAACCGCCGCGAAAATGCTGGCCCTGGTGTATTTCGTGATGTCCTGGGTGACGATCAGAGTGCCATAAGCGGCAGATCCTTTGGCATGCACCGTTCTTTCCGGAATGCGCTCGCGATTTTGGTGAGCCAGCTTTTCCAGCAGCTGGTAGTCCTGCATGAGCAGCGGGCCGCGTGCCCCTGCGCTGATCGAGTTCTGGTTGTCTGCTATCGGATTACCGGCGGAGGTTGTTAAAATTTCGGGTTTAGACATAACGCTTGATTCAACCGGTACACTACACCCTGACAAGCCATTGTTGAAATACTTGTTTCCTGTGGTTATCATAGGCTCTGCCTATGGAACTTCATCAGCTTCGCTATGTGTTGGCTGTTGCCAAGACCGGAAACTTTTCCCGGGCCGCCGAGCAATGCCATGTATCCCAGCCCTCCCTGAGCCAGCAAATTATCAAATTGGAAGTGGAACTGGGCGAAAGATTATTTGATCGTTTGAAAAGGCAGGTGAAGATCACCCCTCAGGGCGAGCTCTTTTTGCGTCGTGCCTCCCGCGTCCTGGAGGAACTTGACGCCGCCAAACGCGAGGCAAAGGACGCTTCCGAGCTCTTGCGGGGAACAGCAACCATTGGTGTCCTGCCCACCATCGCCCCTTATCTCCTTCCCGTGGTCATGGTCCAGTTCATGAAAAAATATCCAGGCGTGGAAATTGTTGTGCAGGAGGACACCACCGAGCGTCTCCTGGGACTCCTGTTGCGATGCGAAATTGATTTCGCCCTGGCCAGTGACACCAGGCCGGACGTTCGATTTGGATCTCGCGAATTGTTTACTGAAGAATTATTCCTCGCCGTTCCGCCCGCCCACCCGCTCACCCGCAAAAAGCGCGTGCATGTCTCCGACCTCGAAAACGAAAAATTCATCGTCATGCGTGAAGGCCATTGCCTTGGGGACCAGGTGCTTAATTTTTGCGAACGCCGCGATTTGCATCCCCACATCAGCTTTCGCAGCGCACAACTGGAAACGATCCAGGCTCTCGTTCAAACCGGCTTGGGAATTTCTTTAATTCCTGCCATGGCCACCCAATCAAAGCGTCGCCCTCAACCCGTTTACCGCTCTTTCGCTCCTCCGCGCCCCGCCCGGAAAATCATCGCCACCTGGCTGAAGCAACGCCCCCCGGGCCGTGCTTCCATGGAGTTAATGAAAATGATTTCCACCCGCTTCGGAAAAGTCGGAGCCGCATAAGCATCAAACGCATTCATTCGGAAAATTGTGCATTGGGTTGGGAGGGTGTTATCGCCATAAGGGTTTCCTTTTTTGCCTCGTCTTGAATTCAAGTTATCGCAAAAACCCTTTGCACTCGGTTCATGTCGCCCTTTTAATGATAGAACGGTGAATCTAATCTTCTCTCCTCAATCCTGGCTCCAGCGATTTCCTAAACAAACGCGTCTTATTCTGGTAACAGTCGCCTATGGCCTGGCCGCCGGGTTGGTCGCCGTTGGCTTCCAGTCCGCGATGAATGCGGTTTACCATTTCGGTTTGGTTGCTCTTTCAAAGCAATCCCCAACGAATTTCCTGGTTGGGAGTTTGATTTTGATGGTCGGAGCAGCTCTGTTCGTAGGTTGGCTGTTGAGCTCATTTTGTCCTGAAGCTTCCGGAAGTGGTGTTCCTCAACTCAAGGCTGCCCTCTGGAAAGATTTCGGCTTTGTCCCTGCCCGCGTTATTTGGGTGAAATTCATCGCCGGAGTAATACAAATAGGCACCGGCAGCAGTCTCGGACGCGAGGGGCCCAGCGTCCAACTGGCAGGTGCCATCGGATCAAACCTCGCGGGTTTCGCGGGCGAACCAAAGCATCGCCGTCGTCACGGAGCTACCACAGGCGCAGCAGCGGGCCTCGCAGCAGCGTTCAACACTCCATTGGCGGCAGTCACTTTCGTGTTGGAGGAATTGATAGGGGACCTGAACAGTCGACTTCTCGGAAGCATTTTACTCGCCGCCATGATTGGTGCGCTCGTGACTCATGCAGTTTTTGGTCCACAACCAGCCTTCACACTGGAAGTCATTCGTGAACCAAGTTGGCGGGCTTACATGCTGGTTCCTGTGGTTTCTATTTTTGCCTCCCTTGTCGGAGTAGCCTTCCAGAAATCCTCGCTTAAGCTGCGTCTTTCCAATCGCCGCAATTCGCGGACTCCACCCTGGATGCGCCCCGCGGTGGGCGCTTTGATTTGTTGGGCACTTGGGACATTCGTTTTTTTTAAAACCGGCAGATTGGGAGTATTTGCGCTTGGTTATGATGATTTGTCCGATGCCCTGGCAGGCAAGCTCGCGTGGCAAATCGCCGCGCTTCTTTTGGCCGCCAAGTTCGTCGCCACGGTGGCCTGTTATGGGATGGGTGGATGCGGTGGAATTTTCTCACCGACACTGTTTTTTGGCGCGATGACCGGAATCATTACAGCTGGCATCGCCTCTTTCGTCATCCCAATACAGGCTGATGGCGTGGCCATGCTTGCAGTCATTGGCATGAGTTCAACACTTGGCGCCGCGGTCAGAGCGCCTGTGACGAGTATTCTCATTGTCTTCGAAATGACGCACCAATTCGCCCTCGTTCCGCCTCTGATGCTTGGGGCTCTTGTCAGTCAAACGATCAGCCGTAAAATGCTGCGTAGGAATTTCTATGACGCATTGCTCGAACAGGACGGCCACGACCTCGAGAGATTCACACCGCCACGCGACTTGACAGCGTGGCACCGGCAGTCAGTTTCGGCGCTGGCCAATCCAACTCCAATCGTTTTGGAGTCTTTGCACGCACCCACAGTGGAGGAAGTTATCTCTCGCCACCCTTATCAGGCATTTCCAGTCATGGACCAGGGAGTAGTGATAGGGGTTCTGAATCGCATTGAGGCCAGGGCCGCATTGAAAACCGGCCACCCGCCACTATTGCAACCCGTGGTTGTCTGCGGCCCTAATGATACGATCAAACAAGCAGAACAATGGCTGGTGGAGAAAGGCGCGACGGTGGCGGTCGTGATGTCGCCTGATGGTAGCCGCGTATCTGGCATTTTCACACTGCACGATCTTCTGCGGGCTCAGCTCGCCGCATCGGATTCCAGCGACGAGTCAGTCTGATTTTGAAAATCACTGACTGGTGTGTCGTGCAGACACACCGCCGTTAAATGATGTTGTGAAGTCGGATCGGTGAATGCCAAACTCCGTGCAGGTCATGAGATCACCTTTGAAGTGACCGCATCGAATTGAGCCCTGAACTCTCCGAAAACGCCCTCGCGGCCCGCACCAGGCGAAAAATTGCCTGGCGCATTATTCCATTCACGTTGCTCCTTTACATCGTCGCGTTTATTGACCGGGTGAACGTGGGGTTCGCCAAACTGGAAATGTCGAAGGATCTTTCCATCAGCGAAGAGGCTTACGGCATCGCCGCCGGCATTTTTTTTATTGGTTACAGTCTTTTGGAAATCCCGGGAAGTCTGCTGGTGGAGCGATGGAGCGCACGATTATGGATTTCGCGAATCATGCTGACCTGGGGCGTGATTGCCGTCGCCATGGGATTTATTCAGAACACCCATCAGTTTTACGGCTCAAGGTTTTTGCTCGGCATGGCCGAGGCTGGATTCTTTCCCGGTCTGCTCGTCTATCTTTCCCATTGGTTTCGCGAAGCTGACCGCGCCAAAGCCATCGCCTTGTTCATGGCTGCCGTTCCTTTGTCCAATATGTTTGCCGGGCCGCTTTCAGGAAAATTACTGGGGGTGCATTGGTTGGGTCTGGCCGGCTGGCGCTGGATATTTATTTGCGAAGGATTTCCCGCCATCATCCTCGGGTTCCTCGTGCTGAAGTATTTGACGGATCGACCTTCCAAAGCCACGTGGCTGGAACCGGAGGAGCGCGATTGGATCACCCGCGAATTGGAAAAGGACACTCGTCACCTGGCGGGTAAACATCACTACAGCGAAGCTTTTAAGAATCCTCAAGTTTTGCTGCTGGTAATCATTTATTTTTTTGGGGTCTGTAGCTTTTACGGTCTGGGCCTCTGGCTTCCTTCCATGGTCAAAAAGCTATCCGGATATAATAACTTCCAGGTCACCATCCTGGCCTCCTTACCCTATTGGGCAGCATTGGCTTCCATGTTGTTGTTGGGATGGTCTTCGGATCGTACCCAGGAACGACGCTGGCACTCTTCCATTTCCTTGATCATTGGCGCCATCGGTTTAATGGGCAGTGTTTGGCTCCAGGACAAAGTCATTCCGGCCATGGCCCTCTTCTGTCTGGCCGGTTTCGGCATCTATGGGTATCTGCCTTGTTTCTGGGCGTTACCCTCTCGTTACGTCACCGGCGCGGCGGCAGCTACTGCGGTGGGATTGATTAACTCCTTCGGAAATCTAGGTGGATTCGTCGGACCGTACGTCGTCGGTTATCTCAAAGAAAAAAGCCATAATTTCGAAACCGGCCTGGCATTTTTGGCGGGCACCGCGTTGATCGCAGGCCTATTGATCCTTCTGCTGCCTTCATCGCGATCGGTCAAAGCCAAATCAATTTCGGCAAATTGATCTCTTATTCCCCAAAAACGGATTCCGTTGCCTGCTGCACATCAAATCGCACAATGAATTTTCCAGGGAATCCTTTCGGCGGCGCTTTGCTCAATGATTTCGTATTTGCCACTGCCTTGCGAATGCTGTCGTCCCAGACTTTGTCGCCCGATTGTTTGGTTAACGAATAACCAGTCAGCTTACCCGTGGGATCCATTTGTATCTCGACTTCTGTGACGTACGAGTCGTCCCGCACGTTTTCCGGTCTCACCCAATTGGATCGGAGGGAATATTCAACCAGGTTTTTGTAATACGCCACAGGCGCGTTCGTGGTCGATTCCACCGCCTTGTAACCATCCGAGAAATTGAAATCAGCGGCGGCGGCAGCGGGCGGCGCTACTGCCGGGGGAGCATTGTTGGCGGGGGCGTTATTTTGGGGTGGGGGAGTATTCTGCGCGACCTGGGGCACAGGAGTTGGCTTTGGGGTATCGTCTTTCGGCGGTTCTATTTTTGGCTCGGGAGGTTTTTCCTTGGGTGGCTCAGGAGGTTTCTCTTTCGGCACCATGATTACGGCGATTTCCTTGAGTTTTTTACCCAGCACGCCCTCGCGCGCCGCCCAGAAAAACAGCAACGCCACCAGTGCGGCGTGAAAGACCATCGAGAAGATTAAATTAACCTTCGCTGAATTTTTCTTCTTCCGTGCCATGGTCAGAGCGCTTTTTTGGATGATGTCGGCTCGGTGGCGAGCCCGACTTTGGTCACATTGGCCTGTTGCAGGATATCCAAGACGTTGATGATCCGTTGGTAATTAATCCCGGAGTCGCCTCGCACCACCACGCTCAAGTCCGGATCTGTTTCGCGCAGTTGCACCAGCAACTGTTGCAGTGAAATCAAATCCACTTCCTTGGTATTGAGATAAATTTTTCCTTCGCCGTTCACTGTCACATAGTTCGGTTTTTTTGGCGCATCTTTCGGTCGGCTTGAAGCACTCGGCAGGTTCAACTCCAGGTCGTTCACTACCGGTGTTGTTGTAATGATGAAAATCACCAGCAACACAAACGCCAGGTCCAGCAGCGGCGTGATGTTCAATTCCCCCAGCGAATGATGCGACGATTTGGATACTTTTTTCATTAACTGATCTCCAGCGCAGGTTCCCGGTTCAGGATTCGCGAATCGTCATTCTTGATCATCACTCCCTTGAGCGCATCCACGATTTCATCGGCCAGTGGGCGATTGTCCACATACTTGTGTTCGATCTGCGTGGCGTATTCGGTGGCAAAATTATCCAGTTCAGTGGTGATGGCCCGAATCGAGGTGACCATGAAATTGTAGGCAAACATCGCCGGGATCGCCACCATCAGCCCAATGACAGTCGCTATCAGCGCTCCTGCCACCCCGGGCGCCATGGCCGTTAAGCTTGCAGAGTTCGCGCGCGCCACTCCGGAAAAGGTTTCCATCACTCCCCACACCGTGCCGAGCAGGCCAATGAAGGGCCCCCCGGCCACCGCCGTGGTCAATACGATCATTCCCTTTTCCAGCGACAAAGCCTCCGCGCTCACGCTCCGTTCAAGGGCTATTCGCACACTGTCAAACGAGTTGTGGCTTACCTTGGTCTGGCCTTTCACCTGGATTGGATTGTTCTTCATGTGATAATCCAATTCTTCTGCCCCGGTATAATAAACTTCGTAGGCCGGCGCTCCTTCGAACTCCTGTTTGGACCGTGACAAATCCAATGGATCGCGTGAAGCACGGAACGCAGTGAAAAACTTTTTGGCCATTTTTCGCGCCAGGTAAAGTTGCCGTGTTTTTGTGATGATCACCGTCCAGCTAAAAAGCGATACGATGACCAGGCATCCGATGGTGATTTTGCCTTCGATGGTGGCCTGCTTGAAGGCGAATTCAAGGGCTCCGCTTGCCACGATGGGGGATATGAGGTTGATCATAATTATTTGGTGTTGGGTAAAATGACAGTCACGCGACCGGTGGATTTGGAAAGAACAGGCCCTTTTTTGGCCATTCCTTTATTTTTGTTGCTATCTTCGAGATCGTCCGGCCGGGTCGCTTTTTCGACCGCTTTCTCGGTTTCGGTGGTGGTTTGCTGGGCAGCCGGCGCAGCCACTCCATTGAATCCTCCGACTTTGGCTGCGACACTGTCGCCGCTCGTGGAGGCATTGCCGCTCGCTGAAATAACTGAAGCAGATATCGAATCACCGGCCACACTGACATTTCCACCCCCAACAATGGTTCCGGAAACCGATCCTCCGGATGTGATCGCCACTCCGCCAGAAGCCACTGCCGTGACATTTATGTTTTGTCGCGCATCAATGTTGATGTTTTGATTTGCGATCACTAAACCTGCGATGTCTCCACCGGCTTTAAGGTTTACGTTCGCGCCCAAAATACCCGATTCGTTTGCTTCGATGTTATGCCCCGCATCCAGGCTCACAGTGGAGTGGCTTCGATCACTCGCATTAAACGCAAGTTGCAGGATGCCGCCCGAATTGGCCTTGATGTCCTGCTTCGCTTTTACCGTGATGTCGCCAACCTTGGTAAACGAGTTCTGTCGTGTCAGCGCTATGATTCCGCTGCCGAAAAACTTGTCGTTTCGATTCTCGATTTGATGCGTCACTGGATTGTACTGCTGGGTGACGATGCTGAAAAATCCTTTGGCGCCTTCTCCTGCGTCCACGCTTCCATTCTGTGAAGTAACCGTGATGTTGCCGCCGTCGTAAGTCGCTACTCGTGAGCCTTTGATGTTGATATCGCCCGCGGCAACCACGGAAAGATTACCGCCATGGCCGGTATAGATTCCTTTGGGCGTGTCGTCACTTGTGAATTGTTCCTGGGAACCAATGGAAAGACGCCCGCCGGAAACGATGGAAATGTCCCCGCCGTCAAACGAGGAAATTTGCGATGACGTCATGTCCAGATCACTCGCCAGCGTTATTTGAATGGATGCACCCTTGTTCCCCAGTCTTGCCAGGTTGGGATTCAACGCCGTCACCACCGAGCGAATACCCGCGGTAATCCCCAAATCCATTTTATTGGCGGAGACCAGCAGTTTTCCCGGCCCGCCGATAAATATTCCTCCGTTTTGGGTGGGAAAGGAGGGCACGTCCTGCGTGCTGTCAAACAGCGTGTTTACCGTCACTGCACTGGCGAAAACGGCGTGAGTGAGGATCGGCAGTCCATTAATATCCAGCAGAACGTTCCCGAGTACATCCGTGGCCTTTACCTGCGGGTTGAGAAGGAAGTTGCGTTCATCCACCGTCATTTTCCCTTGGAAAATAAGCTGACCCGTCAACGGATTGTAGGTGAGCTTTGCGCCCAATTCAGGGTTGATTGTGATATGCGGATCGAAAATTGACAGATCAAGTTGGTTTCTCACCGTTATGGCTGTGCGATCTCCCCGACTTTTATACTGTCCCGCAATATTGATTTCCGTGACGTCAACTGCGCGAAGGTTTTGGCCCGTGTAAAAGAAATTGAGCGCGTCGCCACCGATGGTGACTTTTGCCATCTTCGGGATCTGAAGCCTCACGTTGTCCACGTCGCCAGCTATGTTGAGCGTTACTGGCACGTCAGCGTAGGCCAGTTGCAGCGGCTGAACAGCGTGCGAGAGAATAAAGGAAGTGTAATTCGGGTCCGCGCTGTCCGACAACACCATTTGGTACGAGTGACCGTCACTGGAACGGAGCGATCCGCCATCCGTCGTCGTGATCTTTAGATTCGTCTTCGGACTCGGGAACAGGACAACATCGTTCCCAAGCACTACTCCTCCTTTGCCGGCTTCGATTTCCAGTTGGGGAGGATAAATCGGCGGGCGGTCTACGTTGTCTTGAGTCTTCGCCAAGCTGTCGCCTAGCAGTTGCACAGAATCTCCGGCAAATAGTTTTACAATGGAATCCGGGGAGTAATCGAACGCAAAAGCGATTTTGGATCCTGTGCTCAGTTTGTTGGGGTTGAGGGAACCATTGGGATTATAAATTTCATTTAGGAAAATGTTTTTCAAAGCGTGTGCTTCCCATCTCCCTTTGACCAGCGCCAGCGATAGCGGGGAGGCTGCCGAACCGGCGTCTGATCCCGCATTAATCAAACCAATCCCGCCATTTACTAAATAACGTCCAATGATTCTTCCTGCGGCCGAAAGTGTCACGTTTCCCGAGCCATAGGACCCGGTTAATGGAATGACGCTCAGGATATCTCCACCGGAAATGATATCCAGGTTGCCGGAGCCTAAAACGGCTATGCCCCCGACACCATTAGGGCTCGGGATTGCTCCATTCCGGTTAAAAATAAAATTCTCAGCATTCTTTCCCGCATCCACATTGCCCATGACAGCCGTGATTTGGATGTTCCCGTTTCCGGTCGCGCGAATGTCCCCTGTGCCCACTGCCACCTCTTGTCCTGCTTTCAACGTGATATTGCCGTTGGCCAGCTCCAGGCTCCCGTTGCCGTTGGGTTTGGTGCTGCCGTTTATCGGCCCTCCGTTCAAATAGATTCCACCAACGCCAGGCTGGACATGCAGGTGTGAGAGAAAATCCGCCCCGGCCGCCAGCTCCACCGACCAGCCGCCAATGCTTGTAAATAACCGTGAGTTGTTTGCGAAATTAATGTTTCGGCCCGCTTCCATCGTCAATACACTCCCGGGAGCGCTAAGGCCTGTGCTTGCGTTCAGATCCCACTGGGTGGAAGCCGCCAGGGTGATATCCCTGTCCGCTTGCAATGTGATATGTGAAAAACCAACAAACGCACTGTTCACGTTCAACCGCAAGGTTCCTGTCCCTGCCGTATGATCCACCGTTCCATCGCTTGTCGTCCCGCTGCCGCTGTTCCCCAAAATAATATCTGTCGGATCGATCAAAAGGTTGCCGCCGAGCCATCCTGCCTTTGCCGCACCTGTCAAGGTGGTGCGAATCGACTCCATCGCCACGGCTGACACCTCGGCTTTTCCGCCATTTCCACCGGCGTTGCCCCCTGAGACGTCGATTCTTGAGTTCGCGTGGTCGAAGTAACTCCCGCCTGCTTTTAGGAGAATATTTCCTCCGGCACTGACTCCATCTCCCCCTTTTGCCTCAATGATCGAGCCTTCCTGTAAGTGGATATCTTGTCCCGCCACAAGTTCGATGATCCCATTGACGTTCCTGACACTATTGGCCTGAATTAATCCTGACTGGTTTACCACCCGTGCGTTGACCGCGATGGTTCCAGCGTCAGCGATCATTTTTCCAGTATTGTCCACCGATCCCGACGGCAGCGTCACTTTCGCCGAAAGTCCTCTTCCGTCTGGACGTGATGAGATGGAAACTTCCTTTCCAGCGTAAAGTCCTATGTTTCCATCCGGAGAAGTCAAAATCCCGTTATTCACTACTTTTTCGGCAATCATGAAAAGCGAACCCCCGTGGTTCACCTTGATTTCACCGTAATTGATAATGCTCGCCGCTGGCGGCGGCCCTTGAAAAGTCCAATTGCCACCCATGGAACTGGGTGTGATGAATGGTGCGGTCGTGGCAATAAACCCTCCCGTGGAAATCACCGAATCCTTGCCGAAATAGAACCCGTTTTGATTGTAAAGGACCACGTAACCGTTGGCATCCAAATGCCCCAGGATTTGAGATGGGTTTTGGTCGTTGATTTGATTCCATACCACCGACTTTGATCCAGGTTGTATGAAGGTGGTGGTTTCGTTTTTTCCTATGTTAAAACTGTTCCAGTTTAAGTATGCATTGGCAGAAGTCTGAATAGTCAACTGGTTGCCGGTTGATTGGGCCTGCGCCGTTCCTCCCGCTACTGTCATGCCTTGTGGATTGGCCTGTGCTTCCGAAGGGTGGAAGCATATTGCCACTCCTGCCAGGGCTGGCAAAAAATGCTGGATCGATACAATTTTATAGGGATGCGTCATGACAGGCTGAGCACAGAAAAGGAGTGTTGTTGGGACTTATCAAATCTTCGCCATCACTCTAGAATGGCATCATAGCGAATGAATAATTTGGCTGAAAGTTACGTTCGGAGACTTTTGGGTTACGGATGTGTGTCATTTTAAAACTGCGCCGCCACCGCGAAATAGTAATGAGGATCTACTGCCCGGGTGGATGGAGTGGCCGTAAAAGGCCAGGCTACGCTGAATCGGAAATCGAAGAATTGGCCAATGGTTCCAGAAAGGCCAAAACCTGCCCCCCACATTTCAAGTCTTTCCTGGCGTCCCGAGGGTTCCAGTAAATATCTCTCGCCATAATCCATGAAAATTGAACCTCGCACTCGCATAGGCTGGGTGCCGTCTACCAGCCCGGCCTCGATCAGTGGAGTGTGTGGTTCGAATGTGACTTTCCATCCCGTGTCCCCGTATTCAGCTCCCTCTCGGTATCCCCGCGGGCCGTTCATTCCGCCAAATGGAATTTGCTCATTGCTGATGAGCGGTCCGTTCGCCCACTGACCGCTCAAACGCATCGTTGCGTTAATGTCTGCCACCAGTTTCTGTTCCCTGGTTAACGAGCCGCTGATTATATAATATTCATCGGTGGAATTGGTCGCACCCGACGCGTTCACAAAATCCTTTTTGTGTGAAAACACCCCCGGGATGTTTATGCTCTGGTTGATGCTTAAAATCGTTTCGCCATATTTGTCAGGTCGTGATGCATCCCAGTTCAGCGACACAGGCAGGTAGGTGATCTCTGTCCGAATGTTCCTTCGTGTAGTAGTTGGAGGAGATGGAAATTCCGTATATGGCGGGCCGCTGCTTCCGGACTCGGGCACGAAAAGTGACGCGCGAAACGTTCGTTGCTGGATCGCTGTTGATCGGTAGCTTTTCAAGTCCAGGCCAGCAGCGAAATAGGATCTTACTTTCTCTACTGGCGGAAGCGGTAGCGACAGTCTAAAACCGACTCCCTCATTCTGGGATAGAGTTTGTGCTTCTAACTTGTCGCTCACCTGTAGTCCGCCGGCAGGGGGCAAACTCGCCGGTGTCAGAGTCTCTGATTGCACCTGGAGACTCGTATCTGAATCGGACCGCGACGCGAAGAAGGTGAGTTCCGGCTTTTGTCCCAATGGTGGCGGACGGAATTTTTTGGTCGCTTCGTCGTAACCGAATTCACCCACAGAAACAGGCGCCGGATTGTTGCCTGTGAGGTTCAATGGCATTTTATAATAAGCGCTGTAGGAAGCTGCCAGCGGATGATCCAGGAAATGAAACGGCATGTCCGTCTTCTCCTTGAAATCAAACGGTGTCCAGTTGTATTGAAATCCCACCTGGTGGTCCAATTGCCAGAGATTGTTGTATTGCGCCGAGGCATTCATCCTCAGTTGGGGTGTTCCCGGCGTGGAAACATTGTTCACTTCAAATCGGCCATGCAGCGGGAATCGATCCTGCACCTTCAACCGCAAAGCCGAGGTTCCGGGTTCCGGCCCGGGTGTTACCTCGGGATAGATTTGCCTGTCACGACTGGTGTTCGCTTTATCCAGCTCCTGCTGAAATACCAGGCTGTTCAAAAAGGTGTTGGTCTGAAGTGAAGGAAGGCTTCTCAACACATTCGCCGTGCTGAAGTGCTTGTTGTTTACCACTGTCACTTCGACCAGTTTTCCTTCAGTTACATCCAGTCGCACGATGCCGTTCGTCAATTTTTGCGGAGGTGGTGTGACGCTGACTGTTACGAAACCGCGCGCTCGATACGCCAGCGTCAACTCCTTCACCGCCGTTCTAATCTCATCCAGGGTAACGTGTTCGCCAGTATGATCTGACAGGACCAGGTCTATGGTTTCCTGCGGGAGAATCGTATTGCCCTGCACGTCATAGCCTTTGACCACGAAGACAGGCTTTGCGGGCGCTGCATTGGTCGCACTTTGCACGTCGTTGGTGGCAGGCGGGGTTTCAGCAGCCCTTCCGGTAATGCTTAACAGTATTGCTAACCCAAATATTACCATCACGGCTTTGAGTCGTTTCCGGTCTTTGATGTTTTTCGGTACTCGATTTTGCTGCCGCCATTTGGTTGGTGTCATTCCCTGATGTTTTTTAAACATGGAGTTGAATAATCCCAGGTGCCGATACCCGCTATCTAACGCTACGTGGATTACTTTGGCGTCGGTTTCCGAGAGAAGATGCCGCGCTTTTTGCAACCGCAATTCAGTTTGACGATCTCGAATCGACTTTCCGAAATGTCTTTTGAACAACCTCGTGAAATGACGTGTGCTGCATTTGCACATCATGGCTAGTTTTTCTGGTCCATACTGCACCAGTTCCGCCTCCGGGAGTTGCCGAATGATAATGTCAAACCGTTCCTGCGAAGTTTGAGTTCCTTCGCTTTGCCGTGTCTCTGGTAATTCCTCCGAAAAACAGAGCGCCACCACTTGCAGAGCTTTTGCTTTATCTCCCATCGAGTCGCCTCGATTCCTTAATGGTTTCATTTGCAGATAAAGTTCCGCTTGTGGTGATTTTTTATCGAAGAATGCCGTCGGTCTTTTCTTGCTGGCTGCGTATGTAAAGCTGTCTCGCTGCCAGGACGTTAGAAATCCCGAAGCGAGGTCTGGGCAAAACCTGAAAAAAACCATCTTGGCCGGGGCCAACTGGCTGGCTCTCAGAAGTCCATCGGAACCAATTGGGATAACCAGCATGTCTCCAGGCCCCAATTCCTGTACTCGAATCGATTGCAGCCAATAGCAATTCCCCTCACGCAGCTGCAAAAATGTCCAGCTATCCATCGTGTTCGTCCATTCTTTTCCCGGCTCCAGGGACAACTCAACGAAGCTCAAATGCGGCGGTAACATCGGGCCAGAAATTGCAAAATCATTATGACAGGCGAATGTCCCTTCCGTGACATTTCTGTGACTTTCCCCAATGATTTCCCCCAGCAAAAAAAGCCAGCGGGTGTGTTCCGCTGGCTTTGAAGGGTCGACTGCTGGAATCAGATTAAGTTTAGAAATCGAGCGAAGTAATAGTGCCGCCATCGGTGCCGCGTTGCACGTGCATGTCCGCGATGGCTTCGAATTTGCCCACGTAGTTGGGATCTGTGTGCTGGTAGGTCGTGCTGGTGATTGCGTTTGCCAGCGCGGTGCGGACCGAGGTTTGGTTCACGCTCAGGCCGATGCGGGTGACCAGGTGTTCGTAACCCCACAACGCATAACTTCCGCTAATTACATTGGCCGTGCTGTAGGCGACTCCGTCGAAGGTCAGTGCTGTGGCTTTGGTGTTGATCGTAGCGAAGTCGCTCAATCCTAAATATCCAATCGCGTCGGTGTATGCCACATTTCCCAAAATGGCTGCTACTCCGGAGCCGGAGCTTAATCCTGGGCTGCTGATCCAGTTGCCGGAGATATCTTTGTCCCAAAGGAATGGGGTGCCTTTGTAGGCAATGTCCTTTTCAACACTGATGCGTGTTCCAGAACCTGAATCGCGGCCCACCAGGTATATCGGAGCTGCAGAGGATCCACCCAGGAACGTCGCTGGCATTAACCCGCCCGCTGTCATCAATAATACAGCCTGGTCACGGGTGATATTGTTCACACCGGTCATGCCATTGTTTTTAACATAAACGAATGGAACCACCCCAACTTTGGTATCACTCTGGAAAGCGCTGGTCGCTATCGGAGGGTTTGCTGAGCTTGGGAACACGTCCGAAAACGCGAGATCTGGAGTTTTGGAAACCAGGGTGACTGTGTCCCCGGAATTCACCGTGCTGACCTGTGTCCCGTTCTTTACCGCCAGCATTCCGCTTCCCGAACCGGAATAGCTCATGCGAACCGTGACTGTTTGGCTTCCCAATGAAGGAATTGCCGTGGTCATCGTGCCGCTATAGGTCTGAATGTTGGAGTCCCGAACAGTGCTTACGAACCCCGCGTCAAATAGGGCTTTGACCCGATCCACAGCAATGCTGCGGAAAGCTGTAGAGCCGGTGATGACGACTTCGACCTGGGCCGAAGCAATGTTTGTAAGCAATGTGCCTGCGAGGGCAGCCAGAATTATTGTTTTGGATTTCATGGTTATTTAGAAAGAATTTGTAAGTTGGTGATTTTATTGGTTTTTGAAGCGGCGAATGTATCGAAAGGCAAATGCCACACAGCCCAGGCCGAGAATCGCATTTGTTGTGGGTTCAGGAACTGCCGTGAAGCTCAGGGTTCCGTTTGCTGTATTGAGATCGAAGCTTCCAAGATAGGTGCCATTGCCGGATCCCGGTGTGATTTGGTAAAAATCGCTTCGAAGGATTCCGTTGCCGCCACTGGCCGCAGTGTTGTCAATGTTTCCCTGGCCGAAATTTCCCCCCAAATCGCCGTTCGAACCAGCAATGGAAGTGTAGGAGTTGGCGTCTCCGCTGGAAATGATGACTGCCGTTGTCGTGTTATTGACCGGATCATTGGGTGTGCCTGCGCTCCAGGTCTTCAAATTGTTGCCTACTCCCAAAATCGTGCTGAGCGCAGCTCCCTGTGTCGATGGGCTGCTGCGTGTCCAGGGATCGGTCTGGATGTTGAAGCTCAGTCTTGGAGAAGTCAGAAACAGGGTTCTGTCGGTGAACGAGGTGTTCCCGTCGCCAACTGGATCTCCGCCAATAACCGCGAATGAGAGATTCGCGGGACTTCCGGCCGTGGTAGCCGTATTGAATTGAAGCGCTGAGAACGCTGACGAAAAGTTGATTGTCCCTCCGGCTGGAACGCTCAAAATGTTGCTAATCTGGCCGAGGTTGACCTCCAGATCTGACCCCGATGCAGCGTCCGTTCGAACCACCAGCATCAGATCCCTGCTATTGTACTGGAACTGGGCAAAGGCCCCAGTCTGGCACAATAACAGTCCAGTTATTGTTAATAGTGTTGTTGTGTTTTTCATTATATCAGTGATGGATTTTATGAGACCGCGCACACCTTAGTAATTCTCTATTCCTGTTGCTTACACTTTTGAGACACTAGGTCTTCAGTTTCGGACATCTTTTTTTTGCAGTCTAAGTTTCTCTCCTGGAGCGCTTTGAATTTGGTTCGCCCTCATCTCTTTCCATTTTTGGAAATTTTGTCGCAGGAACTTTAGAATGCTTCCACCGCGTAGAATCGGACACCGGTGCTGTCGTCAGTCAGCGAGACCGTTCCACCCGTTCCGGTCACCGAACTTCCGGTTGTCCAGTTCGGGACAATCGTCGTGCCTAATGTCGAACTGTAGCGCAGCCGATAGGTTGCATTGGCCAGAGATTGGAAGCTGATCGTCGTGATCGTTCCGCTTCTGGACACGCTCAAGGTTGGCTGCGGTATCTGGGTGGTCCCTCCGGAAGTCCCTGCTGTGAAAGTGAGCGCGCCGGCGCTTGTCAGCGCGAAGCTTCCAATCTGCGTTGCCGCGGGCTTCGGCGAAACAGTCGTGGCGCTGATTTGGAAAAAGCGCACCGTGGCATCTGGATCCTGTTCCACCACGAAGTCACTGGCCCCTCCCAGCGTGCTTATGTCCGTTACTCCGCCGTCCGTTGCGATTTGCGTATAGGAGTTCACATCGTCCGAAGAGGTCAGCGCGATTTGAACCGCGCTATTGGCCGTATTGGTTGCCGCTTCTCCCCCTATCTTCAGGATTTTGCTCAATTGATTTGCGAGCCTGGAGCCGCTGATCAACACCGGGGTGGAAGTCGGCTCCGCGTTGCTCAGCCAGGTTTTACGCGCTGAAATTGGATCGGAGCCCGTTGCTGCTATCAGCGAGTATTTGACCCCGTCCAGCGTGCCGTCAAAATTGGCAATCACCGCCGCCTTGTCGAAGTTGTTTACATTGATGATCGTCCCGCCCGCTTTCCCCAGGAACTGGCTTATCTGCCCCAGGTTGCAGATCACATCCTTGTATCCTGTTTCATGGAACACCAATAGTAGATCATTGTTGTTAAAAGTAAGGGCTCGAACCGACATTGTCGAAAGCGCCAGGATTAAAGCCAGAATACCGAAACGAACTGTTTTCATGCCGCACAGGATAGGGATGATGTGACCGGTAAACTTGCGTGATTAGGACTTCGGCCGACATGTTTAGGACATCCCTTCTCTCTTTGCTCCTCAAGTGCATCCGCCCCTTTTTCGCCTGTTTTGGAAGCTTGTCTCCATTTTGTAACGAAGGGCTCTGGTTCGTTTCACTATTGTAACTTGTGAATCTCTCCGCCTTTCGCTATCACTGCCCACGTGCGCAGCCGGATCCTCACTTTTCTTTTTGCTTCAGTCGCCTGGCACTCTTTTGCGGATGACTTTCAACTTAGCGGCTGGGCAATCACGAGCCAGTCTACAAAAGTTCATTTGCAGAATCCTCTCGGAGAATATCTCGTGCTGACCCAGGGTGACAGGGAGACAAATGGCCTGGCTTTGGTTTCGCTTAATTCTAAAGAAGGCTTTTGCGTTGTCTCCTGGAAGGCTCAATTTCTCACCTTATATATCGGCGACCATATTGCCACCCCTTACACCGCTTTTGCTACCACTGACCACCAGCCTGTGTCTGACGCTGGCATCACTCCTTACCGAAGTATTCCCGCGACACAATTGGTCCCTATGATTCGGGAAGCCAGGCAACTTCCACAGGATGAACAATCGAAGAAAATGTCATCCATCCTCAACAGTTACGGGGCTGGAAATGTTCATCCTTCGCAGCCCGCTTCGGCCATTTCGGAGTCCGACAACGCCAATCATAAACCGCTCGAGTCATCCGCACTCCCCATGCCCGGCACCACTGCCGATTCATCCAAAGAAAGGACCGAAAGAGCTCTCTCCGTATCTGAGGGAAATGCCCTGCTCAGGAGTATTTTGAATTCTCCTGTCCCTGGGGTGGGGGAGTTGGTCGGAAATGCCGATGACATTCGCGCCCTGAACGATCTGAAACGAAATCTTCCCGAAGGCGATCTTCATGTTCGCGTAGAACTTCAGCTTCGAGGTTACGCTTCCCCATCCATTAATCCCGACGATTATCGGTAACCCGGTGCTTACTTCCCCTTCGTCGCATTCAATTGATCCAGCCGCCCTGACGCGTAAGCCTCGAACACCCGGCGTATCTCATCCCTAACCCGGCGAAACACTGCTAATTTTTCTTCCTCGGTACCTGCCGCGTGCGCGGGATCTTCAAATCCCCAGTGATGACGATTCATCTGACCTGGAAACATCGGGCAGGCCTGGTCCGCATTCCCGCAAACAGTGATCACTGTTTCCACTCTTTGTTGCAGGAATTCTTCGAGATGTTTCGAATGGTGTTCCGAAATGTCTATTCCAATTTCTTTCATCACCAGGATTGCCATGGGATGCACAAAGCCTGCCGGTTTGGATCCCGCACTCTGCACATTCAATACCCCGCGACTCGCCGCTCTCAATATCCCTTCTGCCAAATGACTGCGGCAGGAGTTTCCCGTGCACAAAATTAAAACCATCGGATTCTCGGATGACATAAATATTAAACAGGTCAGCTATCCGGTTAAATCAGGAACCTAAAGAGGTTGAGCTCTGACGATTACAACATCCTTCAGGTCTCACCGCTAAACAAGCGAATTTGGCAAGGCAAGTGCCCAGCACCGGGGCAACCATATAAATCCAAAGATGCTGAGTGGATCCACTAATTATGGCCGGAGCCAAAGATCGTGCTGGATTCATCGATGCCCCGCAAATCGGGCCCGCAAACATCGCTTCCAGACCAATCACAGATCCAATCGCCACCCCTGCCGTAATTCCCTTTTCTTTTGCCCCGGTGGATACATTCAAGACCACAAGCATCAGGAAGCATGTGAGGACCAACTCCAAAATAAACGACTGTGTCTCGGAACCTGCGGGTAAAGTGGCCCCTAATGTTCTATCGCCTGGAAAAAGAACTTTCATCAATGCGCTCGCCGTAAAAGCCCCGGCGAATTGGCTAAGGCAATAACCCGGGACAGCCGACCATGCCATTCGTTTCGAGAAAGCGAAGCCAACGGTAACCGCTGGATTCAAGTGGGCGCCGGATATATCTCCAAACGTGTAAATCATCGCCAGCACCACCAGGCCAAAAGTCAGCGCAATGCCGGGGTGGGTGATCGACCCATGGCTTAACGAATTGACCACGATCGCGCCTGTCCCGGCAAAGACCAGTCCAAACGTGCCAAAAAACTCGGCGGCAAGTTTATTCATATTCGCTTATGCGAATATAAGGACGGGCACGTAATGATGGCAACACGAATCCGCAGTAATCTCAGCAGCACCTGTCGTTGATCTTCAAATTTCTCATTCGTTTGGCATCTCCCCGCACCTCAGGGACTTCGTCAAAGCAACATTCCAGGCATTTGAACAACGAAGTTTGAAATTTTGATTTCGATGGAGCCAATCCGTAAAAAATCCATTGGCCTTCTTTGCGGGCCTTCACCAAACCCGTGCGCCGCAGGTAGGCCAGATGTCTTGAAGCAGTGGGCTGCGGCACCTTTAATACGGAAACAAGGTCTCCCACGCAAAGTTCCCCTTTGCTGAGGAGCACCATGATTCGGAGCCGCGTTTTATCCGCAAACGCTTTAAAGACAATATCCGCTTTGTTCGTTCGAGCAGTCATCAAGTCAGGCCAGCATATCGAACTGCCTGCGGTTCTGCCACACAATGAACTTGCAAATTCTTGTCCGCGTTGCGTCCGAATTTAAGCCTTTGTTACAGCACTGTGGGGATTCGGAATCAATTTCGAAAATCCCTGCGTCAATCGGCCTCTTTCGAAAAATAATTCTCATAATTCACTAAACTGTAACGACCGCGTCGTCCGAATGTGAATGAACCAGCTTAGAAAATGCAGCATCGGTTGATTCTAAATTATCTTAAAATGAAAATTAAATTACTTTTACTTACTGGCTCTTTGATTGCATTGGCAAGTGCTCCTGTTTTTGGAGGAACTCTTTCTTTCTCTGGAACTACCACAGGCGGGAATCTGTTTAATCGCCCCACCGAAGCCGCCGATTCTCTTTCAGACGTCGGCACTGCTGTTCCTTATCTTTTTCAGGCTTTCACAGTCGGGACTACTGGAAATTATAATTTTACCACTATCGCCGGAGCTCCAGCAAGTTACGACACTTTCGTTCATCTTTATTCCGGCTCTTTTAATGCTGCTTTCCCCTTGCTCAACCTGGTCAGCGCGAATGATGACCTGGTCGGCGGGAACTCAAATGCAGGTTCCGGCTTCGTCAATCAGCCGCTCACTTCCGGCAACCCGTATGTCTATGTGATCAACGGTTTTGGTAATTCCGACTTCGGGAGTTTTTCTTCCAGCATCACCGGTCCTGGTTCCATTGCCGCTGTTCCCGAACCCTCCACCATCGCCATCGCCGGGCTGGCCCTGGGAGGGTTCGTCCTTATCCGCCGACGCCATCCCTCCATCGCTTAATTTTCCCCCTTTCACCCATGAAATTGAAACGCGTCTTCATTATTCCTGGCCTCGTCGCATTGTTTCTGGTGGCTGGGGTGGTCTTTTTGCGGCGTGTCCCGCAGCCTCCGGCGTTTTGTGATTTATGCGTGATGGAACGCGATGTCGACGACTGGCGATTTGCCGGGAAATGGACTTTGTTGGAAACTTCCAGCGTTCGTCCTACTCCCGTTAGCGAGCTCCTCCGTTCCCACCAGGCTTATCCACAACACCATCACCATTGGTCCAAACCGAATTACCTCGCCGAATCCGAATTGGAAACATCGGATGCTCCGCGTTTCCGTTCGCTCGGATTTTTGAATGCGCCGCGAACTTTGAATTTCCTTCGATCGGTTTTTGATTACACAACCCCCAGGGATATTGCCTCCTGGCGTGAAGTTGCATGGCAGCCGGCCTTTGCTTCCGCTCTGGAACCTGCCTTGCGGTTCAACCGGTTTCCAGAAAATGGATTTGCCACCCGCGACGAGTTTCTAGCCTGGTGGCAGCAGAGCGCTTACCCGCTCTTCAACCGTCTCAATCAAGTGACGGTTGCCGACTAATAATTTCGGCGGCCCCCTGTCGGTGTCGCCGTTTCTGAACGATGTGCAAGTGCATATCTGCCCAAAGAAATAGATCAATAGAAGTTATCAAGATAAGAACCATGAAAAAAACACTGCTCCTTGGCTTGCTTGGCGCTCTTGCGTTAAATGCTGCCGCCGCCCCAACCGTGAAAATTCGCCTCCCGGAAAGATTCCGCCTCCTCACTGGCCAGCGCTTTGATCTTCGGGTCGAAGGCACCACCCTCGCCAGCACTGCTTCATCCATTCAGATTGTAATCAATGGATCGGATATCACTGCTTTTCTTCCTGCCCCTGAAATCACGACTGACAACGATTCTAATACTGCTGATCCTGACGTTGCCTGGACTTACCGTTCGTATAGTTTCCCAAATCCTGGGGTCTATACCGTGGTCGCCAGAGTGACTGACGCTAATGGCGTCAGCTCCACCACCAACCGCATCGGCGTCCAAAGCTTCAATCAATCCGGCCTCGCCAAAAAGAATTACATTCTCTACATCGGTGACGCCATGGGCACGGCCTATCGCGATTCCGGTCGCATCGTCTCCAAAAGCGTGAACAATGCTTTCCGCGAAGGATTCTACGATGACGTCCAGGAAATGGATAAGATGCCCTACACCGGCATGGTCATGACCTACGCCTCGGATAATATCGTTCCTGATTCCGCCAATACCGCCACCGCCTGGGCCACCGGCAATAAAACCATCAATGGCACCCTCAACGTCTTCACTGACAATACCGACACTAAAGCCGCGGGTGCCACCAGCGGATCCGGCAACAAAATCTATGCGCTGGACAATCCTCGCGTCGAAACGTTGTGGGAATATTTGAAACGTACCCAGGGCTACAAGGCGGGTATCGTCACCACCGCTGACGTCTGCGATGCCACTCCTGCTGGCGAAGGCGGCCATACTCTCTTCCGTTCACTGTTGCGGGATATTGCAAAACAATATGTCGATGGTATTCCCGGTTTCACTTCCGGACCCGAATTCGATGTCATCATGGGTGGCGGCATGGAGAATTTCACCCAACGCACCGTCGCGAATTCCGGGGACACCCGCAATTTGGCGAACGATCTCGTCGGTCTCGGGTTCACTTATGTTACTACCAGGACCGATTTGAATGCTCTTCCCGCAGGCGCTTCTGCTCCTTCGAAACTTCTCGGCCTTTTCCGCACCAGCAACATGAATGTTGCCTACGATAAATTGCGCTACACCCGCCCTACTGACGAACCCGCAGCCGACTTTGGTGGATTCAACGATCAACCCTTCCTGGAGGAAATGACAGCCAAAGCAGTTGCCACGCTCAGCAAAGGCGGCGCTCCTTTCATCCTGATGGTCGAAGGTGCTTCCATCGACAAGCAATCCCATCCCAACCACGCCGCCGGCGTGATTTGGGACGTTATTGAATTCGATAAAGCCATCGGCGTCGGACGCGCCTGGAGCGTCAACAACCCTTCCAGCAAAAACGCGAATACTCTGATCCTTGTCAGTGCGGATCATGACCAGTCCATGAGCATTGTTGGTCTGACGGATGTAAGCGTGCCCAACGCTGTGGTCAACACTCGCAGCCAATCCGTTTATCCTCGCACTATCGCCTTGTTCGATCCATTCATCGGCAACACCAACGCCGCAAACAATGCCGGTAATAATGTGGGTGAAGTCACCGGTTTCCCGAACTACGGCCCTGGTCTGAATGGTTATCCCGCAAATACCAATCGTTACCAAATCGCTGTCGGGTTCCGTACTGGCAATCATACCGGATCATCCGTTCCGATCACCGCCGAAGGCCCCGGCGCTTCGCTCTTCGTCGGTTATTTCGACCAAACCGATATTTTCTTCAAGGCAGCCAAAGTGCTTTCCAGCAGCACCTCTTCCATTGATGAATTTCAAAAGGCCGCTGGTAAACTCGGCATCGTCAGTCAAAATTATTGACCGTAAACCACATTGATCGAAAAATGTTACAGGCCGGGAGAAGTCTCCCGGCCTTTTTCTGGTTTGGAAAGATATCAGGCTTCTGCTTTCTCGCCCGAGTCTGTCTGGTTCGCGGTGATCGGTTATTGAGTCAGCATTTTCAGCACTTTTTTTCTCAACTCAGGATCCGTGGCCATCTTTACCCTTGCCAGTTCTTTGCCCCGCGCCACCATCGATTCTTCCAGCATTGGTAAGTCCCCTTGTTCGTGGGCCACTCCAAAAACGCTCACCGCGCCCATTTCATCTTTGGACTCTTCGCCCCATGTGACGCGGATGGGGGGATTCGATAGGTTGTGCACATTTCCGGATGAATTATCCCAGTGGATATCCACATCCAGTTTTGTTCCTTTCGGTAGTGCCACGAAATCCTTGAAAAAGTATCGGTCCTGCCACGCGAAATCCCAATCGGTAATATTCAACAGCGTTTTGACGCTGCCATCAGGAAATGTGGCCGTCATTTTCATCCGTGAGGCAATATTATGTGCGTGTGCTCCTACTCCTATTGCATCCATCGCCACAGGCAGTGTGTATGAATCCCGAAGCACAAAATCTTTTTCACCCGCAGGTATGTCGAGCCCTGAAAATAAGGAGTAACTCGGTGGCAGCATCACCCGGGTCAATCTTCTGTCAGGAGCTTTCTTTGCGAAATAAAGGCCGACTAACGATTTTTCCACTTCTGGTTTCCCGGTAGGGTGAAAATGGTATTGGACCACGAGGTCTGAATTCTTCGGTAAATGCAGCGCCAGGCCTTCAGGGAAAAAATGAGGTTGTGCACCCAGCGCCCATCCCCCCAGGTGAATCGTTGCTCCGCCAGCCACCATTCCACTAAACCCCGGCTCTCCTCCCTGCGATGGCCTCAAGTGCGCCCGTCCATTTGGATCGCCAAAATAGAGAACATGATGCACCACTCCGCGAGTCGATGGTTTCATATCGATGGCAGAGATCCATTTATCCTCCGTGATTCCCAGGGCTACTGGTATGTTTCGATAAATGTCGGGTCCGTCTGCTGGAACATGAAAACCAGTGGGCATTTCCACAATCAAGTCGGGTTCTCCCAATTGCCACCCGGACTCGAAATGGGGCGGCGTCGGCTTTTCGTTTGCATTTCCTTCGGGCATCCCGCCGCCCACCCACTCCTGCAGGATTGCAATATCATGGTCAGCCAGTCGGCGATTGTCGCGATACTCGAAAGAGGCCGGTTCCGCTTTCCAGGGCGGCATCACATGGGACTGCGTCACCTTCGCAATTATTTTTCCTTTTTTCGAGACGTCTTCAAAAGAAAGCAGAGAAAAAGGAGCTGCTTCCCCCGGCCGATGGCAGGGAGAACAATTCTTGTAAACAATCGGCGCCACATCGTGATTGAATGTGGGCGAAGCTGCGCCCAATTCCGCAATTGGCAATGACACGGCCAAAGCGACGAGAATAAATCGCAAACATCTTCCTCCATTTTCGCGTGATGCGAAGCTGTTGGGAGACCTAAGTTTGGCTGGGAGAGATTTTAACATGGTAAAATAACAGGCCGCAGTTTTATGAGCTTTAATCAGGCTAACTTTGTCTTTCGCAAAAGAACATTCATTTCAGTGGATTCGGTTTCTTGAAATGTGCAACCCACCGATAGGAAACTCGCACCATTTCATCCTGAACCGCGCCGCTCTGAAGTCAATCGATCCCTGAGGCTTAGAGATTATCCAAAAAACATTTCACATTTTGGCCGCAGGCGGGAATAAGTTAATAGAGTGGAGAACAATGAGCCAGATGGAATCCTGTTGAAGCGCTATGTCACGCAGCGCGATGAAGCTGCGTTCACTCAGCTGGTCCAGCGCCACATCGCCGTCGTGTTTGCTACTGCTTTTCGTAAACTGAATGATTCCACAGGCGCAGAGGAGGCTACGCAAAACGTCTTCATCACCCTCGCTCGCCGGGCCCCCTGGCTGTGCGGCCATCCTTCTTTGGTAGGGTGGCTTCATCGTGCTACTCTTCACTTTTCGCATCACCAATTGCGCGCCAATCAACGTCGACGCAATCGTGAACAGCTGGCTTTTGAACTGGGGACCTCGATGAATATTAATGACGCCAACACCTCTGAACTCGCCAGCGTCCTGGACGACGCACTGCTTGAATTACGCGAGTCTGACCGGGAGGCCATTTTATTGCGTTTTTTTGCTAACCATTCGTTGCGTCAAATGGGAACCGTGCTCGGCATCCGTGAGAATTCCGCTCAAAAGCGCGTGGCGAAAGCCCTCGACCACCTCGCCCAACTGTTCCGGCGCAAAGGCTATAAAGTCAGTGGTGCCGCTGCCCTCGCAATTGCTTTGCAACACATGCCTGCCAATGCAGTGCCTGCTGCTCTCCTTTCAACTACTGCCAAAACTGCCCTGGCTGCCGGAACTGCAACATCCTTTGGCGGGATAACCGTATACATCGCTAAGATTATGAGCCTTACAAAAGTACAAACCGCCGTTATTTGCCTGACGCTCGCCACAGTGCCGCTCAGTT
>JAQGOY010000168.1 GCA_028293375.1 Verrucomicrobiales bacterium | reverse complement strand
ACGACAAACGTACCGTGTGCCCAATGCGCCACAGAAAGTCAGATCTACCTAGCCTGTATGGCGTAACATTATTGAAAATCAATCAGTGGGACAATGGTTGAGAAAATGCCAGATTCAAAACCGACAGCATTCATTGTCATGCCGTGCAAAATCCTGAAGTAACGACAATCCCGAAGCGAACTTGCATTCGCTGGAAAAAGGAGCTGCGTCCACTAGGCAAATCTCATTCCCCTCGGCAAATGGAAGGAGTTCGGGAGGTGCCGTATTTCGGTTACTTTTCTTCCATTGACCAGTACTTCGACAATATCGAATCGAAATTTAATCTCTGGATTTCTCAATAGCCGCAGGTAATCGAGGCCTGCCCTGGAAAGGTATTGTCTTTTTTCTGCGTTCACTGCCGCCGCAGGTCTCGCCCAGTCTTCGCTGGATCTGGTTTTTACTTCGATAAAGACCAGGCAGTCTCCATCCCGAAATACCAGATCGATTTCGCCGCGATCAGACTTAAAATTTGCGGTGAGAAATTTGAGTCCCTTTTTTTTAAGATATTTCCGCGCTTCTTTTTCCCCGAACGCTCCCGTCTTGAGGTGCGGGGCCAGCTCTTTGAGCTGAAAGATAGACTTAATGCTGCTCAATAACATGGAGCATGTCTCCAAACTCTGTTTGAACGGGTCTCATGGGGGCGAAGGTCATGCGATGAATGGCACAGGGCCCATGGGTCTTGATGGCCAGAAGGTGCTCGGGTGTGCCATACCCTTTATGCTCATGGAAACCGTAATGTGGATAGAGATCATGAAACTGGCGCATGAGGCGATCTCGCGTGACTTTGGCGATGATGCTCGCGGCGCCAATGGAATAGCTGCGACCATCTCCCTGCACCAGGGCAGTTTGCGGTTTGCTCAGGGATTTGACCTCGAGCCCATCAACCAGGACATGGACCGGGCTAACAGAAAGTCCGGAGAGGGCGAGGTTCATGGCGCGATGGGTTGCCTGCAAAATATTGATCTGGTCAATGACCTGGACATCGACAATGCCGGTGGAGAAAAGGACAAGAGGGTTTTGAGTCAGCTGCGCAAACAGTTCTTCCCTTTCCTCAGGGGTAAGTTGTTTCGAGTCGTTCACTTTCTTCAACTTATTGGGCATGCCGGACCAATACCATGCCTCCGGGAGGATGACTGCGCCGGCAACAACGGGACCGGCCAGTGGTCCCCTGCCCGCTTCGTCGACGCCAGCAATGGGAGAAATGCCCTGAGCAAACAACTCGTGTTCAAAACGAAATCGTCTGGGGATTTTAACCGGTGTGGCCATTCACCTCTTTATATGAAAGATGAGAACGAAATGGGCAACTCAAAAAACCCGGGAGTGGGACTCTTACGACTCAAGGTGGCACGTCTCATTTTCTGGATTTGGTTTGTTTGACAAAGGTGTCCCAGATAGCCCGCTCTTCTTTGGTGGGGTGTCCGGCGCCGTGGCCATGCTGATAATCGATCGCCAAGGTTTCGCCACGGGGTGTATTTAATCCAACCCAGGCGATGTTGATATTGGAACCGTCCGGCCGTTCGCCGGTCAACAAGAGCACGGGGTAGGAACCCCATTTGGTCCTGGCGGTTTTAACCTGCTTCATTCCGGCCCTGGTGAGGGAAGCCTCCATGTTGACTTCATTATTGAATTTGTCGGTGCCGACGATTTGCAACACCGTTTTGCTTAGCAATATGTAGAAGAGGGGTATGCGGGAATGGGCGAACTGGCGATCCGCCGAATACTCGAAGTCCATGGTTGAACCCCTGGCCACCCAGACAATTCCTTCATTGATATCGAAATCTTTTTTCATCTCTGGAGGGCTGGCCACAGCTGCAAGGAAGTTGGTGGGCAAGGCAGGAATGATAGCCGGAGGGTTTAACATGCCTTGGAACCAGTAATTGGTGGGGCCCGCCGCCAGACTGCGGGGAGTGAAAGCCAGAATGATAATTGCCAATAACGCTCTAAACATCATATGTTTCAATGCCGGGAGGCTACCATTCCCGGTAAAATTTTACAATCGCGGAAGGCGATGAACGGATGGTGGGTTTGTCACGGATTTATTTCGGAACGGGCGGAGGCAGTTTTGGCGTGGTGAGGAAGGAGGATTGCCTGGAAAAGAACCGTGTTTTGCGCGGATTTCCCAGTTCTGCCCAATTGGCCAGGAGGCGAAGTACTTTCCTGGAACCCCAGGAGTAGAAAACAAGAGACCAGATCAAATTGGCCACCCAAAGGTATTCAAAAAGAAAGGGGGCACGAAAAAAGATCATGAAAATAAGCGCGAAGATGTAGGGAACAACCAGGACTACCAGCAAGGTCTTAAAGAAGGCGGTGAAGGTTTTACGCTCGGACAGGCCAAAGGCCATGGCCACCCAAAGATAAGAGTAATAATAAGCTGCTGCTTTCAGGAACGGGATGACAAAAGTTTTCGCTGCGTTTTCGATACTCTGCCCCACAAAAAAGGAAGGAGAATTGTCCAAAACGATTCCAGCGGTGACGACCAGCATGGCGATGCCAATGGACCGGTTTAAGCCGAGGTGGATGCCACGGATTATACGTTGCGGGGTAAGGGGGGTGGTGAGCAGAAGTTCGAGCGATCCGCTCTCGCGAAGGAGATTAAGGAAGGAGGCAGTCCTGAAAATAAGCAACACCATGAGGATCACGAGGCAAAGATCAGCCCACCCCCTGTAGAAAAGAAAATGATGAACGCCAGCGTCATAAAGATTCGATATTCCGGACAGGAACCCGATGGCAGCAATGACGCCAACGAACCAAAGAAACCGGCGATGCCTCACGAACAGGTAAGCGACGGGCTCTCTGGCCAGCCATTTTTGGCGAAAAGCGGGGAAGCCGAGCATTCGACCCGAGGATGCTTTTTTGGTTTTTGTTTCCCTGGCCCGGAAGGACAAGGTGGACCTGAATTTCTCAATCCTCCTGCCCGAAGCCCAGAGCAGGAGTAAAGAAATGACGGAGATGGGAACGAGAGGGAAAAGGGAGGGGCGAAGGCCGGAATTGCCAGTGGTGGAAATGCTATTCCAGAATAAGTTGAATGGACTGAATATGCTGATGCCCAGCGTTCGAGGGAAATTTGCCTGGACGATTTCGGGAACAACACAGGCGCTGCAAATCAAGAACAAGGTGCAGGCGCCAGCTACTCCTTCCCTGACGACCCTGGATGAAACAAACATGCCGATGGAGAGGCAAAAGAAGAGAAAGCAAACGAGAATGAGGTTTGTCCTCAGGTATTCACCAATGGAAACGCCTCCCAGGAGGAGGGCCATGCCAGAAAGGGGAAACATGCCCAGCAGCAAAAAGAAAGAGCTGAGCGAGCTGGAAACCATTTTGCCAAGGACGACATCGAGTCCCCTGAGCCGGGTCAGGAACAAGAGGCCGAGGGTCCCCTGGCGTTCCTCTTCACTCAAGGTATCTGAAGTGGCGCGAATGCCTTCCGTGGCACAAAAGAAAAAGAGGAGAATTTGGACGGTGGTAAAAAAGTAGGCGCCTTTGTTGGGATCATTCCCCGACAACTTAACCACCAGGAGGAAAATGGAAGTACCGACAGCTACCAAAGCCAGGCGCAACCCGTAGGTCCTTCGACTGCGGCTGGAGACTCTCAACTCCCTTTCGATGACTGGAAAATTCATGCACTCACTTCAGCGAAGTGAGCATGGAGAGCGTTCGAGTGGTGGCAAGTGAAAAGAGGGGGTTCGGAGCCGTCGTTTCGCAGCCAACCCGACCCGAAGGGCAATGCCTGAGAAAGTTTCACCCACCCTGCCGTTAAGGCATTTTTCTTGCCCGGATGGTGGTGGTGTTAGTGCCGATGCGCATTATTCCTTGTATGCGGATAGCCGACCCTGGGATGCGATTGGTCGAACGCGCAATAGAGTTGGAGTCGGAGAGAGCAAAATTGGAATCGAAGCGGTAGCCATTGGAAGCGGCCGCTGTTTTGGAATTGACGGGGATGTTGGCCAAATCCCATTCGCTACTGGCCGCGTCTACTCCTCCAAAGCCGCCGCCAGCGGAAGACGGTCTTCCCAACGAGCGACCATAGTTCGCTCCGGGGCCTGGTTTAATTTCGGCCAATTTGTGCCCGGAATCGCCAGGAACTGTTTCCCGCTGCAGAGCCGGTGTTTCGGAAGGCATGTAGAAATAATAATTGCCAGTAAATTCAATAGGCTTACCCAGGCTTATGTTAGTGCCTGAAACAGTGAATTGATAGGATGCAGGTTGCTCCCCGTAGCTGGCGGAGAGAGGTTTCATGCCGAGTGCTTCATCGCGTTTAACTGATTCCGTCTCGGCTATTCTCCCGGAGAGCAGAGCGTTCGGCAGCACGGCGCCTTTATATAAGGAGCCATCGGAGTCAACAACCTCGAGGGACGAACCTGTCCGCTTGATTTGGAACTCTACCAGAGGCGCCAGTGGACCCGAAACGGGGGAGACGGCGGCTTGCAGATCTACGCCATAACTGAGGCTTTGGGAGTTTGACTTTTTCTCGAAGTTCAAGCTGGAGTCTTTAGTGCTCGTTATTTGTGGCAGAGCCGACGGCTTGGTTTTAGCGGATGATTCGGGAGAATCCATTCCGAAGCCACGATTCCGGGTGGCAGCCGATGCAGTTAACTGTGTCTGCCTCATCGCAGAGGAGCGTTCAAGCTTATCTCTCGCGACGGACTCTTGCAGCGGGTCCACTGGATTCAACTCAGCAGTGGGAGCAGGACCTGTGGGCTCGTTTTGCTTTTTCCTCCCCTCCGCCGAGGGGTTTTGTAATGGTGCAGCCAAACTTGCCAAAGGCTTGCCGAGTTCGGGCTTTTTGCTCTCGACCATTTCTTTACTGAGCGGCTTAGGCTGAGGAGTGAGTGCAGGCTCAATGCCGTCCAACAACTGCACGCTCTTCAAATCCATCGAATCCTGGGCAGCGGGCTGAGGGGCGATGGCGATGCTCCGAAAGTGCTCGACTGAATTATCAGCCAGTTTGTCCGGCCGGAGTTGGGCGAAACTCCAAAAGGTTGAAATTTCCGGATTTCGAAGCGCCATCTCAAAAGCGGACGGCCGATTCGCTTCCTTGATGAAGAGAATGAATCCGGCCAACATGAAAAGAGTGGCGGCAGAAAAGGCGAATTTAGGCCAAACAAGTGCGAAGGAAAAACGTGGCACCTTGACGGGATACTTTTTAACCACTTCGCTTCGAAGAAGGTTTCTTTGGACCGAATGCATGGGCGCCGGATCCCCCAAGGTCTCGCGTCTGTTCCTGGCGTATGACAGGAGCAGCTCGTCGATTTTTGGTTTAGGGTCGTCCGACATACAGTTTAGACGGATGAAACCGGATCTTTCTTCCCGGAAACAATCAGCGCCAGGACTTTTTCCAGTTTATCCAGGCATTTGCTCAAGCGCGAACTCACAGTTTTGGCGTTCAGTTTCAATTCCAACGAAATTTCGTCGTAACTTAAATCAGCAAAATAGCGGAGCTCTATGATTTCGCGGCAAGGTTGCCCCATGGAAGCCAGTGCCTGACCGACCATTTCCATGCCTTCTTTGCGGGAGAGGAGCACATCCGGCGAAGGCAAGGTGGATGGGGGATCCAGAGTCAACCCGGTTTCGGCGTCTTCGGCGTCCAGGGAAAGAGTCACCTTTCCCCCGCCCCGCTTGATGGCTTTATGCTTCTCAAGATGATCCCAGGCCTTGTTGCTGGCAATACGGCAAATCCAGGTTTGCAATTGGCTATGACCGGCGAAAGTTTCAATGTTGCGGATGACAGAGACGAATGTTTCCTGGCAGATCTCCTCGGCATCTTCGAGGGAGAGGGCGGGGCTGAGTTGAAAAATGAACCGAATGGTCGAAGCGTAATGCCTGGAAAAAAGCTCCTCCCAGGCGGGCTCTTCGCCCTTCCGGCAGCAGGAAAGCAGGTCCGCTTCAGCCAATTGCTTCATCATGAGCATCTTACTATAACGCAACCACGGTCCAAAAGTTTTTTGGAGCAAGGTGGCTTTTTCTCCAGAACCCCGCTATAAGAATCATTAAATGCGCAGAAACAAAGTACTTTTTGCCAGGGAGTATATTTCCACGGAGCGCCGTCCAACCCACAGAACATTTAATTTTTGATACCATGAAAAAGATTTTTCTATCGGGCTTGCTGCTATCAACGCTGGTGTGGAATGTGGAGGCACGGGTAAAACTGGTGGCTCTCCCCGAGCGCGCCCGGGTAGTCGTATCCCTGGCGAACCAGAACGCCACGCTCATTGAAGAAGAGCGGCTCATTACCTTTCAAAAAGGAGTGAACCAGGTCGATTTCTCCTGGCAGGCGGTTAACATCGATGCCTCTTCCATCCAGGTCAGAATTCTCGATCAGGCCGACAAAGCCACGGTGCTGAGCACCAGTTATCCACCGAATGAAAACGCGTTGGTCTGGGCGATCAGCAGCTCGGAAGCGAGGGAAGCAAGGGTTCGCATTTCCTACCTGCTTAATGGACTCACCCGCGAGGTGGTTTACAAAGCAGTGGCAGAAGGTGACGAAAAAAGCCTGAGCCTGAGGAATTATCTGCGCCTGAAAAACTTCTCTGGAGAGGATTTGACCGATGCCGAGGTATCCATCGGTTATGGAGCCGCCTTCAAAAAAACGATAGCCCATGAAGAAACCCTGGAGATGCAATCTGAGAAGATTGATGGATTGCCGATCAAAAAATTGTTGACCTGGGATGCCGCTTCTCTCCCATGGGATCCAGAATATGAAAAGAAAACAGTGGGAATCCCCTTGTCTTATGTGATCAAAAACGACAAGGCATCGAAGCTTGGAGAGCACACTCTGCTGCCCGGAAAAGCCCGTATTTTTCTGAAGACCAAGGATCAGCCAGCAGGACCTGACGAGAAGGTGGGAGACGGTGTCACTTTTACAGGAGAGGATTGGGGAACACTGACGCCTGTGGATCGGGAAATGAAACTTTATATTGGGCAAAGCCGCGAAGTCAAAGTAGTGCAACGCAAAGTGAAAAACGAC
>JAQGOY010000150.1 GCA_028293375.1 Verrucomicrobiales bacterium | reverse complement strand
AACGTCCAGCTTCAATCAGGGGCGGGCTCATTCCACCCTGCACGCCATTTTTTAGCCGCGACCGCCAATTGTATCGGCCCGTCAGCAGCCCATATCGCGTGGGCGTGCAAACTGCGGAACTGGAGTGCGCATCCGTAAAAATCATTCCTGCCCCAGCGAGCTTGTCCAGGTTCGGCGTCCGAATCTTTCCTTGGGGGTTCAGGCACTTCACATCCCCGTAACCCAGGTCGTCTGTGAGGATGATCAGGATGTTGGGTCGCGCTTGCTTTTCAGCCTCGGCACTTGGGCAACATGTGAGCGCTGCCAAAACGATCAGTAGGAATCGCTTCATGAATTCGTTTTGCTCTCGCTCAGGTTCATCGCGCTGCTGCTTTCAATTCGGCAAACCGGCTGCGCATCTCCACTAATCGTTCTTTCTGTCGGGAGTCGTTGACTAAATCGTTCTCCTCGTGAGGATCACTGTTTAGCTGAAAAAGTTGCTCCACTTTGAAATCGGGCCAGTACATGTATTTATAATCTTTTCGAACCAATGCCTCGGACGACGGAATGAAGTCGGTTTTGTTGATGGTGGCGTGTTCGTAGAAGAACTCCTTTCGCCATTCCTGTTTTTGCGCGGAAAGATAGAGTGGCGCAATATCCTGCCCCTGCATCTTTGGCGGCGCTGCGATCCGTGCCGCCCCGAGCAAAGTCGGCGCAAGGTCTTCGTTAAGCACAAAATCATCATTGGTCTCTCCGCGCTTCCCGACTGCCAGACGCGGATCTCTCACGATCAGTGGCACCCGAATGCTTTCCTCGTGCGGATACCACTTGTCCGCCAATCCATGCTCTCCGTGGAAATAGCCATTGTCCCCGGTGAATACAACGAGTGTGTTTTCCAGTTGTCCCTCTCTCTTCAATTCTTCCAGCACACGTCCGCAAGTTGTGTCCACCTCCGTCGCCAACCGATAATAGTTTTTCATCATCGTTTGGAATTTCTCCGGCGAATCGAAACGCCAATGCCATCGCACTCTCCCCTCGTTTTTCTCGTTGCCTATGAAAGGAGGCAATCGATGGAACGATTCGTCCGTGGCATTTGAAGGAATGGGGATGGTCACATCGTTATACAACTCCATGCTTTGAGGTTGCGGCAGGTATTGCAACGGATTGCTGTCTTCCGCGTGGGTTGCAAAGAACGCGAGGGTCAGGCAAAAGGGCTTGTCCTTTGGTCGGGTTCGCAGAAATTCCAGCGAATCGTTTTCGTTCTTCTGCGTCACGTGAATCTTCGTTCCGTCTTTTTCCCTTATCCAATGAGTTCCGGAATAAGCCCGGCCAAAATCAAAATTCTCAGCCGGAAATGTTCCGTTGTGCCATTTGCCCACATGTCCTACGTAGTAACCATTCGTCCTTAACAGTCCCGGGTATGTTTCTGACCACGGCGTTTTGAACGCGTTGAACGCCGTGTTTCCATGGCGCGACATCCATTGTCCCGTGAACAACGAAGCCCGGCTTACTCCGCAAATCGCTGTCGAGACGCAGCCATGGGTGAATCGAATCCCCTCGCCAGCCAGTCGATCGATGTTCGGAGTCTTCACCACCGGATTGCCCGAAACCCCAAGAGTGTCAAACCGCCAATCATCCGCCAGCAGAACCAAAATGTTCATCGGCTTCTCCGCCCCCAACGCCGAACTCAAGAAAACTAATCCCATGGAAAGGACGAATGCGATGGCAGGGAGTTTCATGGTTTGGAACATTTTAGCGGAATGTCAAAGTGAATTCAAACCCAATGACCAAAACCGGAACCAACATGGCGTCAAGTTGCCTGCAGTCACTTCGTCAGCGCCACTCGCTCGAAGCGCCAAATAACTAATGGTAGTTCCGTCTTAACAGCTTCGAGAGTCTTAATTCATTTTACGCCAATTCATTACGCCTTTTGAATTATCAAACTGTTCGCGCTTGATTTTCTTAATCTTCACTAGTATGTAATCACCGACCCTGAAACAAACCTCTGTTATGGACCATAAAATGTTGGTTTCCGCTCTTAGCCTGGCTTTCCTCGCTTTTTCTCCAACTACCCTGCACGCACAACTCGTCTTCACGAAAGTGGCTGATACCACCATGTTTCCTCCCGGCAGTTCTGCTAATTTTAGCACCTTTGGGGCTCCTGCGCTTCACAGTGGATCTGTTGCGTTTTCCGCAACCTTTGCAGGTTCTTCCGGGGTATTCAAATGGGCAGATGGAGTTATCCAAAAAGCCGCAGACTCGGATACCACGCCTCCCGGAGGGACAGGCAAGTTTTTGGTCTTCCCTGGCTACGCTACCGAAAACGGTAAGATAACTTTTTTCGGTGTCGTTAACCCAACCCCACAGGGTCTTTATCAATTTGACGGCTCCAGTCTGGTCAGGCTCGCGGACACCTTAACCCCGGCCACCATGCCCGGTGGTACCGGTCCTTTCGTAGGTTTTTCCATCCCGGCCATGAAAGATGGCGTGGTCGCCTTCGTCGGACAAAATTCCAGTGCGCAACGCGGACTCTTCTCGATTACTGGTGGAACTGTCAGCCAGCGCCTTGCCCCGGGAACTCCATATCCAGGCGGCACGGGCGGTTTCATTAATCCGGGCGGCGTCATCACACTCGATGCTGGCAACATCGCCTTTTACGGTTCTGACTCTACTGTCAACGCAAACAACTCCATCTTTACTCTTGTCGGGTCAACTTTGACTCGCATCGCAGAAAAAAACGTTACCCTCGTTCCCGGTTCTTCCAGTCCATTCACCACCCTTGGCACCACCCCGGATATCAATGGATCGAAACTTGCCTTCAGTGGTGCATTTTCTGGAGGGCAGGGAATTTATTCTGTCAATCTGGACGGCTCTGGCATGGTCAAATTGGTGGATACTACCACCACCATTCCGGCGTCCACCGAGACTTTTGGTGGGTTCGGCGAATTTGAATTCAACGGCGCAGATCTTGTTTTTAAAGGTACAAGCACAGGAGGGCAGGGGCTTTATCTCCTTCGCGGAGGTAATATCACCCGAATTATCGATACATTTTCACCACTGGCTGGCAAATCACCAGCCACTCTTACCTTTCGGGAGTCAGGTTACTCCGCTGGGCTGATTACTTTCGCGGTAAATTTCACGGATGGCTCGCGCGGCATTTATACCTCCAATATCAACGCCATAGGGCAACTCAGCGGCGGCTCGTTTAGCGCGTTCTCTGCTTCGGTGGCAGGTTTTAGTTTCACTTTCGAAAATGGAACGAGTGGTCACTCTTACTCCATTCAATCCTCCTCAACCATGGCCATCAATAGCTGGAGCGAGGTTACCAACTTTCCTTATACAGGCCCCATAACGGTTACCGACTCCTCCTCCCTGGGTGCTCCACGGAAATTCTACAAGGCTGTTACTCAGTAATTCCTGCGCCCGCCATTTCTCATTATATCAGGTTGGCAGTCCAGTCATCCAAATGTTTGCAATTCAAATCCACTTGCTTAAATTTAAACTGTGACTAATATAGTAACAGTTATGGCAGTCAACACACAATTTTCCATTGCGGTGCATATCCTGGCCGCTTCGGGATGCTGCCGTGGCGAGGGCACAACAACCGGGAAGTTTGCTTTAAGCGTGAACACCAGCCCGAGCTTTGTGCGCAGGGTGGTATCGAAACTGTCAAAAGCGGGATTGCTGAAAACCACCACTGGAAAATCAGGATCCTGCGGGCTGGCAAAGGATGCGAAAATGATATCGCTGCTCGATATTTACCGGGCCGTGGATGCCCCCAAAGCATTCTCCATCCACAATTACCCGGAACAGAAGCCCTGCCTGGTGAGTTGCCATATCAAGGCCTCGCTTGAAAAGGCACTGAAGAAAACGCAGAAGGCGATGGAAGAAAGTCTGTCCGAAATCAGCCTTGCCTCCATCGTAACGGAAGTGAACAAAAAATAATTTTTTTAGCTTTAATTGTTACTATAATAGTAACAATCAAAAACCAGAAATCGAATAAGCATATGAAAACTACAAAAACGGGAAAACTGGCAGGTAAAGTCGCAGTGGTCACGGGAGCTTCCAAGGGGATTGGCGCAGGCATCGCAAAACAACTGGCAGCCGAGGGGGCATCCGTGGTCGTTAATTACGCCTCAAGCAAAGCAGGAGCGGACAAAGTGGTGAAAGAAATCACAAAACTCGGCGGAAAAGCCATTGCGGTGCAGGCCGACGTTTCCAAAAAAGACGATATTAAGAAACTATTCGCCAAGGCCAAAAAAACCTACGGCGCACTGGACATCCTGGTGAATAATGCAGGGGTTTATGAGTTCATGCCCATTGCCCAGGTCACAGAGGAACATTTTCACAAGCAATTTAACTTAAACGTTCTTGGGTTGATCTTAACGACCCAGGAGGCGTTGACCCATTTTAACGCGCAGGGGGGTTCCGTGATCAATATCAGTTCCATCGTCAGCACATCCGCTCCCGCGAACGGCGCCGTTTACAGCGCTACCAAGGCAGCTGTCGATGCCATCACCAAATCATTGTCCAAAGAATTGGGTTCTCGCAAAATCCGGGTAAACTCCCTTAACCCGGGAATGATTGAAACCGAAGGTTTCCACGCAGCGGGAATTGGTGAGAGTGATATGAGGAAGCAGGTCGAATCACAAACCCCGCTGGGCCGAATCGGCCAGCCGCAGGACATCGCCAGCGCGGCTCTTTTCCTGGCGTCGCCCGACTCATCGTGGATCACCGGCGAGACCTTTTACGTCTCGGGCGGTTATCACTGAAAAAGGCTATTGCTACAGGTTACCTTGACAAAAAAATCACTCAATCTTGATCCGGAAAAACTCGTTGGTTGTTCCATTGGTCAAAATATTTCTCGTCATGGATCCATTCTGCCCAGGCAGTAAAGTATGCACAGGGAGGTTGGTCCACGCCGGTGGATTCAATCCCAACGTGGACTCCACCGTATACCGGCCCGACTCGACTCCCGGCCAGGAAAGATTGACTGTTCCATTCGTGGAATTGACCGAACTGATCCCCGGCGGCGGATTATTGATCGTGTAGGTATAGGTGCTAATTGGGCCAAGGGCGGAAATCGAGCTGCCCGGCTTCAGTCGGATCACCACCGTGCGATTTTTAGGCACAGAGTTGTGCATGATTTTTAGCGGAATGCTTTTCGCCACCGGGGTCTTGTTGGCGTAAAAAGTGACTAAGCCACCGGACGTCTTGTAATCCACTCCATATTCAGCAGTGCTGCTGGAATCAATCATATAATAGGCTGACTGGTCTGTGACCCAACTGGTCGATCCAGCAGGGGGAGTCAAGTTCACCGGGATGTTTATCGTTCCCGCATTGTCATCGCTGGTGGCGCCACTTGACGCGAATCCCACTGCCGGCATATGCCCGGGAATAGTCACGAAGAGATGCGAAACGTTCAGGTCGTTCACCACCACGAAAGGATTAGGGGCATAGTTGAACACGGTGTATGCAGGGTTCGCCGGTGCCGTTGTAATAGTGGCCAGTGCCCCGTCTGCAATTGTCATCTGCCACGAACCCGTCGTGGCGCTCACGCTTTGGTTGCCATTATTAATCAGTAGTATCCCGTCTATTGCTGGATCATAACTGCGGCCTGCCACGATCACTCCCCCCGAGATGGTGCGACTCGATCGCACACGGGTGAAATTAATGTTCGATACGCTGGCCGCCCCTACCGAAATTGTCGCGCTCGGAATGGAGCAGGTGAACGAATAGCCCTGGTAGAGCACGGAGAGCGTGTAAGTGAATGGTCCAATGGGCGGAAGCTGAACCATGTATTTTCCATCCGACGCTGTCTCATTGGATCCCGCAAAATTGGTCGCCCCGTAGTGGACAGTTGTTGACTTGTAGTTATTGACAATTGCCCCAGCCAGTGGGTGTCCCAATTCATCCTGCACCAAACCGTGGATCGAAAGAATTCCTGACGTGCCATTGGTAATCGTTGCCACGGTGGAGGCGGTGATGGTATGCCCTTTCATGTCGGAAACCGTGCAACGAACATAATATTGCCCGTTGCGCGTCCATGCGTGGCTTCCCTGGGTCGAGAGCCTGGCATCCTGACTTGTTCCTCCTGTTTCGCAACCACCCAATTTGTCGGGATCATCGAATTCCCAGTAATACGCCAAAGTATCCCCATCACCATCCCCGGCCGTGGCTGTAGACAATTGTGCCACTCCCGCTTTTAATGTGACGCTTGCCGGGGAAATGGAAAGTGTCGGTGCCACATTGCCGGGATAAGGACCATGGTTTATCACTACATCCAGCGACTCGGGAGCAGTCCCCCCTTTTCTAATTGGCGTAATGTGCAGTGCCGCTTCATTGTCGGAAAAAGTCTTTCCTATCGCCAGCGGTGCATCGTACATCGTCGCGTAAGGCGAATTGGAAGCGCCCGGATAACCCCGGCTTCCAGGCGTCATGTCAATCAACGTGGTATGTCCGCTCGTCGCGATAGTCGATTCCCCGCCCAAATGCACCTCAAGCCCGTTCTGCGACCACAACCCCTCCGTGTTGGTAATCGCCTGTCGGAAACTTAACCAGTAGACCCGGCTTGGATCGCGGATAATCCGTGCCGCATAATTATTGCCTTCCTCCAGAGTTCCCTGATCGTAAGCATGCAGCCGGTAAATGCCGGAAACTGCAGGGTTAGCCACATTCTCATCCGGCAGCCACCCCAACAGGTTTTTCCAATAAACATTGGCGTCGCGATCATTTGGCAAGGGCACCACGTTCGTCTCTTTGAATCCCATCAGGTCGTAAACATCCGCATACGCATCGTAAAAAAACGTTCCATTATTCTGCAGGGAGTAGTAACTCCCTCTCGAAAGCCCATTCCCATGTTCAAGCCCAAAGTTATGTCCCATTTCATGCGCCAGCACCCGGAAGGATATTGCCAGGATTCCCTTCCCATGCACATTTCCTGACGAAACAAATCCCTGCCCGGGGATAAACCCGCATGCCATGATGTCCAAATCGTAGTTGTCACTGTCATACAAAGCGGCATTCCCATTCCCCAGACCCACTTGCCGGGCCTTCGCGCGCACGTCGTCGGCAAAAGACCCGGGTTCAGCCCAGCGTGTGAATTTTGAGAGCGCCGAATCCGGGGTAAGCGGCTTGTTATACTCCGTGTAGCTCAACCCCAGGTTGATTTCCGGCAGCACGGTGAACTGTACAATGCACTTGCCAAATGACTGCTTTGCGAAGGAATTGCTTATCTCCGTCAATGCCGTCCCGTTGGTCACGTTTCCCCAACCCGACAAGAGGCCCCCTGGACCAGGAGCGTCGGTAGGCCCTGCCTGGTCCGTGAATCGCACCGGGATGATGAGTACTTTCTTGATCCCTGTCGACCAGGTCGAAACAGGCGGCTTCGCCCACCCGTTTTCGCCATGGGACAGGATTAGCCAGACCAGGGTCGCAATCAGAAAGTGCGCAGGGAGGAATGACCCCTCCTCAGGCACATGCGAGGTGGGTCGCTTTCGGGCTGGGATCACCCATCAATACTACCCCCAAAGTCTTTTCCCGGTCAATTACCCTTCTGACTGGCCTCATCCATGGGGCCAAACGACCCTAGCGCTTGCTTTTAGTTTTGCTTTTATAAAAAATAATCGTGTTTCTGTCTCAAATTTGAACGTTGTGTAAACATTTCCATTCCCGGCCTGAGACACTTTTCGGGGAGTTGTCTGACAAACCTCAGAATCCTTAATAAATTCGGAAAATTAATTTTCTCCGACTTGTTTTTACGGTTGGCACGGTTCTAGCAACCCCTTGGTTTTGTTAGTCGGTCAGCCAACTCAGTCGAACAATCAGAAGTGTATGAAAACCATAGGTCTAAATGAAAAAAGGTCTAGCCTCATTGATAGTATTTACGAGGATTTCTCCTTTAGGTTCGCCCCCGCCCCCTCTCTTTACTCCGATCCTAACGAAGAACTTCTTTTAATGTCTCTCTGGAATATGGTCCTCAATGGCCAGCGTCCGGATGATTGCCCTTACCCCCAGCGATTGCCCATCACCAATTCCGCGGACTTTCATTTCTATGAAAAAAATGTCCGGGTGAAAACGGTCTCGCTTTTCTGTTCCCTCAAACAAATGGTCCATCTGCACGATGTCATCCTCTCTGAAGTTTACCGCTTAAAATCGCTCTACGAATTGGACGAATCTGAGGAAGATCTCCAATCCTCTTAGAATTCCCAATCCGTCCTTCTGTTTCGAGCTTTGCTTTTTTGCTTTTCTCCTTTTGTATGAGGTGGCATGTCCAACGAAGCCCGATTCCAAGCTCTAAATTTAATTTTGCCCCCGGCCCCGAAACCGGTCGGCGTTTATAAACCTCTCGTCGTTTGCGGCAATCTGATCTACGTCTCTGGTCACGGTCCCCTCAGGGAAGATAAAACCCTGATCTGCGGAAAAGTCGGGGTCGATCTCTCCTTTGACCAGGGCTACTCCGCCGCACGTCAGGTCGGCCTCGCCATCCTCGCTACCTTGCGCGATCAGCTTGGCTCTCTCGATAAAGTGGGGCGCGTCATTAAAATCCTGGGTATGGTCAATTGTTCCCCTGATTTCACCGATCACCCTAAAATTATTAATGGCTGCAGCGAATTATTCGCCGAAGTCTTTGGCCAGGAAAACGGAATTGGAGCGCGCAGTGCGGTCGGCATGGGCTCACTCCCGACCAATATCGCAGTGGAAATTGAGGCTATTTTCGAACTAACCGCCAAAACTCGTGGACCACTGGTTTGAAATAGTAAACCAGGAGGATGTCCCGTCGCCTTCCTTGCTGGTCTATCCCCAACGCATCCAGTCCAACATCGACTCGATGCTGCGCCTGGCTCCAGCTGCTCGTCTGCGGCCTCACGTCAAGACTCACAAAATGCAGGAGGTCGTCGCGCTTTGTCGCAACAGCGGGATTGAAAAATTCAAAACAGCTACCATCGCAGAAAGCGAAATGTGCGCCCGGGCCGGGGCAGGGGATATTCTCCTCGCCTTTCAACCTGTCGGCCCCAACATAAATAGACTAAAAATCCTGGTCGAAGCTTTTCCGCAAACCCGGTTTTCCACCATCCTCGATAACGATTTCAGCTCCCATGAGCTGTCCTGCTTTTTTGCTCACTCTCCCATCGATGTGTGGGTGGATGTGGATTGTGGAATGCATCGAACCGGCATTGCTCCAAAGTTTGTCCCGGATTTTTTTGCCAGGCTCGAAACCTTGCCCGGGCTACGCGTGCGCGGCCTCCATGCCTATGACGGCCATATTCATGCCCAGGATCTGGCCGTTCGTGAGAAGGAACACCGAGAGGCGATGACTCCCGTGTTGGAGATTCGCTCTCAACTCCGATCAAAAGATCGACCCATCGAAATCGTGGCCGGAGGAACCCCCACTTTTCCCTTCAATGCGTTGCTTCCGGAGACAGAATGTGCTCCGGGCACCCCTCTCCTCTGGGACGCGGGCTATTCGCAACAATATCCTGACCTTCCTTTTCAGCTTGCAGCCACACTCCTCTGCCGCGTCATCAGCAACCCGACTCCAAACCACTATTGCCTCGACCTTGGTCACAAGGCCGTCGCTTCCGAAAGTCCTCAGCCAAGACTTTGGCTTCCTCAAATACCCGACGCCGAGCTGGTTGGCCATAGCGAGGAACATCTGGTTATTCGCACTGCTTTGAACTTAAAAATTGGCACCGCGCTCTACGCCTTTCCAAAACACATCTGTCCTACTTGCGCCCTTTATGACGAAGCAGTGGTTGTCTTTAAGAATCTCGCTTCAACCCGATGGAAAATTCATCGCGGACGTGCCCTCAAGGAATAACATCTATGTTCATTTTTGACGCTCACCTCGACCTCAGCATGAACGCCATGGAATGGAATCGCGATTTAAGGCGTCCCATTCATGAAATCCGTGCTCGGGAATTGCAGATGAAGGACAAGCCCGACAGGGGGCTCAACACCGTTTGTTTCCCCGAAATGCGTCGCGGAAATATAGGGCTTTGTGTGGCCACTTTGATTGGACGGTTCGCCAAACCCGGGCATCCTTTAAGCGGGTGGCGTTCTGCCGAACAGTGCTGGGCTCAATTGCAGGGCCAGTTGGCTTGGTATCGCCTTATGGAGCGCCAAAAACAGATGGCTCAAATCCGAACTTCCGCAGAAATGAATGCTCATCTTGCTGCGTGGTCCAGAGATTCGACCAACACTCCCGTCGGCTACATCTTAAGCATGGAGTGCGCGGATGGGATCGTTGATGTTTCCTTCCTGTTGGAGTTCTACCAGCAAGGTTTGCGAGCCATCGGACCGGCCCATTATGGTCCTGGCACCTACGCTTACGGCACGGATTCAAGCGCCCCTCTTTCCCCAAAAGGCAGAGATTTGCTGCGCGAAATGGATCGGCTGAAAATGATCCTCGATGCCACTCACCTTTGTGACCAGGCTTTTTGGGAGGCCTTGGATCTCTACCAGGGCCCGGTCTGGGCCAGTCACAACAACGCTCGCGCCATCGTGCCCCATAACCGCCAATATTCGGACGATCAGTTCAAGGCCCTGTTCGAGCGCGGTTCCGTCATTGGCGTGGCGTTCGACGCCTGGATGCTGGTTCCCAACTGGGTCCGAGGCCAGACCACCCCCGCTTCGTCAGGAGTATCCCTGCAAAACGTGGCTGATCAGATTGACTATATTTGCCAGTTATCAGGAAATGATAATCACGTCGGCATCGGCTCGGATCTTGATGGAGCTTTCGGTCAGGAGCAATCCCCGGGTGACCTCGAAACCATTGCGGACTTGCAAAAGCTGGTTCCTATTTTGCAGAAGAGGGGTTTCTCCGAGTCTTCCATCGAAAAAGTAATGCACGGAAATTTCGTCAGTTTCCTGTCCCGTGCTTTGGTTTGACTTCTTCCTCGGGAGACCAGGATTATTTTGACTCCAGGAATAGGTAGACCGGCGACTCGTTTAATTTCACTGTGGTGTCATTCAGGCCGAGGCCCCAGTGTTCCGCTTCCTGTTTGCCCAAAGGCATTCGCTCACCCCTGACTGTTTTGAATTTTTCAAGAGTAGGAATTGTTACTGTTTTTTCAGTATTCCCCCCTTGCGCTGTCCAACCCGCCAGTATCTTTTTATTCTTATCTTTCCCATTTCCATATTGGTGCCAGAATACAGAGTCCTCGCCTTCCGCCAGGGCCTTTTCAAATCGATATTCCCCCAGGGTGTTTTGCAGGTGTGCCACTGCGTAAAACGATGGTTTCGGAACGAAATTGCGCGTTAAACCGGATGACCCGTGGATCTGCGGCTCGTCTTTGTCGTCAAAGAAATAAATATACGCTCTCTCCACCGGCATTTTCGAAAACAGGAGGAATGACCTCACCAGGTAGCGCGCCTGCTCCACGTCCGTGTTTCCGATCCATTTGGCAAATGGCCCGTTGGTGGCCGGTGTTTTGGTGGAGGAATCATAGCCAAATTCCGTGAGCCATACCGCCTTGCCTGCCGCGTGCTTGTCTCGCCAATCGGCCAGTGCAATAATGTCGGTCAGATACGTCAGCTTCGGATCTTCCGGATAGGACCGTTTCCACGTCGGCCACTTCTCCGCCTCAGCATAGCTGTGGATATTCAGCACATCGAACAGGTTGGTTAGGCCTTCCACGCAAGTAACGCTTTTTGCATACTTATGACTTTTTCCAACCGTCAGCGCACAGGTGACGATGCTCAGCTTCGGATCCCCCTCCCGCAATCCACGCGCCATGTTCTGAAAAAGGGATCGATAATCTGCATCCGAGTAGTGTCCTGGCTCGTTTCCAATCTCTACGGAACTCACAAGGCCATGCCCGGCCGCAGGGCCAAAATATGCGCCGAACGACTTTCCATAACGAAATGCATCCGCAGGAAGATTTTTCCAATGGTTGGTGGTCAATCTCGGAAACATGACACTCACATCCGTGACAAATCCGACTTTTGCCCAACTCCCGTAAACCTGGCTCCAGTCCACCTTGTTTCGGGCCATCGGAAACGTCGTGACATGATCGGTGTCGTCACCAATGTCCCATTGAATATCATGATAATCCCGCACCAGTCCGACAGCTGGTCGGTAAAGTTCCGGCTTGAATTGCACTGTGTGCCCATTGATTCCCATGAAATCCTTCATCAATGGTTTTTGCATCCCCTCTGCCCCCGAAGAATTCAGATTGAAAAAAGTTCCTCCAACAAAAAGTAAAAACGAAAACAGGACCTGGTAACACTTCATGGCTTCAACCTGGAACACGACTCCTGCAATTGCCAGAGCGAAGTGAAGCCATCCGCTAAAAAAAGAAAACCTCGGGCAGCGAAGCGGACGCTGCCCGAGAGCTTTCTAAACCTGCCAGACGTGCTCTATCCTAAGAGCCGGAGGGCAGATTGAGGGCTTGAGTTAGCCTGCGCCAACATCGCTGTGCCTGCCTGGACCAGTATGTTGTAGCGGGCATATTTGGTGGATTCTTCCGCCACATCCACATCCTTGATGCGGCTGTTGGCAGCGCCGATATTATCCTTCAAGACTCCCAATTGTTCACCCGTGTAGGACAATCGCGAGATGTTCGCTCCCACTGATGCGCGGTCCGTAGCCAACTGTGTGATGGCTGCTTTGACCGTGGTCAATGCACTGGCGGCATTCGTGGTTGTCGTCACGTCTGCACCGGTCGCGCTGGTGTAAGCACTTGCTCCCAGGTCGATACCGTTCATGGTGAACGTACTCGTGGTGTTGCCTTCTCCATCGGTGGTCACATCCTGACCATTCGTGCTGAAAAGACTCACCCCGTTAAAGTCTTTGCTCGCGGTGTTGGTGATGTAAGTGGCAAGGGTTTGAAACTCCTTGTCATATAAACCACGATCCGTGTCGGTTTTCGTGATGTCCTGAGACAGAACGCTCAGCTCAGACATACGGTCGAATGCTTTGCCGATCTTCTGCAGGAACCCGTCTTGGGTCTGGCTGAAGGAAATCGCGTTTCCGACGTTTGCGCTGGCGGCCGAAGTTCTGTTCTGTTGGGCATCAAATCGCATGGATACCGCCATACCTGCTGCATCATCTTCTGGGGATACGATTTTCGATCCCGAAGACAATCTCGCAAGAGACTTGGACAACATGGACGATGATTCTGAGAGCAAGCGAGCACTGCTCGTTGCCGGTGTATTTGTATTAATTACCATAACTGACCCTTCCGTGAGTCACCCTCTGGTGAGGGTTTTGTTAAACACGGCATCCCTGCCATGTAGTGAACCATTGTTGGGCGTTCACCAAATTATCCCGTGGCCCTTTGTGGCCGCCATCCGCCATGTCTTTCGACACCTACTTTATCGGCAGGAACACGAAAGGCTTTAGAGCCGGATTTAAGTTAAAAGGCGGGATTCTCTCCGGGAAAATGTGAGGCAAACGGGGCGTGGACTAGCGCAGCAGTGACCCGTTACGTTTAACCCACGCTTCTGCCGCTTCGTAATTGGGACAAACGCGGCTGACTTCCATCCAGAACCGCGCCGAATGATTCATTTGCCGGAGATGCATCAACTCATGCAAAATAATATAATCCGAAACAGACGGCGGCGTTTGAATCAGGCGCCAGTTCAGCGAGACAGTTCCCCGCCGGGAGCACGAGCCCCATCGCGATTTTTGATTTCGTACCGTGACCCGTCGCACCGTCAATTCATGCAACGCCGCCAACTCCCATACCCGCGGTTCTAATTCTCTCGCCGCCAATTTCCAGAAGTGCCTTTGAATGGCTGGCCGCAAATCCGCCGAAGAATCGTTGATCAAGATCTTTTCAGGTCCTACCAACAGGCGAGGTTTTGTATTTTCAGTTTCCTCCAGCCTTATTTGCACCGATTCCCCCCGAAAGAGAAGGGTGTCACCCAATTTCCATTGCCTGCAAGCAGGTGGCGGCTTCGCTAGCTGTTTCTCCAGCCATCCCTGGTTTGCTTTGGCAAATTCCTTCCCAAAACCTACCGTTCCACCCCGTGGAATCGTAACCCGTGCGGTTCCATCCGGGCTCAGGCGTAAAAAATAGCGGCGCGCTCGCGGGTTGCGCACCAAAAGCAAGGGTATTTCCCGGTCACCCACCCTCAAGGTTTCGGGAGGCCGTGGCTTGGAAATAAAAGGGACCTGCACTTAATGCAGTAAACGAAGAGTCACCCGCAAATGCAACGCAGAAACAAAACGGAACTTCCAGGTAAACGCGAATAGCGAAACGATCAGGTGCCGGCTATCTCTCGTAAGCCCTACGGGTGGGTTTCCCTCCCCAAAAGTCTGAATATACGCCTCGTGCACACGGAAACAAATCCACCTGTCCCTGAGCGCTCCTCTGATGCCCGCGCAATTCCGCTTGCCAAAAAACCATCGCATTTCTAACGTTCACCGGTGGAACAGCAACAATTACCGCAGTACATTCCAGTCCTGATGCTTTTGGGCGTCGCCGTCTCCTTTGCTTTCGGAACGTTGGTTTTCTCCGTTATCGCCGGCAACTTCGCCGCCAAACGCGGTATTCGCACCAAGACCAAGGATATCCCTTACGAATGCGGTATGCTCCCCGTTGGCGAAGCCAACTCCCGCCTCAGCGTCAAGTTCTACCTGGTTGCCATGCTTTTCATCCTGTTCGATATCGAAGTGATTTTTATGTTCCCCTGGGCTGTCGTCTATCGCGAAATGCTGGCCAATCCCGCCACCCGCGACATGATATTCGGGTCCATGGTTTCATTCCTGGCTATTCTGCTGGTAGGCTACATTTACGCGGTGAAAAAAGGTGCCTTCAACTGGAAGCACTAAACGGCCCTTCACTCCTCTAAATTATAATTATGGCATCACCCATCAAATTCGGGACATCGGGTTGGCGCGGTTTGATCGCACGTGATTTCACTTTTGATGCGGTCCGTCTTGCCACTCAGGGCATCGCTAATTATCTCAAGGCCGAGCTCACCAATCCCAAATCCGCCGTCTACGGTCGCAAACCCGTTCTCATCCTCGGACATGACACACGTTTTCTAGGCAAGGAATTTTGTCTCGCCGCCGCCGAAGTCCTGGAGGCCAATGGATTGATCCCCTGGATCTGCGAACGCGATGCTCCAACGCCCGTCATCTCCCACACCATTCGCCTCAAGAAGGCCATTGGCGGCATCAACATGACAGCCAGCCATAATCCCTCAGAATACCAGGGATTGAAATTTTCCACTTCCAACGGAGCCGCCGCTCCCCCCGAAGTCACCCAACAAATCGAAGCCGAAATTGCCAGACTGGTTGATCAATCCTGGACCTTCAAAGCTGCCGTCATCGGCACCTTCAAGTGCAAGACCATCGATCCTCGCCCTGATTATTTCAAACAGATCAGGAAGCTGATCAAATTTGACGTCATCGCCAGGGCAAAAATGAAAATCGCTGTCGAGTGCATGTACGGCACCGGTCGCGGCTACCTCGATACTCTCCTCGAAGAGGCCGGAGTCAAAGTCACACTTTTCCATGCCCAGCCTGATCCTCTTTTCGGCGGCCACCATCCCGAACCTAACGAGGAGGGCATGCATGAAGTGGCCGAGTTGGTCAAAAGCGGCAAAGTTCAGATGGGACTTGGATTGGATGGCGACGCTGACCGCTTCGGTATCGTCGACAAATCCGGAACATGGCTCACCCCCAACCAGATCCTTGCCCTCGCCCTTTATCATTTAAAAAAGAATCGCGGCTGGACCGGAGCCGTCGTCCGCACCGTTCCCACCAGTCATCAGGTTGATGCGGTTGCTGAACTCCTGGGTGTCCCGCTTCATGAAACCGGTGTCGGTTTCAAATTCATCGGTGCTCTCATGGAAAGCGAGCCGATCATTGTCGGTGGCGAAGAATCCGGCGGTATGAGTGTCAAAGGTCATGTTCCCGAGAAAGATGGCATCCTCGCCTGCCTCCTCATGGCTGAACTGGTTGCCACCGAAAAAAAATCGCTGGGCGAAATTCTGACCGCCTTGTCGAAAAAAATCGGCGAGTTTCATAGCGACAGGATCAACGTCGCCATTCCTGCTGATAAAAAAGAAGCCTTGCTGAAGAAACTGGCCGCTGGCCTCGACAAAATCGGCAACAACAAAGTCGAAAAATTCATCACCACGGACGGTTATAAATTTCTCCTGCCGAACCGCGAATGGGTGGCTTTCCGCGCCAGCGGCACTGAACCCCTTATCCGCTGTTACATCGAGGCAAAATCAGTCGGCCAGCTCGAAAAGCTCCGCAAAGCCTGCCGCGATTTGCTGAAGTAATTCAACCTGCTTCCACCTTTGCTGCGATCTCCTGCGTCGCAGGGCACTCTATTTTTCTGGCTTTGGCGATATCCCAATGTAGAAGTTGTTGGCAGCGTCGCAAAGTCTGGTATCAAATTCCGCATACCTATGCCCGGAAAATTTCCTCCGCACCTTGCGGTTCAGTTGTAAGCGAATGCCAAATTCCAACTCCTATTATCGACCCATTGGCAAAATCGGTTTGCTGATTCCAAAAGTAATTTTCGGCACCGGTTGTCTCGGCAATCTGTTCGAGGTCGTACCTGTCCAAACCAAACGGGACATCGTATCGGAAATTATCAGGAACACGACTGGCACTGCCGTCTTCGATTCCGCAGGCAAGTATGGGGCAGGTCTTGCCTTGGAAGCTTTGGGCAGTTCTTTGCACCAGTTGGGCATTCCCCCTTCGCAGGTCATCATTAGCAACAAATTAGGTTGGTATCGCATCCCGCTAAAAGGTCCGAAACCCACTTTTGAACGGGATGTCTGGGCCGGGATCCATCATGACGCAGAATTGCGCATCAGTTATGACGGTATTCTCCAATGTTACCAGCAGGGTCGCGAGCTGCTAGGCGCAGGCTACACCACTGACCTGGTTTCAGTTCATGATCCCGATGAATACCTGGCCGCAGCGCAGACTCCTGCCGAACGTGCCCGTCGCTTCAACGACGTCCTTGGCGCCTACCGTGCGCTTTTTGAACTGAAAGCCAGTGGCAAGGTTAGAGCCGTCGGCATCGGCGCCAAAGACTGGCATTCCGTCCAGGAAATCTGCCAGCATGTTGATCTCGATTGGGTCATGCTCGCCTGCAGCCTCACCGTTTATACCCACCCCCCGGAATTGCTCGACTTCATTTGCTGGCTTAATGCACAAAAAATAGCAATTATTAATGCTGCTGTCTTTAATGCGGGCTTTCTCATCGGTGGAAAATGGTTCGACTATCGTCAACCCGAACCATCAAAAGAACCGGCTCTGTTTGCATGGCGCGAAAAATTCCTCAGCCTCTGCAGCCGTTTCGCCGTGAAACCAGCCGATGCTTGTGTCCAGTTCGGCCTGGCTTTACCAGGTGTGGTTTCCATAGCTCTGAACACTGGCAAACCGGAACGCGTTTCGGATAATATTGCCAGTATCCTAAGACCTATCCCAACTGGGTTTTGGCTCGCTCTGAAAGAAACCGGTCTGATATCAAAAGATTATCCAATTGGGAATTCATGATCGGAACTGGACGAAAAACTCTCTCACGTCTTTCATATGCTTAAATCTGGAATCCTCAATCCACAAATCAATCACCTGTTGAGTCGAGTTCGTCACACCAACACTCTGGTCATTGCCGATCGCGGTTTCCCATTTTGGGCAGGCATCGAAACGATAGACATCTCCCTGATGGATGATATTCCCACCGTCCTTCAGGTGCTTCGCGCTTTATTACCCAACTTTCAGGTTGGCAAGGCATGGATGGCAGACGAATTTTGCAGCGAAAACAACTCCAAAGTTCGCAGTGCTTACGCTCAGGCACTGCACGGGATTGAGTTAATCCACGAACCCCACGTCGAGTTCAAGAAACGTATTCCGCATGCCATCGGCCTGATTCGAACCGGCGATACCACCATCTACAGCAACATCATCCTGGAGTCTGCCTGAAACCTGCTTCCGTATCGTTAACAATGGTTATGATTCAAAACGAACGGCTGCTCTCGTCATGGCGAAAAGAGAAACGATCCCCTTGTTAGTTTGTTCTGGCTCTGGTCGCATTTTTCTTCTTTCAAAGTTACGAAGAACAATAAGAATTTCTGCTTTCAGAAGCGCTCAAACCGCTTCCAAACGTCAAGCTCTTCCTTTGCGAACCCGTCTTCAGGAAAAGTAACGACTGGAAAAGCTATCGTGCACACGTTCTCCTCCGCGACGAAATCGTCAATAAGCTCGGCACCAAATATCGCCCGCCTGTGGTCCATTTCCAAAAAATGTTTGAAGATGCGACTCAGCGCGTTCCCGTCGAATATTGGATCTGGGACGGAGTCCACGCACCTACGGCCCCATCCACGGCTCGGGGAGGAACTACTGCTTCTGGAGGCGTATGCAAAACTTGTATTAGAAATTCTTGACCCTGAAAAACTTCTTCGATCCCGCGGGCGATATGATTAAAGATGAAAAGCCGGTCGCATCGAATTGATTCGTACTTACCGGCAACCAATTGTTCAGATCTGACGACTGCTCCAGAATGAAGCCGCCTCCCACGGGTCCGGCGATTGACAATCCTCCACTCCCGGCCAGCAACAAATTGGAATTCCTTATGATTGGAACACCTGAAATGGTCCATGATGGGCCTCCGTTAATTTGGCCATCATTGCCATTGCTTGACGTGTCCGCGAGGGTGCTTCCTGCTCCCTGGTTGAATTTCCAATACCCAAGCAGCAATGGATCTGCAGGGTCGGCTGGCACTCTATAGTTGGCTACTTCGCCTGCTGTTTTGGCTTTATTCCAAAGCTCCACCTCATCCAGTTCACCTTCATATCCATTGTAATAATAACCGAATCGAAGGGGAGAAGTCGAACTGGTCGGTCCGAAGGTCCCAACCCAAAGTGCCGTGTTCTTCAACACTCCATCCACAAAAAGTTGTGATCCTTCACTGCTTACCAAGTAATCAACGTGATGCCAGTTTCCATCGGCAACTGCTCCACCGGAAACGCCTTCAGGATTTTCAGTTATTTTGCTCGTCGAATCTTTCAAATAAAAAGCATGCAGAATTCCATCGATGATGCTGACCTGGTATCCAGTAGTCTCTCCAGGCTCAAACTTACTGACTAGCCCCACGTATCCGATGGTCTGGGTTGTTTTGAACCAGGCGCTGATCGTTAATGGAAATGCATTAAGACTCGTTTTGTGCGCCACCGCAACATATTGGCCGTAGGCGTTGAAGGTTAAATTCTGATCTCGAAAAGGCGTTGGGACAACGAAGGTTTGTGGCGGGCTTGTAACCATGAAACCATCGTGAAGATATCGAAATTCTCCCACAACTATGTTGGTTGTGCCTGGAACTACTCCAGTAATCGTGACGCTTAAGCTCTGGGTTCCCGTCCCGACCGATCTATCCACTGGCGGAAGATATCCAGTCGCATTTCCAGCTCGGCCGTATCGAAAATTTACGAATCCTGAAACTTCACTCTCCAGCGTGACCTCAACAGAAGCCGTCGTGGGGGACGGGAAAGTGACATTCCATCCGCTAAAGACCACGCGCGGGGGAGGAATCGAAAACGAATACGTTAGAGAATTATTCACATAGGAATCTTTAACAAACTGAATCCCCGCTACAAACGTGCTGGTCACGATGTTGGTTATCGAAAACTGAACTGTATTAGTTCCAGCGTTGAGAGTTGTTTGAGTTTGTGAAAATTCATTGGTTGATGAGCTTCCATAACCAAGCTTCACATTCACCCCATTTGTCGCCGCAATAAATCTGACAATCAAAATTCTGTTTGTCATTCGTACGTCGAGTATTTCCAGCCAGGAGCGCACTGCAGGGCCGCTCGACGAAATTCCCGTGAGTGTTCTTGCTTCAAGGTTTCCCGAAGGAAGAGCTGAGGGCACAGTCAGGGTGATTTCTGTGTCGGATATGATGTCGAAATCCACACTGATCCCTGAGATATTTAGATTCGTCGTATATAGGAAATTGGCGCCAAAAATGTGCAGCACCATTCCTGGGAAAAGAGCTGGAAAATTCGTGACAACAAAAGAGGGGGTGGTCGCCGGAACCGGCACATACTCGAATGATCCGATGTCTGCAGTGGACCTGTTACGGACGACTCCTCGTTGATCAGTCGCGGGAACAAACGGCGGGTAAGCGTGGTCAATCGCTACGCTCCCAGGCAGAAGCAATACAGTGGGAGTAAATCCACCATAAGTTCCAAATCTGCCAAGATTGGCATCCTGTGAATTATAGCTGCCCGCCGCAGTCAGGTTGGCACTGGAGTCAAAACAAATGTTGTTGCCGTAGTCCGTGACTGGACCCCAGACCGCACTGGTATTGCCTCCTGAGAGGATGCTGTTTGCAAGGATTGGAGCAGTGCCGGCATTGTAAAGGGTAGAGCCGCTTGCGGAGCCGAGACTCACGCTGTTCGATTGGAAGGTGACGTGGGCAAAAATCACCGCCGGACCGCTGTTCATGGTGTAGACGGCTCCACCCAACCCTGAACCGGGAGCCTGCGAATTTCCAGATCCACCCCGGGCCTTGTTTCCGAAGAATGTGCAATTTGTCGAAAACATCTGACCTCTATTAAAAATGCCACCTCCCGTGCCATTCCCGGCGGCTACCGTTGGCCCTGCCTGCGTTGGAGTCACATATTGGATATATTCCGATCCTCCGTTTGCCGAGTTGTTCACCAGAGTGGACGAGTTCACTTTAACAACACCGATACTGCCAATCGCCCCGCCTTCGTTCGAACTGTTCTCCTGTAGAATCACTCGGTCCAAAGAACAATCCCCCTCGTTATAGATGGCACCACCACTTCCCGCGGAATTCTGGGAAAGTCTGGAATGGTCGATTGTGAGACTGCCGGATGAAAAAATTGCCCCTCCGTAAGAACTTTTGTACGAAAGCACAGCCCTATTATTAGTTAATGTCGAATCTGCTATGACCAGGGTGCCACTCGAATAAATGGCTCCTCCCTGACTTTTCGCAGGATTGTTATAATTGCGGGCTCCCCCGGTGGCATTTACAGAATTATCGACGAAGCTGGATTGATTGATGGAACAATAACCACTCGAATAAATACCTGCTCCCAGACAGTCAGCCCCGGCCTCGCTGGCGTTAAATCCTAGTCCGGCCATCGCATTTCCAGAAAAAACGGTATTGGTCAAATAAAGATTTCCAAACGCATTATAAATAGCCCCTCCAGAAATGGGAGTCCCGGCGAATTGAGCGGTATTATTGGCTGTAAAAGCACAGTTATTGATCCTCAAGGTGGAGGCATCGTTGTAAATGATGCCGCCTTTGATCGGTTGGTACAACCCGATCGGGGCGAACGTATTCCCTGTGAACGTAGAGTTGGTCAGGGTGAACGTTCCGCGATTAAGAAACACCCCGCCATTCGTCAATTCCAGGTAGCAATTCTTCACAGATAGCCCGCTGACCGTCAGGGAAAGGTTATTTGGAATAATAATGAATGTCTTGGTCACTTTTAGATCAAGAATGAAATTCTTTGCGTCTATCACCGTATTTTTCTGTAGGGTATAAGTATTGGTCAGGGTGAGTGAAGTATTCCCTGAAAATGTGATATTTCCTCCAAGAGCCAATGCGTTCGAAAATTGCAATTCTGTAGGGTTTGTAAGCACGGTATCTGCTTTTCCTGCCGAGATCCCAATTTGTAAAAATCCAAGTACAGCGAATATAAATAAGAGTCTTCTCATAGTAGGCATGTGTGACCAATCTCCCTTAAGCACTCAGACTCTTAGGTCTTTATGGTAATAGTGCAAGCTATAAATGGCTGGGGCACGGCGCGTACTCGCTTTTTTACCCCTTCGCCCTACCTCTCTGCACCCTTCAGCATTTCCTCGCGTTTCGCTTTAAATTCCGTGCCTTGTTTCCACTCTGGAAATGCTTTCGCATTCGCCACTTGATACCCCGCCTCGAATAGCAACTGCACATCTTCCACCCCTCCCGACAAGTCCCAATCCGCCTTCACTTCATCCGATGGCTGATGGTAAATCTTCGCGACCCACTCATCTTGTTTGTCTTCTCCAAACCGAGCTGGTTTGCCTATGAAATCCTTACCCGCATGCACATACAGAGATGGCACGCCTATTTTAGAAAATTCAAAATTATCCGCCCTATAAAACCCTCCTTTTTCAGGCTGGCTATTAGGTTTCATTTGTCTCCCATGTCGCGCCGCTGCTTTGCCAAATATATCGTCGAGATCTGAATTCCCGTAACTCACATCCTCCACGTCCCTGGTTTTTCCCCAGACACCAAGCCCATCCATGTTTATATCAGCCAGCGTATTTTCCAGCGCATACAGGGGATGCTCTGCATAATATTTTGCTCCTAGCAGACCCGCCTCTTCCGCAGTGGTCGCGATGAACAGCACTGAACGCTTTGTCGCCGGTTTAAGCTTGCTGTGAGCCCGCGCCAATTCGATTAATCCCGCCACCCCGGATGCATTGTCGATTGCCCCATTAAAAATTTTATCGCCAGGCAATTCAGGATGAAGCCCCAAATGATCCCAGTGCGCGCTGTAAAGCAGCCATTCTTTTCGCAACTCTCTATCGCTTCCCTCCAATCTGCCCACAACGTTATGTGACTTGAATGATCGAACCGTCTGTTTGATTTCGAAGTTCGCTTTCCCACCCGTTGACACAGGTCGAAAATCTTTCCCAAGCGCAGCCTTCTTCAGTTGCGCGAAATCCAGGCCGCTGTTGGCCAGCAACTTTTTGGCAACATCCACCGTGATCCACGACCTGATCGCCACCGTCCCCATGTTTTTGTCCTGCGCATCCAATTCGAAATTTTCTTTTGACCAGCTCGTGCGCACCACGGAATAGGGATAAGCCGCTGGTTCTGTTTCATGAATGATTACTGCCGCCGCCGCCCCTTTCTGCGCCGCAATTTCATATTTGTAAGTCCAGCGACCGTAATAAGTCATCGCTTTCCCTTTGAACATTTTGTCATCAAGTCTGCTGGAATCTGCAGGGTCTGGAATTTGCGGGTCGTTGATCAACATCAGTATCGTTTTTCCCCGCACATCCACATCCTTGTAATCGTCCCACCCATATTCCGGTGCCACAACTCCATAACCAACGAAGATAATCTCCGAATTCGTGACGCTGACCTGCGGCACAATGCGAGAAGATGTAGCCACATAATCGTCTGGATAATTTAAGCCGATTGTCCCTTGTTTCGTATTAAAACTTGCTGTCGGTGCCCCCAGAATCCCTGCCAATGGCACCTCCTGGGTATAACTCCCATCCGGATTACCCGGTTTCAGTCCCAGCTTTTTAAACTGGGTGGTAATATAATCGACTGACAGCTCCTCGCCTCTTGACCCGGGGGCACGGCCTTCGAATTTATCCGAGGCCAATACTTTAATGTGCCGAAGTAAGCCCGAAGCAGTGATTGAGCTAATGGCCGACTTCGGCGGTAATGGCGCCTGGTCGGCAGCCAAAAGTAGCCCCGGGTAACAGAGCAAAATGGCAAAGCAACGGATGAAAAGTCGAAGGCTCAACTCAATGCTCTCTGGGCTACGAAACAGGGCCGTGGGTTTTAACGGATCAAGTTGGCTCTTCATTGGAATGGAACCATTCTAAACCTCGCGCCTGACTAAACGATTCAAAACTGCACTATCAAAGCAAAAAATGAATGGAATCAAAAACGGGAGGCACGAATTCCATGAAGTCACGCAGCAGCCGTTTGCTCTCCTTCGTCCGCACTCCCCCCGAACTGATTTCTAATTTTCAGAAACCTCAATCGAATCGGATTCCCACTCCGGATACACCTCAGGCTTGATTTGCCCGCGCCGGATTAACTCCTGAAGGTCTCGAATGATTGTCCTTCGAGCCACTTTAAATTCTCTTGCCAGTGCCGAAATATTCGGTCGATCCGTTTTTGTCCCGATTTGCTGCCGAATTTGATTTTGACGGCTCAATCGATCCGTCGATCGGCTGAGTAAATCCTGGATGTCGATCCGTTTCGAACGTTCCAGCGCTTCAAACTGCTTGATGATTTCTGTTTCTCCGCAATCGCGAAGCGCTGTTTCCACCGTCTGCGTGAGGTCGTTCATGTCCACCGGCTTAGTTAAACAATAGTGAGCGCGCCTCGCTCCCTGCAGCGCATGCATTTGCTGGTGAACTTCAAGCGCTCCTGAGACCACCAACACCGGCACGAACGGCAACAACTCCTTCAATTCTGGCAAGTAATCCAGCCCCAATTCCCCTTCCGCCAGCACATGATCCAGGATTATCAGGCTCGGCTTGTGCTGCACTAACGCTTTTAATGCCTCCGTACCGGTATAAACACGGTGTAAGTGGTAATTGGAGAGCGCTTCCTCGTAGATCTCGTATTGAAGATCATCGTCTTCCACGATCAGAAGATGGGTCTTGTTCATGTCGTTTGGGATACTGGCATCGTAACCATCATCCGAAAAAATTCAAGCCCCGGTTCTGGGCACTGCCACATACAACGAAAACGTGGATCCTTTTCCCACGATTGATTCCACGTGCAGTCCGCATTGCATTTCCCGCGCAAGCTCGTAAACCATCGAAAGCCCCAGCCCCGTTCCTCTTCGTGCCGAAAACGCTTTCGTTGTAAAGAACGGTTCAAATATTCGCGCCATGTTCTCCGGCTCTATTCCCATTCCGAAATCCATGACGGAGATAAAAATGTGCTCTCCCGCCGCCGCCGGCTGCAGAATCATCGGCCCTGGAAGGCTCTTCGTTTCTCCCGTTCTCAGCACAATTTGCCCTCTTCCCCCCATCGCATCTGCCGAATTAAAAATGAGGTTCAGCAACATCTGCTGAACAAAATCTTTCGCAATCAGAACCTTCGGCAAACCTGGAGCCCACTCGAATTCGATGTTCACATCTTTCTGGAATCGGTCCCCCAGCAGCACAATCGTTTCCTCCACCACCATGTTGATATCCTGGAGCGCCATCACCTTGTCCGAAATTCTGCTGAATCCCAGCATGGCTTTCACTATTCCTGCTCCCTGGTCGGAGACGAGCTTGATCCTGTCCACCCGCGTTTGGATCTTCTCCCGGTCGGTCGGGTTCTTTTCGATGATCTGGGCCGATCCCTTGATAATGGAGAGTATGTTGTTGAAGTCGTGCGCTATCCCCGCCGCCAGCGTTCCCAGCGCGTTCATTTTCTGGCTGTGCAATAACTCCTGGTTGGCTTTCTCCAATTGTTGCGTTCGTAATCTCACTATCTTTTCCACCTCCGCATAGCTTCTCACCAGTCTCCAGTGCCGGTTGATCGCCAGTGCTGCCAGGAAAGAGATTAATAGTCCCCCTATGATCACAATGGACAATAGTCGGGGATCTTTATTCCATGGCGGCACAATGGTGAAATCCGCCTCCTCAGGAATGCTCAGGTTCCAGTTCCGGTCCATGGATCGAACCTGAAAAGTATGTTTTCCCCCTGAGAGATCAGAATAAACAATAGTTCCTTCCGAAGTGAACGGGCCCCATTCCCCGTCGTCCTTCCGAGTTGAAAAAAGCAATCCCGAGCGCGGCGTCACGAACCAGCGGTCTTCCGCAGTGAAATTAAGTCGCACACTCCCTTCTGCCACCGTTGCTTTGTCCAGCGCCACAGGAAGCACTCGCGGCGCATCCATGTCGGCCCGCGGAGAATAAAAACTTAGCCCCCTTGTTGTCCCTGCCAGCAACGTGCCCCCCTTTCCCTGGTAAATAACCTGGATAGCCGGAGAGGCAAGCCCTTCTTCCGTTCCGTTCCACGACCATATATCTTTATAGTTGGACCAGAGCCCGTTCCCTGTCGCTACCCATAAGCGTCCAGTTCTATCCTTCATCAGGGCCGCGACTCCATCAAACCCCGTTTTCACTTCGGTCCAGTTCATCTTCGCCACATTGAAGGAAAGAACTTTGTCCCGGAATCCAAACCACATCACTCCGGGCTCCGCTTCTATGCATCCCGTGATCGGATCTCGCTGCTCTGTCCCTCGCGATCCCGCCTTCCCCCACGCATTATTGTGAAACCACGCCAGACCTTCCGATCCCCCCAGCCAGATCTCGTCACTCGATGAGTGGAACAGGAACCTCACGTCTCCTACTGCAGGCGCTTTTCCTTGTTGCTCCGGCAACGATTGAAACCCTGTCCCATCATAAAGTCCCAGCTCAATAAATCCGTATTTTAGTTCTTTGTTGAACCGCTGCACATAAAGCCCGCCTGTCGGTGTCCTCCCCAGCGGTTTAATCATATTCCCGTTCGGTTCCGTTATTTCATCGATGGACTTATTCTTAACATCCAGTTGATACAATCTTTGCCCATACCCAAATACCAGCCTGTTGGTCGGAAATGCGAACAACTGGTCAGGCATGCTTTGCCCGGCTTGAAAATCCCCTCGATACTCTATTTTTTCCCAGCTATTCGTCTGCCAGAGATAAATTGCCTTCGGCGTTGTCACCGCCAAGCCTTTGTCTTCTGTTTCCGCCATCGCCAGAGCCCCTGAAAGGTCGGGTATGGGGTTGGGATAAGGCTGCCAGATTTGCGGCGAAAACCGAAACATCCCATCGCTTGTTGCCAGCCAAAACACCCGGTCTTCTTCCACCACCACGTCGTAATAAGATGCGCGCGGCGGCTCTTCCCATCCAGTCTTTCGTCCATTTTCCACAGAAAACAGGCTGCTCAATGTCACCACGAAAAACTTGTTTCCCACATCTCTCCATGCAAAATGAATGGAGCTGTCCATCGGATCCACATTCCAAAAATCCTCCCCGTCGAAATAAACAATAACCTTTTTTTCTTCCTCATTGCGGTCGATTCCCACCATGGTGAATCCATGGTAACTATCTTCAATCGGTCGCTGCCTGTCCGTAATCTCCAGTCCATTCGGCGCTGCGAATCTCGAAACCACCGATTCCTTTCCCATGTTCTTGAACGGACCTTCCAGCCGCGCCACTCCTTCCGTTCCTGCGATAAATAGTCCCCCGTCTCGCGCCAGGGTCATGGTTAATAACCTGCCAATGCCAAATTCCTCCGCAGTTTTTAAAATGGTGACCTGCGCGTGCGATTCTTTCGTTTCAGGATCGAACTTGCGAACACACTCGATCAACTTGTCCGGCAACAAACAAAGCGCTCGGTTCTGCTCCGCTGGCAACAGCGTCAATGTGCGATTCTTTAGCAGCAGGTTCTGGATGTCTTCGATCACAAATCCATCCCATTTACCGCCTGGTGTAAACACCTTTATCCCGTCTGGATAAATCGTCCAAAGTTGTCCCGCCCGGCTTTTATGCACCCGAAATGTGTCTGACCCGGGCGCATTCTCCAGCGGCGGCAGATGTTGGAATTGATAGCCGTCATAAATGGAAAGTGTGTCGTCAAAAGTATATCGAATCCCAATCTCTCGTTTGGGATTGAGCGATAAACTCGCCACCCCGTTCATTTTCAAGCCTTCTCCAGTTCGAAACCCTCGAACGATCCATCCGGGCTCCGCTAGGGCAGGGGAAGGCATTACTAATAAAAACAAAACAGCCAAAAAGTGGGGAGCGGTCCGGAAATCAAACAAAAAGACCCTCTTATCGCGTCCTCGCCGAAGCAAGTCGCGAAGCGTTAAAGCGAGGCCGGGTCTCATTCTTTTGTTTGTCTAACCAAAAGGTATCCAAAACCTGCCCACCTGCAAAGCGCCTTTACTTCCAGGATTTGCGGACATTACGCTCCGCTCCCATCTGCCGGAGGCGAACGAGCTCATGCTTTCATCCCTAACCCGCTTCCTCCAAATCCACCGCTTCATTTGGATGTGGAAACCCAATACATCATGGAAAAGGCGACATTGGCTCTCGGACGTCTCGATGGCCTAGCCTCAATTTTACCCGCACCGAATCTCTTCCTTTATTCTTACGTTAGGAAAGAGGCGCTTCTTTCGTCCCAAATCGAAGGAACTCAATCTAGCCTTTCTGATTTGTTTCTTTACGAAAAGGAAGGAAACACCGGAACTCCTTCAGGTGACGTGGAGGAAGTTTCCAATTATGTGGCCGCCATGAATTACGGGCTGGAGCGTCTTAAAGAGCTTCCATTGTCCTTGAGGTTATTGAAAGAAATTCACGCTATTTTGTTGTCAAAAGGCAGAGGCAGCCATCTGGAGCCAGGGCAATTCAGGCGTTCCCAAAACTGGGTTGGCGGCACTCGTCCTGGTAATGCCGCTTTTGTGCCACCCCCGCCTGATCTCCTCGTGGAATGTCTCGGCGCGTTGGAAATGTTTTTGCATAACGAGCCGGTCGTTACTCCTTTGCTGGTCAAAGCCGCATTAGCTCATGTTCAGTTCGAAACCATACATCCTTTTCTAGATGGCAACGGACGACTCGGACGGCTTTTGATCACTTTCATTTTTTGTGCTGAAGGAACACTGCGTGAACCGCTTTTATATTTGAGTCTCTATTTTAAACAGCACCGGCAACAATATTATGATTTGTTACAATCCGTTCGACTTAACGGAGATTGGGAAGAATGGTTGCGGTTTTTCTTCACCGGAGTCGAAACCACAGCGAATGCGGCGAGCCAGACGGCGAAGTCTTTAATGCGAGTGGCAGGTTTGGACGCGAGTCGGATTCAAAGCATCGGAAAATCGGCGAGATCCGGCTTGCGATTGCATCGGCTTCTTCAGACTCACCCGGTTCTTTCTGTAGCCACAGCTGTCAAAGAACTCGAGTTGAGCACCCCAACCGTTATCACGACTCTTAGTAAATTGCAGGAACTCGGAATCGTCAGAGAAACTACGGGGCGCAACTATCGTCGCCACTATGCCTATGCCGAGTACCTCGAGATTCTCAATGAGGGCACCGAGCCCATCGTAAACGGAATTTGAATGACCTCAAGGCTTGACTCGTTTTTTTGAGATAGCAAAGATTGGCCCACTTTGTTGCCCCTGCAAGGAAAGTATCCAGAGCAGCTCAGTGAGTTCGCAGCCGAACTGCAAATTGTTTTTGTATAAACACCGTAATGAAACATTTGATTTTGAAATTATTGGCCCTGGTTTTTGCCCTGACAGGCTCTCTCGTCGCCGCCGAGCCCGATGCTTCCAACCCCGCCGCTGTTACTAATTCCATACCGAAAGTTCCCTTCACCCTAAACGATGCCAACACTGCTTTCGATGCCTTCAACAAGGCTTTTTACTTCGTGAAGGACGGCAAGGGCTACTACAAGGAAGACACCACCAAAGGCAGGAATCATTTTTGGACCCAGGCGGAGGAAATTGAGATGATCGTCGATACCCTTGATCGCACTCACTCTCCTGCTCACAAAACCCTCCTGGACGAATCCATTAGCGGTTTTGTCGATAAGTGGGGGACAAACTGGACTTCGAATCACTACAACGATGATTTGATGTGGATGGTGATCGCAACCTCGCGCGCTTTTCTGGCCACCCAAAATCCTTCCTACAAAGAAATGGCGAAATTTAACTTCAACGAAACTTACGCCAGGGCCTGGAGCACGAACCTTGGCGGTGGGCTCTGGTGGAGCACTACCAACGCCAGCAAAAACGCCTGTATTAATGGACCCGCTGCCATAGCAGCCTGTTATCTTTATCAGATTCTCGGAGATAAATCCTACTTGGATAAAGCCAAAGAAGCCTACGCATGGGAACGAAAGAACCTTTTTGAAGAATCGACCGGCCTCATTCATGACAGCATGCGGGCCGATGGCCAGGTTCGAGGAGGTGCCCTCACTTACAATCAGGGAACATTTATTGGCGCTGCTAATTTTCTTGCCAGTTTGACCGGTGATAAATCCTACCTCGCTGATGCCGAAAAGGCGGCGGACTACTCCCGGGAAAAAATCTCGAAAAATGGCATTCTCCCTGGTTATACATTCAATGATGGTCTGGGCTTTAACAGTATCCTCATCCGCTGGCTTTCTCGTTTTGCCAACGACAATCACCGTTGGCCCAAATACCACGCCTGGATGCTGCAAAACGCCAATGCGGCTTGGAACAATCGGCGTTCCGATAATTTGTCATGGAACCGGTTGAACGTTCCCACGCCGGAAACTGCCCTGCATGCATGGGGATGTACGGATGCTGTCGTGCTCCTGCAACTTGTTCCTCAGACGAGCCCCCAATAGCTCAAGTATCTGATTTAATGGTCAATTAGCGCCAGGACATTTGGATTATGTTCAAGGGAAGCCCGGCCACTCTCGTGGCCGCCGCTCCTTGCTTTCGTTTGGAGGCATCGGATTCCCCTCCAAAATCATACCGATCCAATGCAAATCTCAGGCATGTGGCCTGCCGTCTTGCTTCTGGGATTAGTCACTGCCGCCCACCAGGGGTTCAGTTCCAATCTATTCACCCTCGTCAGCGATATGTTCCCCAGACAGGCTGTCGCCTCGGTTGCCGGATTCGGTGGCATGTGCGGATATTTCGGTGCCTCTCTGTTTCAAATATTGGTGGGATACTCCGTCGAGACTTTCCATAACTATACTATTCCGTTCTTCTGCGCAGGTTCCACTTATCTCATCGCCATAATTGTCATTCATCTCCTCGTCCCCAAGATGGAAATGGCAAAACTCGAAAGACTAACTAAATGACCTGCTTCTTCCCACATCCCTCCATCTCTCTCCTCAAATTCCCCTCTTGACCCGCACCCCTCCCCCTGCAACCATTTTTCCTTCACCCGTGAAAATCATTATTTTCGTGAATATCCGAAATCCCCGGTCAGTCTCACTTTTACTCGCATGAATAAACCCGTCCTATCCGTTGGTATCGCTCTTTTGCTGGGCGTTTTGCCTCAAACCCTTCAAGCCCAGCGGGCTGCTCCCCGCACTCGTCTCCCCACAGACCCTGGCACCCCCGCCCTGGTCGCTGCCGGCCCCAATGCCGACGCACTCGCCAAAGCGGCCTTGAAGAAATCTCCCTCTCCGGCCGATGCCGCCGCTAATCCAACCGTAGCTGCTCCTGGAGCCAATCCCCCTCCCACCATCGACGGCAACTTCCTCGTTGGCTCCAATTACGTCAAAGCGCCGGAGTGGACCGTCGTTCCAGGCGTCCCACAGGGCAAAGTCGAACAATTTGTGATGGATTCGGCCGATAGCAAATTTTATCCCGGCATCGCCCGGCATGTTCCCTTTGGAACGTTGGATCCCAACAACCCAAAAACAGTCATCGTTGAAACATTTCCTAATCCTTACAAGCGCGCCATCACCGTCTACATTCCCAGTCAATATGTGGCCGGCACTGCCGCCCCATTCATGGTCACTCATGATGGTCCGCCCATGGGTCGTCCCGACACGAACATGGCCCACCTTCTGGATAACATGATTGCCCAGCATCGCATCCCCGCACTGATCACCATCATGATTGCCAATGGCGGAGGCGACGCTCAGGGACATCAGCGTGGTCTCGAGTACGATACCATGTCCGGAAAATTTGCTGAATTCATTGAAGCCGAAGTCCTCCCCCTTGTTGAAAAAAATTATAACGTAAAGCTGACCAAAGACCCCGAAGGTCGTTCCACCATGGGTAACAGCTCCGGCGGTTCCGCTGCTCTCATCATGGCCTGGTACCATCCAGAATGGTATCACCGCGTCATTACTTACTCCGGCACTTACGTGAACCAACAGTGGCCTTTCAATCCAGAAACTTCCGGTGGAGCCTGGGACTTTCATGATAAATTGATTCCCCAAAGCCCTGTCAAACCCATCCGACTCTGGATGGAAGTAGGCGACCGCGACCTCTACAATCCTAATATCATGCGCGACGGAATGCACGATTGGGTCGAGGCCAATAATCGCATGGCCACCGTGCTGAGAGCAAAAGGGTACCATTATCAATATCTCTTCGCTTTGGATGCAGGTCACGTGGATGGAAAAGTAAGAAATCAAACCCTCCCCGAAGCCCTTGAATGGCTCTGGCAAGGTTACCCAAAAGAAGGCAAAGCCTCCAAATAACGAGCTATACTCTGCCTCTTGCGCCGGTCGACGATCCGCAGCAAGTCGAAACTAAAAGCGCAACATTCCAAAAAATGTTGCGCTTTACTTATTAAACTCTATTGACCAGCCAAAATCGCGTTCGATATCAAACCTTCAATAGTTCTCGTGCTTCCGCAACCCCCGCTGCAGGCCGTCCATACTCACTCGCGGTAACCCGTGCTAACGCGACCAGGTAGCGCCAGCGGAATGCCGGGTTCGCAGCCGCATATTCTTCCGAGACTGTCCGGTAAAACTTCTCTGCGTGTAACGCTCCATCTTCACTGATTGCATATTTCAACATGAGATCGAATACCGGTCTCGCATCGTGTCCTTCCAATCCATATTTATGAATGATCGCCGTCGCTTTTCCTTGAAGGTTTCCACGGATCGCCTCTTCCGCCTCCCGCAATAGCTCCGTGGCATCAGTCGTCCTCACTTCGCTCAAATGCCTTTGCACCGGCAACGGTTCCCAATTCAGGAAGTCCCCGCCTCGATTGACCCGGTCGGATGCCATTTGGAAGGCGCCCACTATCAGGCAGGAGAAACTGTTCCGGGGATTGCTTTCCAGGGACATGTTTCGCCATGCATTCGCCGAGTCGCTCGCATGCACGCCGATCGAATCCCCATGGACGCTACCCGGAGGTTTGCCGACGACTTCGTCCCTGGGAGTCCGTCCGTTGTCTCGCAGGATCAATTGGTTGGCCGCGAGTGAAAGAGCTTCCCCAATATTCTTGACTGAGAATCCTTCCGCAAGCGCCGCAGCTACTGCTTCTGCAGCATGTTCTGGGGTGGATTTAAATATGGTCTGGCTGAGTTGGTCTATCCACGCTGCATCCGCTGTTCGGTTTCCCGGCGTTGCACTTAGCAGTTTATATTGTTCCAGAAGTTTTGGTAGCATGCTGCGTGGCGAATCCAGTGCCGTTGCTCTCGTGCTATTCTCAGCACGAGCACAATAATGAACAGACTGACGAAGCAGGGTATGCGCTTGTTCTTTTCCTATCACCCCCACTAAATCCCAGGCCCGATATGGCATCACTACTCGATGCACCTCGGCGTCGTCCTGGACCGCGCAAAGGATCGAGTTGAATGCATCCTCAGGTGAATGGTTCGCTATGGTCGCAAGCGCTTGTTCTGCTCTCTTGATATCTTTGCCGCGCACCAGGGACCGGATGTATTCTCCAGGATCGCGATCCGCTGGAAGCTTCGAAGGTTGCACCACCTGCAGCGTTTCTTGCGAGCGTCCCCCCCGTTCCTGGATGCGTGCAGTATTGCGATATAAAACTTTGAAAACTGGTAGCGCTTGCGATTCCTTCGGCAACTCACGAGACATTCGCAATGCTGGAGTCATCGCCATCATGGTGTGGAATCCAATGTAATCCTCCCCGCCAAATGTACGGGCATTGGCCAGCGCGGCTGCGGAAACTAACTGGTCCAAAGTTTTGCCTGACCGCAGTTGTTCCACCAATTTTGGTAACAACTGTTTCGCTGGCGTCTCCTGCATCAGACAAACCAGAGGTTCCAATTCGCCAAAATGCAGCGCTTGCGCTGTTTCTTCCGCAAAAGCCGTGGGTATTCCGAGGTCGGACGCTAGCGTAGTGCCGAGCGTTGCCACTAGTACTCCTCGCCCCACGTCGGCGAAGAATTCTCTACGGGTGGAAGGATGCTTGATCATAAGAGGAAATCCTCGGGTTCTGTTTATTGGTCTTATACCGTCATACGCCTTTCTCCAACCCGGTCAAGACCAATACTCCTCTCATTCCAGCTGTAACTGCCAATGCGCCGCACATTTCCTGTTTGTTTTCTATCCAAGTGCTGGATGCGCTTCATTGCGCGCTACAATTTCGACAATGAAAAGCTATCCTTCAAAAACATAACTTGAATTCTTAAAAGATGAGTGAACTCATTTTTTAATTTGACTAATTTCATTTTGAGCTTAAAAAGATGAGCATACTCATTTATGAAAGAAAAACCCCGCTCCAGGAAGGAACCCAAACCCCGCACAAACAAAGCGCCGAAGCCCGGAAAGCGCGATGAGAACAAGGAGCGCACCAAAGAGCGCATCCTCGACGTCGCCATGAAACTCTTCCAAAAACATGGACTCGATGGCACCACCACCAAACAAATTTCCAGGCAGGCAGGAATTGCCGAAGGCACCCTCTTTAATTATTTCAAGACCAAGGAAGATCTCGCCCTTTTTTTCTTCCAAAAGGAAACCGATTCTCTCATCGAGTGGTTTCGCGGGGAGAAAGATCTTCAGCGCGCTCCTCTCGCAGAAAAACTTTTCGCAATCATTCATCGGCAGTTGGAATATCTTGAACCCTGTGAGGATTTTATCGGAGCCGTCTTTTTCCGATCCCTCCAGCCTCGCTCCAAACTCAGCCCCCTCAGTCTGGAATCTCAGGAGTTCCGCATTAAATATTTGAAGTTCATTAAGGAGGTTCTCTCCGAAGCCGAGGAGGAGAAGGAAATTCCACCCCTGGGCGATCTTGGGGCTTATGCTGTTGGCCTTTTCTACATAGGCATCGTCACCCACTGGCTGCATGACCCCAGCAATGGAAAGCAAAAAACTTTGGCTATCCTTGATCGCTGTCTCCAGATGGGCACGCGATTCGTCAAAAAGGAAGGATGGGAGTGGTGAACAACAAAAACAAATCCTTTGCCCGCGGAGCCCGTCTGGCTCAACTCGGAGCCGGTCTTGCCGGAAGTTATCTCGCCTATCAACTCCAGCGGCCCTTTCTGAGTGATGAGAAACAAAAGAGCAGACGACAGTCCCTGAACAACAAACAGGCAACCAGTGTCCGCGAAGAACTTCAGAACCTGCGCGGTCCTATCATGAAAGTCGGCCAGGCACTCAGCATGCAGACTCATGCCCTTGGACCCGAATGGATCGAACAATTGTCCGCTCTGCAAATGCAGGCCCCTCCCATGCATCCATCCCTTATGCGCGCCCAGTTTAAGAGCGCATTCGGAAAGTATCCGGAAGAGGTTTATCGTTCCTTTGAACCAAAACCTTTTGCAGCAGCTTCTCTCGGTCAGGTCCACTGGGCGGTGACTCCCGGAGGTGACGAAGTAGTCGTCAAGATTCAGTACCCCGCTATACGAGAAGCAATCGAAAGCGATTTCACCCTCTTAAAGACCGCTGGCTTTGCCGCACGCCTGACCGGCTTCTTAAAGGACTCGATTGTTCAGGAAGCCCAGCGGGGAATATTGGAAGAAACTGATTATCTCCTTGAAGCCAAAAACATCGAGTACTTCCAAAAGGCGCTCCAACCGCTTGACTTCATGCGCACACCCAAAGTTTATCGCTCTCTCAGCAACGGCCAGGTATTGACCATGTCTCGCGTCCCGGGAATGCGCCTGGATGAGTTCCTCGCCACGAAACCTTCCCAGGAACTTCGCAATCGTGTTGGCGCCTCTCTCATGCGCCTCTTCTTCTTTCAACTCTTCCACGTCAAAGCACTCCACGCAGACCCTCATCCCGGAAATTATCTGTTTAATTTGGACGGAACGATTGGGCTGGTTGATTTTGGCTGCGTTAAGTATCTCAAACCTGAGGCAATCCGTTGCTACGGCCTGTTTTGGTCCCGCGAATGGCTCCACGACGACGATCTCTACGCAGAGGTTGTTCACACTGTCTTTGGACGGAAAGCCGCTGTAAAGGATGCTCACGTTCGACGAGTCATGAAGGAGATCGCCGGCTTTTACGACAAATTCCATCCATTAACCCCAAACCCTCCTTTGCTCGATGTGGGCGATCCGAAATTCATGGACTCTCTGACCGAACTGGCCAGGACACTCATTAAAAATAAATTCCTTTCGGCCGATTTCCTCTTCCTCTCGCGCACTGAATCGGGCATGTGCAATCTCCTTCACATCTTGAAAGCGCAATTGCCTTCCACCAAAATTGCCAGGGAATATATTCCCGTTATAACTAACAAATGATCATAGCTAACATTTCTGGAAGCACCCGGTTTGCCCGGCGGCATGCTGAAAAGTCACACGTGAATCTGACCCACCTTTGGCCATCGGCAACCAGGGTGGGGGACAGGCCTCAACCATTGTCGCTTGCAGAAGCCCGCTCTGGTCGGCTATTCGCAACTCGGTTGCCAATGTCGCCGGTTTCAGCAACCCTTTCCACATGGAAAAGAACAGGCTGGAAGCTTTTAGTGATGGAGTCATAGCCATCATCATCACCATCATGGTGCTGGAACTGAAAGTTCCCCATGGCGAGGACTTCTCGGCTTTGAGGCCTCTTCTGCCCGTTTTTCTCAGTTACGTCCTGAGCTTCATTTATGTCGGAATTTATTGGAATAATCATCACCACCTTCTCAAGGCCTTAATCAAAGTAAAGGGCGCCGTCATGTGGGCCAACCTTCACCTCCTTTTCTGGCTCTCGCTCTTTCCCTTTGCCACTGCATGGATGGGTGAAAACCATTTCAAGGGTCCGCCCACCGCCCTCTATGGCGTCGTCCTGCTCATGGCAGCCATAGCCTACTATTTTCTGCAAAGCATTGTCGTCGCTGACCAGGGGTGTGACTCAAAACTCGCCCTCGCCATCGGGCTCGATTACAAAGGCAAACTCTCACCACTGTTATATCTCGTAGCTATCGCTGCTTCGTTTTATCGCCCTTGGATCGCAGGCTGCATTTATGTATTCGTCGCCCTCATGTGGCTCATCCCTGATCAACGAATTGAGAAAGTAGTGAAGGAATAATCGCTTCCGGGGAAGCAGACCATCACCTCTTTCTCGTCCAAAGTGAGCTTGCCTATCCAGGTTCTTATCCCCCATTGTGTTGCGATAATGACTCGGTTCTTCATCCAAAGATCCGCAGCGTTCCTAACGCTTTTGACGCTGTCGTCGTTTTCTTCGGCAGCTCTTGGCCAGGATTCTGATTTGCGTAAAGAATTGCAGGAGCTGCGTTCTCAAAATTCCTCCCTCCAGGATCAGGTAAAAAAACAGGCGGCCATGCTGGAGTCAATGAATCTGCGTCTCGATCAACTCTCTTCGGCCAGTTCGAATTCTGTTCAGGTCATCCATTCTCCCGTTGTCCCGGATGTCGAGACCCACGAACAAGGCGTTCGAAGTTTTTTTAACGGTCACGTTAATCTTTCCGGGGAGGCTGGGCTCGGCCTGTTTTACACTCATCCTGGCGGCCTCTATCCTAAGTCGGAATTTCGAGTCGACGAGGCCCGCTTATTCATTGATGCCAAAGTCTTTGACGATATTTACTTTTTTACCGAGTTAAACCTGACGACCCGCGAGGCCACCACCGAGACGTTTGAATTGGGCGAAATCTATGTTGATTTCGAAAACCCCTTGACCCTCTTTGGTGAAGACCATTTGCTCAACCTCAGAGTAGGTCGATTTGACATTCCTTTTGGCCAGGAATATCTGACCCGTGATGCGATTGATAATCCATTAATCCTCCATTCACTTGCAGATTTTTGGGGAGTTGATGAGGGCGTGGAACTCTACGGCAGCGCTTGGAAATTATCTTACGCTCTGGCCGTGCAAAATGGGGGGCAGCCGCTTCTTCATGACTATACAAATGACAAATCCGTCACGGTCAAAGTCGGGTATGACCCCGTCAAATGGTTGAAACTGAGTGCCAGCGCTATGCGCACAGGAGCTCTTTCTGTGGTGGGTGACGAACTCTCAGAGCTTTGGTTCGGTGGCGGTTTTATTCGCAATCTCAGTCCTCTCTCCACCACTTTCCACGCCGAAGTCGTGCAGGGCGACGTGCAATTCCTGTTTCCTCGCAACCAATTGAAACTTGCCGGAGGGTATTTGCGTAGCTGGGAAACGGACACTTTGTCGAAAAATTCCCGGGGCTCTTTTTATTATTCTGTGGAAGATGTGCAAAAAATCACCACCAGGTTTTACGGGGCAGCGCGTTTTAGCCAGATATTGGCCGATAAGTCCGGAGTTCCCATTGTTGGCACCGGAAATTTCGGTAATTATTTCTTTAATAATGCCAATCTCACTGAAGATATTTGGAGGTTGAGTCTCGGTCTCGGTTATCACTGGAATAAAAATCTCCTCTTGAAATCTGAATACAGCTACGAAGCCCGCAATCTAACAGGTGATAGGTCCCGCCATACTCACTTTATGGGTGGCGAAATGGCCGTAGGTTTTTAAGATGGAAAAGTTCCTTATTTTTTTACTATGCGTCGGAGGACTGCGTTGTTTCGGAGGCAATATTGTCGGGACCGTAACAGCCCATGGCCGACCCGAAGTCAGTGACGAAACCGGCGGCAAATACGACAGCAGAAAATTCAAGTTCGCTGAAAAAATGGACTATGAGGCCCTGAAAGACTTCGTGGTTTACATCGATGAAATCCCAAAGGAAAAACCCATCCCTCCCTCCAAACCGGTCGAAGTCGTCACTCAAAAGGACGCCATTTTTAATCCCCATGTCCTACCGGTTCTGGTCGGAACAACCGTCCAGTGGCCCAATAAGGACGAGATTTTTCATAATGTCTTTTCCTTTTCCGAACCCAAGGAATTTGATCTTGGCCTCTATAAAAATGCCGAAACTCCTAAGTCCGTGATTTTTGATAAACCAGGAAAGGTGGATGTTTTTTGTTCCATCCATAAAGAAATGCACTGCATCGTCCTCGTGTTGCCCACTCCCTACTTCGCCAGCACCAACAGCAAAAAGCGGTATGTGATCCAAAATGTTCCTGCCGGTAC
>JAQGOY010000114.1 GCA_028293375.1 Verrucomicrobiales bacterium | reverse complement strand
CAAAAAAATAGGATTGGCCACCAATGCCCCGTTTTCTTTTTTGTGGATCAAAATTCCAGCGGGAAACATCCATTTGACCGCGAAAATGACGGGCAAAAACGGAGTCCAAAGCGAATCCAAACCGGTTAACATTAGGGTACATATTTCCAACAGCTACTTCACCTTCGGGCTGGACCGTGTTGACTTTCTCACCAAGGAGCTGAATGAATTGCCCCTATGGCAGTACCTGGCCAGCCTCATTTATGTCATTATTTCCTACTATCTGGCAAAAACTATTTGTTTTGTCATACGAGTGTATCTCAAGAAGTGGGCTGAGAAGACGGAGGCAAAATGGGATGATTACCTGGTCGATTTCCTTAAAGGTCCGATCAAGATTCTCTCCTTTCTTTTTTTCCTTTATCTTGGGCTGCAATTTTATGCCTGGCCTGTTTGGCTTGAAAATCTAGTGACCAAGGGGCTGGCAGTAGTGCTGGCAATCGTGCTGACGATGGCCTCAATGAAAGCGATTGACCTCTTGATTGCCGTTTTGAAAACACGAGGCAGGGCCAAGGAAGATAAGGTTTTCGACGCACAACTTTTCCCGCTGATCTCCACTTCGTTAAAGGTTTTTGTGGTGATCCTGGTTGTTTTGGTTACTTCCGACAATTTGCTGGGTATCAATATCCGTAGCGTGATTGCATCGCTTTCCATCGCCTCTCTGGCATTGGGGCTTGCAGCGCAGGATACCTTGGCAAATTTGTTCGGAGCCGTAGCGGTGTTTGTCGATAAACCATTCCGCGTGGGAGATCGGGTTAAACTTACCGACGTGGATGGAGTGGTGGAGACCATCGGCATTCGAAGCACTCGTGTGAGGAACCTGGACGGATTCTTAATCACGGTCCCCAACAAAACCATGGGCAATGCGACCATTACAAACATCAGTCGCCGACCAAACATCAAGACGGAGATGAATATCGGGATCACTTATGATACCCCTGCGGTTCAAATCCGGCGCGCAATCGAGATATTGGAAGAAAACTATAAGGGTCACCCGATGACCTGCGATTTGCTGGTGGCGTTCAATCGGTTTGGAGACTCGGCGTTGAATATTTTGGTAGTGCACTGGTGGAACGGAACCGATTTCAAGGAATATTCCGCAGGGATGCAGGGGCTTCACTTGAAACTCAAAGCGAAGTTTGACGAAGAGAAGATTCAATTTGCCTTCCCGAGCCAGACTGTTTACATGCGCCAGGATTCGGCCTGGGTTACCGCAAACTCGTCTCCCGAAAATAAAACATTGCCTACGAATCCCGCATGATTCCCAGTGCGCCACAAAATCCTGCCATCGCATGGCTTTTGAAGGAACTGAGAGGAACTTTCCGGATTGGCCAAATCGTAATCACACGTCGAAGCAGCCTGCAGGTTCGCCATGAAGCAGATTTAGAGACGGCAGTGGACAAGCTAAAAAAACTGTCAATACCGGAACTTCGAGCGTTGGTTCAATCCAATGAGTCGGGCGCTTTTCGACCGCTGAAATCGGCTCCGGATCTCCAATTGGGTTGGTATGCTGAACCGACGGACAGTGAACTGGACCTGGTCCTGAATACGGTTTATCCGGGAGCGGTGGCCGATCTCTATCATTTCATGAATCACAGTGGTGCTGAATTGGTTACTTCCTACCGAGCATTTACATCTCGCCAGACTGGGATGTATCGTATCTCCACCCAACTTACGGATGCTGAAGTTTTACCGGTCATGGTTGCCTGTTGTGACCATAGGGTTTGTTTAAAAACCAGACTTTGGGATGTGAACTCGGCACGAGCTGAATCCATTGTTCACAATATCCCGTGTTTCGAGCCTTGCGCGCTGATGCTGGAATTCGCCAGAAAAACAGCCAGAATGAACGATGAACAACGCGGATGCAATCCCCTTACGGCCAGCGATTTAATGACCATCAAGAAGGCGTTGGAATTTCGTCTAAGTTCGCTTACCCTCTCGAAAGTCGCCGACTTTTCAGACGACCTCAATAAAAGACGCCTGTTACTGGCAGAGGCCAAGATAAACGCCGCACTGGAAATATAAATTATGAAATGCAGACTCCTGTTTTTATCGGCAGCGATTTTAGCCACAGCAGTCAGCCCCAAAATCATGGCCGCCCAGGCCACCTCGACAAATGCGACGATAGTAGCAGCAACCGCTGGAACCAACGATGAAGTCACGGCATGGGCCGCGCTGCAAAAGTCAAAACGTGCCCCTGCATATCCCGCTGAATGGCAAACAACCCCGCCGACTGCTGAACAACAAAATGAGTTTCGACTGGAGATGGCAAAAAAAGCCGAAGCGGTTGCAGAAAGTGCAAAAGACTTTGCCGCTCGTTTTCCAAATTCAAATCACCTTCCGGATGCTACTGCTCTTGAAAAGGCGATGCGCATTAATGCAAAAAACCTGGGAGCCCCCAGTACAGCTTCCATCGCGGACGCTGCGGAAGCACCAGCTGCGGTTGATCCTTTGGATGTGGAAATGGAAAAACTTTTTCGCGATACCATGAAAGGATTCGACCCCGCACAGCCAGCGCCGACAATCCAAAAACTCATGGAACTGGGAGAGGCTTTTCAAATAGCGCATCCTGATACCCCGGCATCATACCGATTCCTGCTGAGCATAGCCGTCTTGCCGGGAGCGGACGGCATCGCCATCGCCAATAAAGTCCTGAAAAGTTCTGCCCCGGAGAAATTCAAGGAATTCGCTGCGTCGATCCTGAAAAAGTCTGAGGCCATTGGCAAACCGATGACGTTGAAGTTTGCAGCGGTGGATGGCAGAGCGGTGGACATATCGTTGCTGAAGGGAAAAGTGGTAATGGTCGACTTTTGGGCCACATGGTGCGGACCGTGCATGGCAGCTCTTCCTGAGGTAATCGACATCTATGACAAACTCCATGAAAAAGGGATGGAGATCATTGGAATAAGCCTTGATGAAGATAAAGATGAGCTGACATCCTTCCTGAAAAAGAAAAAAATGTCGTGGCCGCAGTACTTCGAGGGATCCTGGCAGAACAACCAATTCGTAAAGGAATTTGGGGTCGAAGGAATACCTTCGGTTTGGTTAATCGATAAAAAGGGGATTGTAAGAACTCGTGATTTTCGCGGAGATCTGGAAGCCGAGATCAAGAAATTGCTCGATGAGAAATAAAGTGGCGAGCGATCCGGTTTATTTGGGAAACGAAAGATCGAAGCAAGCCATTTCCAGGGAATTTCGTACGAGTATTTTGCCTCTTGAAATAGCCGGATAATTCCAGGTCTTTCCAGAAAGAGCCGGGATACGAGAGATCAATTCAAACTTTTCAGGGGTGGCATTCACCAGGCATAGCTCCCCTTCCCCGCTGAGAATAATCAAGTGGTTATGGTTGGCAATAAGTTGACCGTAGCCGAAGCGTCCATCCTTCCATTTTCGTTCACCGGTCTGAGCATCGATGCAGGTAAGGATGTCTTCATCAAGGCCGTAAATAAATCCATCGAGGAAAACAGAACTGGTAAATTTATTCTTTAAGTTTTTATTCCGCCACGTTTCCTGCGCGTGGAACACGTCACCCTTTTTTTCGATTGTAAAGGTAACGCAGCCAGTCCCGTAACCGGCAGAAAGAAATACCTTGTTACCCCCAAAAACGATGGGTTGGGAAATATTGCGATTTCCGAGGTTGACCACCCAGGGAAAACTCCAAAGCATTTTTCCATTCTCAGGATCCAGTCCGAAGGCTAGTGACGCGCCCACAACGAGAATTTGATTTACCCCGGCAATATTGGCGAGAATAGGGGTGCTGTAGGCGCTGGGGTTCGAGGAACTGGACCATTCCAAATTTCCATTTTCAGTGTCCAATGCAATGACCGAATTATTCCTGCCGCCGTCAGGACAAAGAATAACGCGATTCCCAATAACCAGGGGCGAGGAGGCCATGCCGTATGTGAGATTATTTGCCCTGGCTAAAACCAGGATATTGGTGCGCCAGACTGTCTTTCCAGTGGAAGCATTTACTTTTCTGAATTCGCCCTCAGCTCCGAGTGCGTAGACCGCGCCCTCTGAAAATGAAGGTGTGCTTCTTGGACCATCCCCTCCCATCGACTCGGAGAAAGCCCCGGGCCAACTGTTGGTCCAAAGTTCTGCTCCGGTGTTGACATCGTAAGCGACAAGGAATTCGTTATTGTGACGCTGTTCCAGGGTAAATGCGACATCGTTGACCAAGGCAAAAGATCCATAACCTCCCCCTGCGGGTTGTTTCCAAAGGAGTTTTGGCGGTCTGATGGACCAATCCAAATTTATAGTTTCCGAAGAAATACCATTTTGTTGCGGACCCCGGAACTGGGGCCAGTCATTTTGAGCAGCCCGAATGGCATGAATGGCAACAGGGCGCGAGGAGCTTACAGATTTTCGATGTCGATCGAGCGCAGCGTAGTCAGGATTTGTTTTATGCCAGGTGAGAACCGGGGGGAAACCACCGCGCCACTCGACTTCAAGGCTCGTGGTGTAGAGCAACAGGAGAACAATAAGGGAAGAGTAGATTAATGAATAGAGAACCAGAAAAAGGGTTGCACCCAGCCGCCTGCTCCATTTCCAGCCACTGAAAAACAAAATCAAAACAAGCCCGACCGGGGGAAATAACAGAGAAATCCCACGTATTGTTTTGATATTCACCGGGTAAAATTGAAGAAGTTTGACCGTGCAAACAAGCAATAACCAGAATCGAGCCAGTCAATAGCTTCGATTTGGATTGGCATTGAGAGCCTTTAGTAACTTAGACTGTGGGTGTGAAGCTCTCCGTTAAAAGCGATTATGCAGCGCGAGCCGTTCTTTGGCTGGCAAGGCACTATTCTGACCTTGCTGCACACCGCATCGAAGAAATGGCCGCATCCGAAGGCATCCCTGCCAACTATCTGGTGCAAATCCTCATCGAATTGAAGGCAAAGCAAATCGTGAAAAGTCAACGTGGCAAAGAAGGTGGTTATCTGCTCGCACGTCCACCGGCAGAAATTACGCTTGGGGATGTGCTACGATGCATTCACGGAGAAATCTTTGACACCTCCGCTTTGACTGATCCGAAGTGTCCGGCCGAACTCAAGGATGCGTGGAAGAAACTGCAAACAGTTTTGGATAATACTGCCGACGGTATGAACTTCCAGCAACTCGCAGAAAAATCCACCGAAAAAGAAAAGATGTATTACATCTGAGGTCAGGGCTCGAAATTATTTCGTCCAGGTTCCAATAGGCGACCTGTTGCGGCATGCACTTTTGTTCGATATTCAGGATTATTCAGCAGAACTGGTTTCGCCCGGCAGACCTTCTCGAAGCCAGGAAAATTCCAAAGGTTGGGAAAATCACGGCATTGCTGAGGTTTTACTTTCTGAATCACGCAATTTCCATCCTCCAGGAAAACGCACTCCCCAGATCCCTTGTCCTTGAGGGCGAGTGATGTTTTGGAAGAATGAATGCGGGTATAACTCTGGATAAAATCGAATTCGGATAATTTCAATTCGGCAGAAATGGCCGTGATCTCGGGATCGGTTACCTTTACCTGGCCGGGCCATCGACAACAGGCGGTGCAGCGATCGCATTCGTAAAAAATGGGCATAATTGAATTTTATCTTGTAGAGGGATGAATTCAATTCATCCGAAACCGGATACTGATGAACAAATCCTATTTACTAGTCTGCAACTCTCTTTTAGCGTTCGACCATGAGCGATTTATTGAGCGAATTAAAGAAACACTCTCTGATTGTAGCGGACACGGGAGATTTCGGAAGCATCAAAAAGTATCAACCACGAGATGCGACCACAAACCCGAGCCTTCTCCTGAAAGCGGCGCAAATGCCCGAATACAAGGAATTGGTGGTCAAAGCGCTCAACCTGGCGAAGGAAGGATCCAAATCGCCAAAAGAGACGGTCTCGAAAGCAATGGATTTGCTGGCAATCGAGTTCGGCAAGGAGATTTTGAAAATAGTGCCCAACCGGGTGTCGACAGAAGTGGATGCGAGGTTAAGTTTCGATACTCACGCCACACTGGCAAAAGCTCGGTTCCTGATTGCGGAGTATGAAAAAGCTGGAGTCTCACGAGATCGGATATTGATAAAGATCGCTTCGACGTGGGAAGGAATTTGCGCCGCTGGAGAATTGAAAAAAGAAGGGATCAAGTGCAACCTCACCCTCCTCTTTTCCTTTGCCCAGGCCGTGGCTTGCGCAGAAGCAGGCGTGCAACTCATATCTCCATTTGTGGGGCGAATATTGGATTGGCACAAAAAGTCTAGTGGCAAAGAAGGCTATGCTCCCGCAGAAGACCCTGGAGTTGTCTCGGTGACAACTATTTACAACTACTATAAGACATTTGGTTATAAAACCGAAGTGATGGGAGCGAGTTTCAGGAACATTGGAGAAATCACTGAATTGGCTGGATGCGATCTTTTAACGATCAGCCCGAATCTTTTGGAAGATCTGCAAAAGACAGAAGGAGAGGTACCCCGCAAACTTTCACCGGAGAGTGCTGCAAAGCAGAAACTCGAGAAGATTTCGCTCGATGAAAAAGCTTTTCGCTGGATGTTGAACGAGGACCAAATGTCGACCGAGAAACTTTCGGACGGAATTCGGGTTTTTGCGGCCGACAGCAGGAAGCTGGAGAAATACATTGAGGAGAAACTGGCGGCTGTTTAGAAACAGTGGAATTGCACATGCGGCGATATTTATTTCGGAACACCCAGGGCCGTTTTGATCTTTAAGAACGTGCTAAATCCGCTTAAGATTCAGCACGGCATGAACCAACCGGCAACCGAAAAGATCAATGCGCACACCAAACTCTGCGCGGTTTTTGGTTTTCCGGTGCGACACTCCGCCTCACCAGATTTTCAGAATGAGGGATTTCGGGCGTTAAATTTAAACTGGCGCTATGTGGCTTGCGAAGTGGAGCCCAACACCCTTCGCTCTGCAATCGAAGGGGCCAAAGCACTTGGATTTGTTGGGGTCAATCTCACTGTGCCTCACAAAATGCTGGCGATGGACATGGTGGATGTCCTGGACGAATCGGCGAAGAAATGGGGAGCGGTCAACACAATTTCTTTTCAATCGAAAAATAGCCATGGGATTTGGGAATCCCGCGGCATTTCTAATGCCACAGGCAAAGAAGTGAGAGTATGTGGTTTCAATACTGACGCGGATGCGATCCTGCGATCAATCACGGAAGATTTAGAGCTGGATCTCAGTGGGAAAAGCGTGTTGGTGCTTGGGGCGGGAGGGGCGGGCCGCGTGGCGGTGCTTAAATTGGCCGAGGCCAAAGTTTCCAGGTTGTATTTGGTCAATCGAACACAATCTAAAATTGTGGAATTGGAAGCGGAGATTAAGAGGGATTTTCCCGGAGTGATGGTCGAAAAAGGTTACCCTGCCAACAAAATCGATTTGGTGTTAAACGCCACATCGCTGGGTTTGAAAGCAGAGGATACGTTACCATTTGACCCGGATAGGTTTGATTTACAAAAGGCCGGTAGCGCCTACGATATGATATATAACCCTGGTGAGACTCCATTTTTAAAGATGGCTCGTTCCCACGGGCTGAAGGCAGCAAATGGCGTGGGAATGCTTCTGTACCAGGGGGCTAAGGCATTCGAAATATGGACAGGCCGGCCGGCACCCCTCGCTGAAATGCGAAAAGCGCTGCTGGCGAGGATATACGGAACAGACACTTTGTCATGAACGACGGATTTATTTCTAGAATGTTCGATCCCGAAGTCTGGGCTGCGGTGCCATTTCATTTTTGGTCACTCACTTTTTTTGTTTTTGGCAGCATGGTGGGGAGCTTCCTGAATGTATGTATTTACCGGATGCCCCGCGGAGAGAGTATCGTGCGGCCGCCGTCCCACTGTCCGCATTGCAACTATTCCATTCCCTGGTATCTCAACATGCCACTGTTCACGTGGACCTATCTCCATGGGAAATGTGCTAATTGCAAAGCGCCGATAACGGTACGCTATTTTTTGGTGGAATTACTCACGGCGCTTTTGTTCCTTGGTTGTTGGCTCGGCTACGGACATTCTGGAGGTGCACTGGTGGCGCTTGCTTATTGTGTTTTGGTCGCGGGGCTGGTGGTTGCCACCTTTATTGATTTTGAGCATTTTATTATTCCTGATGAGATCACATTAGGGGGCATTGCCGTAGGATTTATCTGTTCGTTAATCGCCCCCGGTCTGCATCAGTCCGCATCCCGACAACACTCACTATTTTCCAGTCTGGTGGGGGGTGCAGTCGGAGGAGGAATAGTTTACGCAATTCTCCGGCTGGGAAAGTTGCTTTTCGGGAAGCAGAAGATCGCGTTCGAAAAGGTCGAAAAAATGCAATTTCTGGAAAGCAGTTTGAAGCTGCCGGATGAAGAAATTCCTTACAACGATTTGTTTTACCGTGATTCGGACGTGATCATTGTCAGGGCCAAGACGGTTCGGATGAAAAAGCAGGACTGGACGGATGTCACCGTAAAATTGACCCCGAAACTGTTAAGCATTGGAAATGATACATTCCCCGCAGAAGAGGTTAAGGATTTCGAGGTGACGGCAGATAATCTCGTTTTACCGCGTGAGGCAATGGGGTTCGGAGATGTCAAATTTATGGCAGCCATTGGAGCCTTTCAGGGTGCGAGCTGTGTGATTTTTTCACTCATGGCAAGCTCAGTCATCGGTTCTGTCGTCGGAATCCTGTTGATTCGACTCAAGAAGCACGAATGGTCAAGCAAGCTGCCTTATGGGCCCTATATTGCGCTGGGCGCCCTGATTTGGATTTTCGGAGGGCGTGAGTTGTGGAATTGGTGGTTTGCGCGTTTTGGTTAAAACTTGAATACAAAACAATTTGTCGGGAGCCTGGTTTTGTGGTTGATGGTTTTGGGGGTGGGAGGACGGTGGGTGCTATCGCCGTCTCTTTGGCAAAAACCAAATCCCATTACCACCGAACAAATCAAAAAGGCGTTTCCGGTTCGACTGGCAAAAGTCCCGGAGGATCTTCAGGAATTTCAAGCAGAGCAGGACGATGAGCTTTTTACCCACAGTCCTAAATTGATTACAAACGAATGGGTTTACCGAGAGGTTCGAAATCGCTTCGTTGTCTTCTTTTTCGGGTGGATTGGCAGCGGTTTTTTGATCCACTGGCTTCTGGGCCGAATTCTACACGACGAAACTTCGTGGGTGGACGAATTGCCAGCGCTGGAATTGGAGTAACCCGGATTCCCGCCAGGGAACCCGGGTTAACTGGAATCTTAAAAGGTATTGTTCAATTGCGGCGGAAAAATCGGACTGTTCTGAATAAATGTGCGCAATGCAGGCCGTTCATCATCATCGATTTTTCCATTTTCGTTTTTGTCGAATTGCTTGAAGAGGGCATCCACCAAGGCAATCCGCTTAGGTTCTTTTATAGCCCGGTCGATGAGAATATCTGTGACGTGATCTTTTAGACCGGCGCGTAGAATGGGCGCCTCGGTTTCTTTGGCTGCCACAACCTGGAGACCGATACTTCCCATCTCATCATTTGAACGTGGACCCCACCTGACCCGAACAGGGGGATTTGCAGGGTTCTTTGGATTATTTGCGGAGTTGTCGTAGCTCATCACGACATCCAGGCGCGTACCCTTGGGCAGTGGAACGCGGTTTTTAAAAGTGTATTGTTCCTGCCAGGCGAAATCCCAATCAGGAATTTTCAGCAGCAATTTCTCTTTTCCATCTGGAAGCACCGCAGTCATGGTCATGACTTTTCCCAGGTAATGGGCATGGGAGCTGATGGCGAACGCCTCAACATCAATGGGAAGCGTGAACGAATTTTTCACCAGGTAATTGGTTTCTCCCGCGGGAATATCCATGCCTGTAATTTCACCAAAGGCAGGAGGAAGTTGAATTCCGACAAAGGTTTGTTTCGGTGGCGCATCGGCGAAATAAAGACCGACAGTGGAAGTTTCTTCCTCCTCTTTACCCGCAGGATGAAAGTGAGTCTGAATGACCAGGTCAGAGCCTTTAGGATAGGCAATTGCAAGTCCATCCGGCAGCGGGCGAGGATTCCCACCCAAGGCCCAGCCCCCGACGGGTTTAAAAGTTCGGCTGGCCCGATCGCCTCCTTTGAAACCGGGTTCGGCATCTTCTTCGTCCATTTTACGAGCCGTGCCTGTAGTATCGATGAAGAACAGAGCGTGATGGACGACAGTCCTGGCGCACGGCCTGAATTCGATGGCTCTTACCCATTTGTCCTCGGTAAAATTCAATGGAAATACGAAATTTCGGTAAATGTCTCTGCCCTCAGCGTAAAGCTTCCAAGGTTGCTCCATTTTGACCACAAGGTCGGGTTTTCCGAGTTGCCATCCTTCGACGAACGTAGGGAGTTTCGGAAGTTTGCCCGGATTACCTTCAGGCATTCCGTTTTCATACCAGGTTTTGAACAATGCAATCTGGTCGGCAGAAAGCATACGAGGATTGAGAAGTTCGATATGACCCTGTTCCGCATGCCAGGGAGGCATGAATCGGGTCCCGGTGACTTCGGTGATCAGTTTCCCGTGTTTCTGCACATCTTTGTAAGACAAAAGCGAAAACGGAGCGGCTTCCCCGGGACGATGACAGCCAACGCAATTCTGGAAGACAATAGGTGCCACATCCTCGGAAAAATTCGGGACTTTCCCGGATTTAGTGACTGTCTCGGACTGGACTGGCAGCGTGAGAAAACATATCGCGAGACCAAGGGTGGACCAAAACCGTGACCCGCTAACTTCAATCATCTGAATTTTCATGTGGGAAGGGCAATAAGGGCTAACTATACCCAGTTTTTTGACGTTGGAAAGCCTAACCGGTTTCAGGAAAAGTAGGATGTTCAGAAACCACACGGTTATTCCCAAATCGAGGCTAATCCATGAATAGTCATTTGCTTTAAATGGGCCGTTCCCAATGCGCTGAGGCTGATTCCATACTGGCCTTCTGCAGGAAGATAACACGCAGAAAGGACCGAACGACCGTTTTCAGCGTAAATCTCAATGGAGGTGACATCGACAAGCACTCGGAGTCGATGGGAAGAAGCTGGCTTGAGCGTAATTGTAGCTCCCTTGCAACCAAGTCGGCCGTTGGAATCGAGGGTGATTGGTTCACCGTTGCAAACCAATTTCACGATCGATCCAGCCTCAGGGTCCAATTCTACGTCGATGTCTGCAATCCTATTCGTCGATGAAATTGATTTGCCTTCCTTGAGGTTCACATTTTTCCACTTGAATTCATCGGTATAAATACGACGAATCTCTGTAACAGGAGCTTTGACCAGCACCACCCCATTCAGGGTATTGGTCAATGTCAACTCACAGGGGAATGCCATTTGTTGGTTAAATGGCATATTGGGATATTTGCCACCACGCATCCAACCGACCAGAATGCGCCGGTTGTCCGGAGTGTCGCTATAAGTTTGGGCTGCGTAAAAGTTGGGACCGAAATCGCCGCGATGCTTGGGGCCATCCGCTTTGAACTCATGACCGTCAAATTCCCCGAGGGTGTAGTTCCCATCGGCCGCAAAAAGAGTCCATTTTTTAAGGTTTGGTTTTCCAGCGACGGGAAGTTCAAAGAAATCGGGGCATTCGAAATAATCATCCAACTTGCTCTCGAAATGCCATTCTTTGAGATCGGTTGATGAAAAAAATTGCACCGTGTTGACGCGTTTCTTGTCGGCGCGAGCTTCATCCACAAACAGCACCATGATCCAATGATGGGAAGCCTGATGCCAAAAGACCTTAGGGTCGCGATCTCCCCCACCCCTGTTTGCGATAATGGGGTTGCCTTCAAACTTCTGGAAATTTCGTCCGTCGGTGGAATAGGCCAGACATTGGGTAAATTTTTTCCCCTTCGATTTTTCTCCCTGTCCCCCAGCGGCGGTGTAGAAAATGACCATGGGAGAGTTGCTCCCGGATTTGAAACCGGAATCATTGTGCCAATCCACTACTGCGGAGCCCGAAAACATATCGCCCAAAGAATCTGGAAAGAGAGCATTGGATATTTGTTGCCAGTGCACCATGTCTTTGCTGATAGCGTGGCCCCAGGTCATATTGCCCCATTGCGTCCCGAAAGGGTTATGTTGAAAGAAAAGGTGATACTCACCCTGGTAAAAAACAAGACCGTTGGGATCGTTAAGCCAACCCGTCCGGGCTGTGAAATGGAATTGCGGACGCAGTGGCTGATCATAAGCGCTATTGGTGGCTGAGGACTTTGCTTCATGTCCGTACGCAGGAGCCAGCAGAAGAGTGAGCAGCAATGTCCAAAGGGAACGTTTCATGAGTGAGAAACAAGCTACCGGTTTAATCCCATTTATCCAAAGCAAAAAGCTAGTCCGCCTCCTATCCGAGTTCATACAGGCCGATTTACTCTTCTGGATACTGCAAGGTTCAGAAGTAGTGCGCGAGCGAGCGTCCGCATAAATAACAATAAATTTTAGAACGGAATTGATCAAACAAATGGAGTTTCTGATTTCATCAATCTTTTCATCTGAGAAAATGTCAATAAAAGCACTAATCCCAATTTCCACATCGTAACTATTCCTAAGTGAAGATAATATGTATGTTTTTGCCACTCCGAAAAGGAAGGAGTAACCCGAGGATCCCACAAATATGCCCTCCAGCTAAGGGCGGCTTCGGCGAAAAACAATGCCAGGGCAAGAATGAGGAAAATACGGGAATGTTTGGATATCCAGTCGATGAACCGATCAAGCTTCCCGAAAAGAATTCCGGCAATGAAAAGTCCAGGCATGAGTTCGTTACAAAGAAAAATCGAGATGCCTGATGTATACATCCACCCGTGCAAGGCCTGTGAATTGCCTAAAAGATCTGGTGCGTAGTTATGAACAAAATGATCCCACAAGAAGAACGCCCCATCGAAAAACGTGAAGAGAAATTTTTCGAGCGCCACGATTGGCAATATACTGATTGAAAGCCATCCCATGCCCAACCAAAACGCCCTCTTTTTCCATATCGACGCAGCTTCATCAATCGCAAATTCAGCAGCCAGCTTTTCCTGGTTTCCGATACTCCGGATCGCCATTTTGAACGATGCTTCCTCGGTAAAACCCTTGCTTTTAAGGTCCTCGATAGACTCGATTACGTGATTTTCCAGTTCCTTTACGCAATCGCGCGACATGGAGTCACATCTGAGCATGGAGGCTCGCCAGCTAGCCAACTCCGAATTGAGATTGAACGCCGGGCTGGTTTGAGGACTGCTTATCGCTTTTGGCGAGGAAGGATTTTCTTGGCCCTCTGAATCGATTTGCCATAATGAGTCAGCCAATGCAGCCCGGCTTCCTTTCATTTCCACCAATTTGCTGAGACCGATCACAAGAAGCAGTGGCCAAAGCGTAAAAATAATTGGACCATGGAAAATCCGAGTGGAAATCCGCGGCTCAACATTGAAGCTACCCGAGATATCAAGTATCCCAACAACCACGCAGTAGAGAATCAACCATCGTCGCCATTGGGCGTGCCGGGAGCTTACCGCCTGAACAATCCAGCCAAGTTTGCCGCCAACAAAGAAGTACACCAAAAGGGAAATAGCGCTATAGAAAAACGTCGCCTGCAACAATCCGTATTCAACGCTTGACCAGGTATTTTGAGGATAAAAACGTTGAGGAAAGGGACCAAATCCCCTGAGAACGTTTTCAATCAGCTCGGAGATAAATCCCAGAATAGGCAAAACAATGCATCCCAGCCCGATCCATAAGTTTCTCGGACTTATGTTTTCGTGCGTTCCTCGAAAAACTTTGACCGGGGAATGTTTCATATCGAAAGAGGTTTTATTTTCCATATGGTGGAGAGAGTGTTGTGGACTGTCAGCCATTGTTTGCGTTCGGCAACAAGAGCGGTTTTGCCCTGCTTGCTGATGGAATAATATTTTCGTTCCCGCCCGGTTTCGGACTTTTTCCATTCGGAGACGATCAATTCCTCCCGCTCCAATCGATGCAATACCGGGTAGAGCATGCCATCTGTCCATTCGATCTGTTCCTGGGAGAGTTCACGCACGCGCTGCAGGATGGCGTAGCCGTAACTGTCCCCTTCGGAAAGGATCGAGAGAACGAGCGGCCGGGAAGAGGCGGCTATTAAATCCTTCGATATCATAGAAGTGTTATACATTGAGCTTCAATGTATGTCAAACCTGATTCTCCGGTTAATGCAAAAAATGACTTGTCCACGGGAATACGGAGCAGGAAGCAAACTTGATTGCCTCCTGTGAAGTGCTCAAAACTATTTCACCTGATAAGCAATGATGAGATCCTGGTCACGGAGGTAGAGGACGCCGTTGTTAATGACGGGATGTGTCCATACTCGACCTTGCGATGTTCTTATCCTTGATTGGGGGTCCAGAGTAAAACGGCCATGTTCAGTCCACCCTTTTGGGGAGGCCTCAATTAATGCAATAGTTCCTGTGGATTCATCGAGGCAATACAACATCCCATCAGCGTAGGCGATGGCTCCCTTGCCGAGCTTTTTGTCCGCCCAAACTTCTTCGCCGCTCATAAAGTTTTGGCAAACCCATCCGGAACCATCCGAATAGCCGTAAAGATTCTCGCCCACGAGCACCACGCCACCGTGATGATTTTTAATTACCTTGTTTACGTAAACATCGGAGGGTTTGTTTTCGGCATCGATCTTCACCAGCTTACAACCCACACCGTAGCCCGAGGTGATATAAATATAATTATCCTTCACTATGGGAGTTGGGATTACCGCCGTTCGTCCCTGCCACGGCGATTTCCAAATCATGCTGCCATCCTTTGCATCAATCCCCACCAGGCTTTGCATGGTAAGCTGGACGTACTGGTGCTTGCCGTTGATATCCGCAGGAACCATGGAAGAATATTGCGCCCCATCCTTAAATTCCTTGGATTGCCAAAGAAGATCACCAGATTTCTTATCGAAGGCAGCGAGAGCACCGTTGGATCCACCCGGCGTGCAAATCAGTTTATCGCCATCCACGAGGACTGACTCGGTGTAGCCCCAGACTGCCACGTTCCCGCCAAGCTCCGTCATCGATTTCTTCCATAAGAGTTTGCCATCGGAAGAATTCAGACAGCAGAGAACCCCGGTTCCAGAAAGGGCGTAAACCATGTTCCCGTCGACGGTGGGGGTGCCTCTTGGACCATTGCCATGACCTTCCGCAAAAATAGGTCCCAGCTCCGCGTACCAGATCTCTTTGCCAGTTGCAGCATCCAGTGAAAGCATAACCTCTTTGTTGCTTCTTGTTCCGAGGGTGTAGATTTTACCGTTGACGATGGCGGGTCCTGAATATCCAAGGCCGGCATCGGAAAATGTCCAAAGTTTTTTTGGCCCTCCTTCCGGCCAGGTTTTTAGGAGGCCTGTCTCGCTACTGAGGTCGGTGCGGTTCGGGCCGCGCCATTGAGGCCAATCAGATGCGACCAATGGAGACGCCAATGTGGTGCAGCAAAGCAGAAGCGGTAAGAAAGCAGATTTCATAATATTGCGTAATGGAAGTGTCACCGTTCCTTACAAAAGAGCAATATTAGATGGGAATGGTTACGACGGGATGATCTTTGCACTGACCATGGGCTATCAGGCAGCGCAGAAGGACATGGCTTGATGAACACGATCAAGGATTTCGCGAACCTCGACTACTGTGAAAGGCTTGGGGAGGAATCCTTCGAAACCGCTGGCGAGCGCTCGGTTTTCATTCCAGTCGAGGTTTCCGCTGGACAAAAACACTTTTAAGGAAGGACACAGGGCACGAACTCGGATGAGTAATTGATCACCCTGCATGCCCGGCATGTCCAAGTCCGTGATGACGCCAGCGAAGTCCCTGGCGGAGTACCGCAGAACCTCAATGGCTTCGCGTCCGGAGGTGCAGCAAACGACCTCCGAACCCGTCAGACTTTCCACGATGTGTGCCAGCAGCCATAAAAGGCCCTCGTCGTTATCCACGACAAGCCATTTGGTAGCCTTGGAAGGAGTGGTTGAATTCATAGATCGGGCAGAGTTAAGAAAGAGTGGATGTGCTTCCTGGTTATGAGCTGATCTCTGTTTCATGTGTGCCAATCTAGCGAACCGAACCTTAAGCGAAGATGAAGACCCAAAAAAACGGGAAAAGGAGAAATAGATAGTATCGAAAGGCGATGAAGATGTGGCCGTTATCCGAACACCGCCGGTGGAAAAGATTATTCTTTAGGCCTAAAAACTTAAATTTTATGCAGTGACTGCGGCGCCCTACGCGCCTGTCCGATTCCTCGCCTTAAAACGCACAAGTAAATTTTGGGGCATCATGGTAAATGAAAACAGCTCTGTTACGGGCTTTGGTCCGTCTACCTTGACAATTTCAAACTGACTACAAAGCATAGCCATGACCATTTTCATTTCCACCATGGCCAATTGACGCCCTGGACAGAAACGAGGGCCACCGCCGAATGGTAGAAATGCCTTGGGGGTATGATTGAAAGGACATCCGGAAGTAGTGGTGGGTTGCAGCCAGCGACCTGGATTAAACTGGCTGGCTTCCTGGAAATTCGAATCCTGTAACCCGCCGTGCATGGTCAGCAGAAATATAGAAGTGCCCTTCTCGACTGTGACACCACTCAAAGTCACGTCCTGCATCGGTTCCAGAAAAAGTATGGGAGCCACTGGTTTGAGCCGTAAGGTTTCGTTGGCAACCGCCTCGGAGTATTCCATTTTATCGGCATTCTGGATGGAGTGGAGCATGCCAGTTGGGCTCACGAGAGAACTGACTTCAGTTTGGACGCCAGTTTGGATTTCCGGTTGATTGACCATGTAATTTGCGGTCCACGCCAGAGTGTTGGCTGTGGTATCTTCACCCGCAAGGAGCAAGGTCATAACGTTACCATGAATATCTACATCCGAAAAAACGCCGCCATTCTCGTCGCGCGCCGAAAGCATGACCTCCAATAAATTAGTGGGATGAGTCAACAAGTCGGGGTTGGCAGCGAGCCGCACCCTGCCCTGAGATACGAAGGAAGCGATGGCCTGCTGAATGGCTTTTAACGCAGCATCCAGAGCGTGATCTGCAGGAAGCTTCAAGTACCTCCAATAGGGAAAAGGAGAATTAATTCGCCGGTTGATCATGGGGAAGATTTTTTGAAGATGGTCCTGAATGACGTCACCTTCCTTTTCCAGGGTGTTCATGTCATATCCAAAGGCGAGGTTGGTGGTGACATCCACCGTATAGCGCATTAAATCCTGCTGGATATCAACGGTGGCCCCGGAGTCCGCATGCATCATCCAGCGCTTGCGGAGTCTTTCGGTGACGCGAAGCAAGATTGGAAAAAACTCGCGCAAATGGATGGCGTCAAGAGCATGGGCAGTCAATCGACGTTGTCGTTTCCAATCGTTTCCTTCCGCAGAAAAAACGCCGGTGATACCCATTTCCAGGAAGACCGTTTCGATAGCGCCAAGACGTCTGTAAATATTTGGCCGCTGGCGAAGAATTTGTTGAACATTTTCCGTATCGGCGACCACCACTACCGGATGCGTCCCGAGCCTGAATTTGTAGAGAGGGCCATACATGTTCACCCAGTCTTCGAGAATCCGGTGAAGTTTCTTAAGGTCTACCTCATGCAGGTTTCCCAACAGCGGGAGCCCTTTGGGACCGGGCAGGTCTTTGACAGATCGAGAGTGTAGATCCATGATTCAGCATTTACCGAAATCCATAAGGATGCGATAAAATACGACTTTCAAATTATCCAGCGAACCCCATCCAGAAAATGAAAAAACCCGCCACGAAGGCGGGTTTTGAATTCTGCAAGAACAGTTAAAGCGCGACGGTTTTGCCGGGGATGGCGCAGGGATACATCCCGTCTGGTCCTGGCAAGACTTTTGGGATGGTGTCCCATGTGAATGTGTCAGGCATGAGATTGAGTTTGGAGTTCATGGCTTCTTCCCATGTCACTATTTTGCCGGAATAAGTGGCCATACGACCCATGATCGATGTCATGGTGCTCTTGGCTCCACGCTCTGCCTCGCTGTAGGGAGTATTGTTGACAATGGCTGCCCAGAGATCGTCGTGTTCCTGCTGGTAAGGATTGATTTTTTCGTCATCCGACTTGTAGCGCCAGGCGTTCTCCCCTCGGATGGTGTAGCGGTCAACCTGACAGGAACCCTTGGTGCCAACAACCGCTTCTGAAACGCTGTTCCAGGTATTAACCTGGTGCCGGCACTGGCTGGCACAACGTGAGCCATCCGCATACTCGTACTCAACGGCATGGTGGTCAAAAATTTCGCCGTAATCTTTTCCTTTGCGAACCTGGACTCCACCCATTCCATTCGCGCTGACAGGGTAGCCATTCTTCACCCAATTGATGACATCGAGATTGTGAATGTGTTGTTCATTAATATGATCGCCGCAAAGCCAGTTGAAATAATACCAGTTGCGCATCTGGTATTCCATTTCGGTCAATTCGCGACCGTACTGCTTCTGCAATTCTTCACGGGGATGAACCCAGGGGGTTGCACCGTTCCAGTAACAGCGCATGGCGACGATATCGCCGATTTGGCCATCATGGAGTCGTTTGATGGTTTCGATATAGGGCGGCTGGTGACGGCGCTGAAGTCCCACACCGATTTTTAAATTTTTAGCTTTTGCGGCTTCAGCGGCCGCAAGGACGCGGCGAATCCCGACGGCGTCAATGGCGACAGGCTTCTCCATGAAAATATTTTTGCCCTGGCGAACAGCTTCCTCGAAGTGAATAGGCCGGAAGCCGGGAGGCGTGGCAAGAATGACGACGTCGGCTAGGGCAATCGCGTTCTTATAGGCATCGAAGCCAAGGAACTTGTTGTCTTCAGAAACTGCGACCTTATCCTTATGCTTGGCTTTGAGTCCCTGGAGGCTGGAATTGAGGTGATCCGGAAACGCATCAGCCATGGCGATGAGTTTGATATTGAACTTGGTGCTCAAGGCTTGGTCAGCAGCTCCGGAACCGCGACCGCCGCAACCAATCAAGGCCAATTTGAGAGTGTCATCACCTGCAGCATGAGCGCTGCGCTCAATGGAGAGGCCCCCAATGGCTGCCGCGCCCATAAGGGTCGAAGTGGTTTGCAAAAAGCTGCGGCGAGAATACGCCGGCGATTGAGGTTTCTGTGGGTGATTCATGATATATTCTAGATAAGACAGTTAAACGCCTGGTTTCAGGAAATTATTCACGCCATTGATCAGGGGTTAAGAAACCTTAGTCCTTTTCAACGCCGCTTGTCCAATATTTCTGCATTTCCTCGAGAGTGGGAACCTTCAGCGGGCGGATAATGCGAAATCCAAGGAATTGCGCGTCTGTATGGTACCAAACGCTCTTGGGAAGCTGAGGATCCTGCATTTTCCAATCCTTGCCCGAAGCGCGGCGAACGGTGCTTCGAAGCTTGAGAACATCATCATCCCAGGATCCACCCCTGACGGAATGGGGATAGGGCATGGTAGCGACGTTCCAGGGATCCATGGTAAGTGCGGCAGCGAATTTTTTATAATTTGGCTCGTACTGGTCGAGGGTCCATTCGGCCACATTGCCGTGCATGTCGTAAAGACCCCAGGGATTGGGCAACTTCTTGCCAACTTTTTGGTACTTGGAATCGCTATTCTTTTCGAACCAGGCGTATTGGGGCGCGAGTGAAGGATCATCACCCCAGGAATAAGCGGTTGTGGTGCCGGCTTTGCAGGCGTATTCCCATTCGGCTTCGGTGGGCAGGCGATAGAAATGGCCTGTCTTGGCGCTAAGCCACTGACAGTATTTGTTAGCCGCATGCTGAGTCATACTGATTGCTGGAAAACCATTTTTTCCCATGCCGAAACTCATTTCAACGTAAGGCTTGGTGGGACGACTCACAGCGTCAGAGACCTTGTCAATGGAAGCGTCAGTGGCAATTTGTCCCTTCCATTTCTTTTCTTCCTCGGGATACATGAATAATTCAAATTCGTCCCACGTGGTTTCGCATTGTTCCATCCAGAAGGGTGATATCTGGACTTTGTGCTGGGGGCCCTCGTCCGATTTGCGCCCAGGTTGATCGTCAGGGCTGCCCATCACGAATTCGCCTCCTTTAATGGGGACCATGGCGTAGGTGACTTTCGAACCGGGAATGACATTCGTATACAGCATCATTTCCTGTTCCGCAGACACCTTGCTGTTGGCGATGATCAGTTTCTGAATTTCCATCACCGTGGCGATGTCGTTGACCGGCCCAGTCTCGCCTTCTTTTTTTGGACTTAGCTTCACATCGTCAGGCCAAAGGGCGCCCTGCTCTACCCAGGCTCGCAGGAGTTCGATCGATTCTTTGCGAAGTGGCCCACCTTTTGGCTTTGGAGGCATAAGCTTGTCATCATCGTTCTGCACGATTGTGCTGGTATAGAGCAGGCTCTTGCCGGGATTCATGGGGACGATGGCAGGACCGCTCTCGCCTCCCTTAAAAGCCGCGGATTTAGTGTCCAGACGAAGTCCGCCCTTAACGTGGGATTCCTGGTGGCAGACCACACAGTTTAATTCAAGGATGGGCTGGATATCTTTTACAAAGTCTATTTTGCGCGTCTGGGTAAGAGTTACTGATTCCGGCCACTCCGCACCTTGAGCGATCCAGGCTGCTAAAGCATCCGTTTGTTCCTTCCCCAATCGAGGGCCCTTAGGGGGCATAGCCGCATCGTTGTCGGCTGGCAAAAGCAGTGTAGAGTGGATAAGTGAGTCCCTGAAGTTTCCTGGGACCAGGTCCTTGCCAGTTTCGCCGCCTTTTAAAAGGGCTGCCCTGGAAAGCATGCTCAAGCCCCCTTTCGGCTTATCTGCGCCGTGGCAACTAATGCAGTGGGCTTCGAAGATGGGTTTGATGGTGGTTTGAAAATCGACTTTGCCAGCGGACTGGGCTGACACCAGTGAAGTCGAGAAAAGCAACAGGCCAGCAACTTTCAAAGAAAAGCGTTTCATGTATATCGTAGAATCTGACTACTCTGACAAAGGCTGAATTCGATTGTCAATAACCTGAGGCAACGAACAATATCCACTCTCGTACCGTCAAAACATGAAATCTATGTCAACACGACTATTCCATCCCGGACTCCAAACCCTCGTTTTTGCAGGAATTGCCACTTTGCAGGCCATTTTCCCGCATCCACTGAAAGCGCAGCCTTACGGGGCAATTGACCCAGTGATGGGTATCTATGAAGGAAAATGGTCTGCGCAGGACCAGCACGGAACAGTGAAAGCTCAGATACGACCACTCGGTGATTCGAAGTATGATGGATTTATTATGATCCAATCCCACGGCTCGAATGTGACTGTTCTGAACCTCACAGGCACTTCCGGCGGTGCTGATGCGCCATTGACCATGACGGCAAGCACCATCACCGCGAAAACGGATGAGGTTCTGTCGAAGGCCAGTTTTAAGGGTGAAATCTCCCTTCAACGCACCGCTGCCAATAAACTGACAGGTAAACTCAGCGGGGACTTAGGAGAGGGTGAGTTGGACGCGGTACGAGTTACTAAAAAGTCCCCCACGCTGGGTGCCAAAGCTCCCGCCAATGCCATTGTCATGTTCGACGGCAAAACCACGAATCAGTGGGAAGACTTTCATTTTCTACTCAATGAGGATGGATCGATGCAGGTTCAAAAAGGAACCATGAACAGCAAGCCCAAACTGGATAATTTCAAGCTGCACGTGGAGTTCAGGACCCCTTTCATGCCCCAGGCGCAGGGTCAGGCCCGAGGGAACAGTGGCGTATACCTTCAGTCCATCTATGAAGTTCAGGTGCTGGACTCCTTTGGACTCTACCCCCTCCAAATTAATGATTGCGGCAGCGTATATGGGATTCAACGGGCCAAAGGCAACGAGTGTTATCCTCCTATGGAGTGGCAGACTTATGATATCGAATACCACCAGCATGACAATACGGCACAAAATCCTCCTGAAATTACGATTGTACACAACGGTATACCGGTAATTGAGAAAGCTCGCGTCCCCGAAAAACTGCTCGGTATTGGTGGTGGAGGTGGGAACCCTAAAGGGGGTTTTACCATGCTTCAGGACCATGGGAATCCGGTGCAATTCCGGAATATTTGGGTGCAGCCATTAAGCCAATAAACAGGGATTTCCATCGGCTGAGGTCAACAAATCGGACTAAGGGTGCTCCAATCGTTACTCGCCGCGAAGGATGTTTTCTCTTCACTATCAAGAGGTTACGAAGCTGTGACATCCACGTTGGCGGGAATTCGTTTCCAGTTTCAGATTGATTTTACGGATTAAAAGGGCAATTTGACTCTAACAGCAATGAGTGAAAACGAAAATACAGGGGAACAAAAACCCAAAACGAGACTCCCAAGACCGACAAGCAAAATACGCCGACCGGCCAAAGCGCGCCCAGTAAAGAAACTTCGCGCTGGCACAGATTCAGCAGACGAGGCTGCAAGCGGCCTGATTCCTACCAGCCAGGCTGAAAGCCAATCAGAAGACAGATCAGAATCCAGCACTTTACAGGATTCAGGCGAAACGCGTGAAATGAATCAAAGACAGGATGATTCATTCGGTTCATCGAGTGAGTTGCGGGAAGCTTCACGAGAAAACATCTCGGAAGCGCACGAAGAATTTTTTGGTTCGAATGCGTCATCTCAAGAGGATGACCAACGAGGCGAGGAATCCGACGAAAGATCACAGCGCGACAATTATCGGGACGAGCGCTCCGAAAACCAGAACAGAGATGAAGACCAGCGTCACTATCGTGACTCGGATGAGCCGCCATCTCCAGAACAGTTGATTCCAGCCAGGGTGGAATCTTTTGAAAAAATTGAGCCGGTACCAGTCAGGCCCAAAAAAGTCATTCCCAGCGTCGCCAAAGCGATTGAAGAAGTAAAAGAGATCACTGAGAATTTGAAGGGTGTCCTGGAAGACATGGAGGAAATTCTTCATGTGCTCGAATTAGCCACCCGGGAAAAAGAAGTGGACGAACGCGAAATTGAGCGCCTCCGCCAATCTCTGCGACAAATTCACATCCCCAACGAGAACAACTCACGAAATATTCTCCCGATGGGATCGCAGCAGGAAGGTCCTTCCAACCGCGGCCAACGAGAATCGAGGGATTCCAGAGGCGGTGGTGAGCACCGGGAATATCGTGAACAAAGAAGCGAGCCGCGAGAAGGTCGCGACAACCGGGAAAATCGAGATACCCGCGATCCACGTGATGCTTCGAGAGACCAAAGAGATCCGCGAGATTCCCGAGGAAACGTCGGAAATCCGGGGAATCAGCCTAGTCGACCCCTGGGTCCACGGGACGACAGAAATCGCCAGAACCCGCGGAACCGGGATCGAGGACCTCGGAATCGTAACGACCAATGGAACCGTCCCCGTCACGGCAACCAGGGTGGACCAAATCAGGGTGGCCCGGGGCCGAACCCAGGCTCGCCTGATTTTCGCAAACCGCCGGAGGCTTTCCAGCGTCCATATGCGCCTTACGCCAATCAAAGGGAAGAACGACCTGAGGGGCAAAGTTCCGGTGCGCCTCAAAATTCACCGAACCGCGACGAAGGATCTCGAAACAGCCAGCAGGAAAACCGCGAGCCGCGACAAGAAAATGTCGCTGCCCCCTCGCAGGATTCGCAGTCCAATTCTCCTGCCGAATAGTTTATCGTTTTAAAAACAAGGCCTGACTCTCAAGTCAGGCCTTTTTTGTTCGGTTTAAAGAACTAGGCTTCCACGTCGAGCAACTCAACCTCGAAAATGAGAGTGGCACTTGGGGGAATAGCCCCGGGATAACCACCCGCGCCGTAAGCTTTTTCAGGAGGAATGGTTAGTTTGACCTTATCCCCGACGACCATGGTCGCGACACCTTCGTCCCAACCCTTGATCACCTGCCCGGCGCCAAGGAGAAATTCGAACGGGTCATTGCGATCCACCGAACTATCAAACTTTTTTCCATCTGTTAGCCAGCCGGTGTAATGAACTGTTACCATTTTGCCCGCTTTGGCGGGTTTACCGGTGCCCTTTTTTATATTTTCAATTTTAAGAGACATGAGAAACTTTCGTCGGCAGAGACGGTCAAGTCAACCAAAACGGAATCTGGTTCCCATGTCGAAAAAGAATAAAATAGAAATCAACAAACCGCAGGAAGGACTCTCCAATCCCTTTTCCAGCATCAAATTGGAAGGGTTGCCCCCGGGACCAGCGAAGCTTGAAACACCTGCCCCGGAGAAAAAACCGGGCCGCAAGCTGGGTCGAGTTGTCCTGCGAAAAGAAACGGCACATCGCGGCGGAAAGACAGTAATTGTGGTTTATGATTTTGAATCTTTTATTGCGACCTCCGAAATTGAGAAACTCGGCAAAAGATTAAAAGCAGCATGCGGCACGGGCGGCACGGTCAAAGACAGGGAAATAGAAATTCAAGGTGAGCAGGCATCCAAAGTTAGAAGTTTGCTGGAAGAAGAGGGTTTTAGGGTCGCCGGTATTGGATAATGTACCAAGTTGCCGCGAATTGGTAACCGCGGGATCGGCTATGCCAATAACCCACCGGGCAATTTATTGAAAAACTTGATGCGCCCCGGCATGTTGGTAGGATCAGCCCCATGTTTTTCACCCGCATTCAAAAGAAGGCCAACCTTATTTTTGGAGTCCTGGCCTGCCCGGTTCTGCTGAACGCTGCCGACATCGCACAAGGGACAGGAAAAGGCACGTCGCTCCTTCCGGCTGATCGATCACCCATTCCCCAAGTGGCGCCAGCCTCGACCGAAGGCGAATTAGCCATGAAAGGCTTTACCAAGCCACCCGGGTTCAAGATCGAATTGTTTGCCGCAGAGCCAATGTTAGCGAACCCGGTTTCTTTCGCCATCGATGAAAAAGGAAGGTTTTTCGTTTCGGAAACGCACCGTTATCGCACGAGTGTTTTGGATATTCGACATTACATGTGGATGCTTGAAGACGACCTGGCGTGCCGAACCGTTGAGGATCGCGCAGCGATGATAGAAAAATATTTTGGCAGTAAGGAAATGTCGAAAGAAACAGAAATTGTGCGGCTGGTAGAGGATACCAAAGGCACTGGCAAAGCTGATTTTTCCAGTATTTATGCGGATGGATTCAACAGCTCGGTGGATGGAATCGCATCCGGGGTGATGGCGCGAAAAGGGAAAGTGTGGTTCACGAATATTCCCGAACTCTGGCAGCTGGAAGGGATCGACAAGGATGGCAAGGCAGTGAAGAAAACGTCACTCAGCCATGGGTACGGGGTCCATTTCAGTCTAACCGGCCATGATATGCACGGGCTCATCATGGGGCCCGACGGAAAGATTTATTTCAGTTTCGGCGATCGCGGCGCGAACGTGAAAACGAAAGAGGGGAAGATGCTTGAATTTCCAGACGAAGGGGCAGTGTTCCGATGCAATCCTGATGGATCGGAAATGGAAGTCTTTGCTCATGGGTTAAGAAACCCGCAGGAGTTGGCCTTTGACAATTATGGGAACTTGTTTACGGGAGACAATGATTCCGATCTGGGCGATCATGAACGCTGGGTCTACGTGGTTGAAGGGAGTGACACGGGTTGGCGAATTGGTTATCAGAACAACCCCATGGGAAATGCCGGGATGTGGAACATGGAGAAACTTTGGGTTCCCCATTTTGAGGGTCAGGCAGCATATATTATCCCGCCGCTGGCAAACATCGGGGATGGGCCGTCGGGACTCGTGCATAACCCGGGAACAAGCCTTCCGGCGGAATATGACGATTATTTTTTCCTCTGCCTTTTTAAAGGTGCACCGAACCGGAGCGGAATTGAGGCTTTCAAGATAAAGCCAAAAGGCGCCGCCTATGAGGTAATAATCGATAAACAATTTATTTGGGGCTCGCAGGCGACGGATGTGGATTTTGGGCCGGACGGCGCCATTTATTTTTCGGACTGGGGCCAGGGTTGGGAACGAAACAAAAAAGGACGGCTTTACAAGGCCTATCACACCGAATCGATCCAGGCCCCGATTGTAGCGGAAACGAAGAAACTGATTAACGAAGGGATGGATGGACGAGGGATTCCCGAATTGATGAAATTGATTGGTCACAAAGACCAGCGAGTGCGTCGGGAGGCTCAATTTGCCTTGGTGGAAAAAGACATGGAATCGGTGCCCCAACTGAACCAGGCAGCAGCAAGCGGAGATCAATTAAGACGTATCCATGCAATTTGGGCACTAAGGCAGATTTCGCAAAAAAACCCTGCCGTTTTGGAAACTTTGTTGCCGCTGTTGAAAGATTCGGATGAAGAGATTCGCGCCCAGCTCGCAAAAGTTTTTGGAGACCGAAAATTTGCTCCATCCGCTCAATCAATGATTACGGCGCTGGAGGACGTGAGTTTGCGAGTTCGGTTTTTTGCCGCCATATCCCTGGGTAACCTGAAATACAATGCTGCCACAGGTCCATTGCTGAAGATGATCGCAGAAAATAATGATAAGGATCAGTTCCTTCGACATGCTGGGGTGATGGGTTTGCAGGGCTGCGCTGGGGTTTCTGACCTTTTAAACGCCTCCACATCGGACTCGAAAGCCGTTAGACTTGCCGTTTTGTTGGTCATGCGCCATTTGCAAATGCCGGAGATCGGACGTTTTGTTAAAGATAAAGAACCTTTCCTGGTAGCCGAAGCGGCCCGCGCAATTAATGACGCAGCGATCAACACGGCAATGCCAGACCTAGCAGCCCTGTCCAATAATGATATCCAGGACCTTCCGTTAAGCTTGCGGGTGGTAAATGCCAATTTCCGGGTTGGCACCGAACAAACCGCAAGGGCGCTGGCCGAAATGGCGAACAAGAGTTCGAATATCAGCACCAGCCGGGTAGAGGCTCTTTATGCGCTGGGCCGATGGGCAACACCACCAGCAAGGGATCGCATCGTGGGAATATATCGGCCCCTGCCAAACAGGACTCCAGAGGCGGCTTCGGAGGCATTAAAACCCGTCATAGCAAATATCCTAAATTCCGATCTCCCTAGTGTGCAGATTGCGGCAGCAATCGCGGTCGAGACCTTAAAGATTAAAGAGGCGGGGTCGGCTCTACTGGCGCTAATAAAGGGCGGTTCGAAAAATGCGGACGTCAGGGTGGCAGCCCTGAACGCACTGGGGGCTCTCAACGACAATTCCCTTTCGGATGCCATCAAAATTGGCCAGGCAGATGCGAGTGAACTGGTCCGCAACGTAGCCAACAAATTGCAGGCCCAGCTAAGGCCTGGTGAAGCTAGTGTTCAACTTGCTAAACTACTCGAGACCGGCACTCTTAGTGAGAAGCAGAATGCCCTTGTCACGCTCGGAACGGTGGATGGAGCCGAGCCCGATACTATCCTCTCGAACTTGCTCAAAGTTTACGGTGAAGGAAAATTGGCAAAAGAACTGGAGTTGGACATGCTGGAAGCAGCAGGGAAACGCAAGTCTCCTGCCATCAAAGCCCAGCTGCAAAAACTTGAGGCTGCGAGAAATCCCGCTGATCCCCTGGCCCCATGGGCCATGTCATTGCTGGGTGGAAATGCAGCAGAAGGAAAAAAAATATTCCTGGAAAAACCGGAAGCCAGTTGCCTGCGTTGTCACAAACTGCATGGCGAAGGCGGAGAAGTAGGTCCTGAGTTATCGGGGATCGGGACACGAAAAGATCGACGATATATCCTGGAGTCCATAGTTTTTCCAAATGCAACCATTGCGCAGGGATTTGAAAACCTGATCGTGACCTTGAAAAATGGAATCAGTTACGCGGGGCAATTTAAGAGTGAGACGGACAAGGAACTAGTGATACTTTCTCCCGAAGATGGCTTGTTAAAACTTGATAAGGCAACCATTACCAAAAGGGATAAAGGGCTTTCAGGCATGCCGGAAGGAATGGGTGAAGCCCTTACTCGCCGGGAACTGCGGAGCCTTGTGGAATTCCTGGCCACTGAAAACTAGTCCAATATTCAATTGGAAGACCCTTATCGCAACCATTGCGGTAAGGGTTTTTAATCATGGCTTTGCATAAATACTGCATGTAAATCCGCGTAGTATCCTTTTCTTGAGAGCAGCTCTGAATGGGTTCCACGCTCCAAAATCCTTCCCCTCCCCATTACCAGGATTTCGTTTGCGTGCTGAACCGTGGTCAAGCGATGGGCAATTACGAAACTGGTGCGCCGCGCGAACAATTTTTCAAGTGCCCCCTGAAGTAATGCTTCAGTTCCTGGGTCGACTGCGCTGGTCGCTTCATCGAGAATCAGGATGGCGGGGTCTGCCACCATGGCACGGGTGAAGGTGATTAACTGGCGCTGACCCGCGCTAAAATTTGCGCCTCTCTCTCGAACCTTGGTTGCATATCCTTCCTCAAGACGCTGGATAACATCATGGGTTCCGAGGGTCTTTGCGGCTTGTATAACTTCCTCATCAGAAGCCTGCGGGCGACCGAATTTCAGATTTTCCATGACCGTACCGGTGAACAGAAAATTTTCCTGAGTAACGATGGCAATATGGCTGTGGAGCGAATGAGTCGTGATTTGCTGCAAATCTTTCCCATCCAGTTTGATAATGCCTGACTGGGGTTCATAAAACCGGGCGAGCAGATTGATGATACTGGTTTTGCCCGAACCCGTCGCTCCGACCAGGGCAATCATATCACCGGGAGCGGCTTTCAAACAAATATCATCCAGGATCCACCGATCGTCAGGTGTGGTGTCGTAGCGGAAAAATACATGTGTAAATTCCACCTCGCCTCTGGGCCGGGATATGTTTCTCGCCGTTGGCCGATTCTGGACCTGAGGAACCGTATCGAGTAACCCGAAAATGCGTTCCGCGCTTGCTCCAGCGGAAAGAACGCTATTGTACAAGTCACCCATCGTTTGGATGGGTCCAAAGAACATCCCGAGGTAGAGGATAAACGCGGCCAATTCCCCCACGGTTAATTCGTGCCGATTTACCAAATAACTTCCGTAACTCAGAATAATAACGGTGCCCAATCCTGACATAATTCCGAGGAAGGGCATGTAGGTGTGAAAAATTTTGGCAGCGTGGACCGCCCGGTCGCTGACCACTCGATTGATTTCACGATAACGCGACAGATTTTCTTCCTCTCGCGCAAATGCCTGGATGACTTTGACCCCAGCAATGCTCTCGGCCAGGGCGGCGATCATGCGTGATGTTTCCATGCGGGTTCTTCGATAGGCGGCTGTGGCATGAATGTGAAACAGGCGCGTTCCAATTGCCAGTGGCGGTAAAATAACCGTCACAGCAAGGCAAAGACGCCAATCATATCGCAAAAGAACCGCTAAGACTCCAACAAGGGTAAGCAGGCTTGCCAGTAGTTGATTAGCACCCCAGGTCATTACTCGATCAAGGGAGTCCACATCGCTGTCAGCCCTGCTGATGATCCGCCCCTGGTGAGTTTTATCGAAATAATTTAGCGACAATTTTTGGATGTGTTCGAAAACCCGTAACCGAATGTCATTCATGGCCCCTTGCCCAACTTTGATTGCACTTTTGACCTGAACCACAGAGAGAAACCAGCCCACGAGAAGGTTCAGCAGGTAAATGGCGCTGACCAACAGAATTCCTTTACGGGCTTCACTTAGATTGGATGCTCCACTGAGAAAATGGTCGATGCCATATTGAATTAATTTCGGGCCCAGCAATTGGGAAATAACAGAACCGATAGTGAGGAAAAGGTTTAACCACACGATTCTCTTGTAAGGAAGGGTATACGCAAACAGGCGTCTAAAAGTTCGTTTGCTGATTTTCTTCTGCTCGAACTGCTCCTCCACCAAAATGTCATCGTGCTGACTCATGAGGGGAAGGCCGGCTCCTTCCGGATTTGTTGATTGAAAATAGATACGTAATGCCCATTTTTCTTCAACAGTTCTTCATGCGTCCCCTGCTCCACCAATCGCCCTTCTTCCAGGACCAAAAGGTAATCGGCCGATTGCACGGTAGAGAGCCGGTGCGCTATGACAAAAGAGGTTCGTCCTTTGCACAAGTCCTGCATGGCTTTGCGGATCAATTGTTCGGTGTGCGAGTCGACACTTGCAGTGGCATCGTCGAAAATGAGAATTCTCGGATTCATCAGGAAAGCCCGTGCGATGGCCAGGCTCTGCTTTTGCCCCCCGCTAAGAGAAACACCACGCTCGCCAACCAGCGTGTTGTAACCTTTCTCCATACCCAGGATGAACTCCTCGGCCTGCGCAGCACGCGAGCAGCGCTGAATTTCTTCAAACGTAACGTCAGGACGACCATAGCTGATGTTTTCGGCAATGGTCGCCGTGAACAAGAAAGTCTCCTGAAAAATAATACCTATCTGTTGCCTGTAGCTCTCCAGGTTGAATTCGCGGATATCGACACCATCAACCAGTATCTTTCCCTGAATGGGGTCGTAAAACCTCGGAATGAGATTCACAAGTGTCGTTTTGCCGGCGCCAGTGGCTCCCACAATGCCAATTGTTGACCCAGCAGTGGCTGTGAAGGTAATTCCGTTCAACGCGGGAAGTGCTTCCTTGTAGCCGAAAGAAACCTGGCAAAATTGAACTTCACCTTTGATTTCAGGCGCGATTTTTTGTCCGTCAATCAGTCTTTCTTTTTCGTGGATAATTTCCAGTATTCGCTCCGAGCTGGAGTTGGCGTTTTGAATGATGTTGGTGAATTGTCCAATCATGCCAACCCGGTGGTTGATCGCCATTAAGTAAAAAATAACCTTCGCCAAATCGCCCACGGAAAGTTGGTGATCGATTACCTTCGACCCGCCTACCCATAGAATCAACGGGGTGCTCAAACCGAACACAAACTGGGCAAAAGGGACCCGACTGGCCCAGTAGTTAACTGTTTTCAACAGGTCATGGAGATACGTATCCCGTTGAGTCTTGAACTTTTCAATCTGGGCGTCTTCGCGAGCAAACGCTTTCACAACCCGCACACCAGCAATATTTTCCTGGATGATGGTGGTCATCGTCCCGTGGAGATGATGAACCGATTTCCATTGTGGCTGGAGTTTTCTGGAGTAAATCACGATCAAAAAAATGGTTGGACCGGCAGTGAACACCGTCAACCAACCGAGGGCAGGATGAATCAGAAAAATGAAAACCGTGGTTGCTACAAGAGAACCGGCAATATCCAGCGTCAACAACAGGCATGCGAGTAGAAATTCCTGCAACCGACTGATGTCGGTGGTGGATCGGTTGATTAACTCGCCGCTGTTGACCTTGTCGTGATAACGAAAGGCCAAACGCTGAATGGAATTGTAAATCGCCAGCCGAACATCTGAAAGGGTGAGATGGATAAGACGATTGCGAATGGGACCAAGAATTACTCCAACTCCCCCGCGAACAAGGACCAATGAAATAAATAAAAGGACGAAAGGTTTGGCATCAAACGGCCGGTGTATTTCTGAGGAGATGCGGAGGCCGTTGATGGTGGAACCAATGATCTGCGGCAGGATCATTTCGATGGCGATGAGGCAGGAAAGCAGGGACAGGGAAAGAAACATGCGCCCCTTGTAATGCAACAAGAACCGGCTGATTCGCAGCAGCGGCGGGGTGCGGTTAGGTTTCTCTATCAATTCAGATTCCACAAAAGGTGAGAAAATACGGCCTCATGCCGGGTGTGGCAAGTGAGGTTTGGCGAAAAGTCTGCCCCAGGAAGGATTGGCAACAACTCCCGTTACTCGTAACGCAGAGATTCGATGGGATCCAGGTTGGCGGCTTTGTACGCAGGGTAGGTTCCGAAGGCTATTCCGACGACGGAGCAGGCGAGCAACCCAACAGCGGCCCAGTCCCAGGGGAAAACCGGCGTAACCTTGAGGAAAAAGGCGGCTACATTTCCGGCGGTTATTCCCAGAACAATGCCAAAAACCCCTCCTACTTCGCACAGAATAATCGCTTCAACAATAAACTGGGTCATGATGTTTCGCTTCTTTGCGCCAATGGCGCGGCGAATACCAATTTCCTTGGTTCGCTCGGTAACACTCACCAACATAATATTCATGATGCCGACACCGGCCGCGAGCAAGGAAATCGAACTAATGAGCCCCGCCCCAAGTCGGACGGCCATGGTAATGGTCCGAAACTGGTTAATCAGCGAATCATTGCTCGCAATTTCGAAATCGTCTCCTTCTCCAGGAGGAACCTTGCGCAGTTTTCTCAAAATTCCACGGACCTGTTCAATCGTGTCATCGTAGGTAGCCTGGTCCCGGGCCTGGACGAGAAAGTCGAGACTGCGATTTTGAGAGCCGTAATGATTAAGGGCGGTGGTGAGAGGAATGAGGATAAAGTTATCCCCATCTCCGTTCATGCTGCTGCCCTTTGCCTCAAGCACACCGACGACGTGGTAACTGATTCCTTCGAACTGGAGCTTGTCCCCCACCCCTCCGCCGTGGGGAAATAGCTTTTTGGAAAGCGAACTGCCAATCACGCAAACTCGCGCGGCACTTTCAAGGTCGTTATTATTAAATGATCTACCCTGGTCGATGACTCGGTTCCTGGCTGCAAAGGCGTCCGGAGTAGTTCCGATGAGACCGATATCAGGATTCGTTCGATAATATTTTGAAGACGCCTCATTATTGGCAACGCCTGTTTCCATACCGACACTGGCTGCCAAAGTCGCTTTCTGCTGAAGGGCAATACCCTGCTGATAGGTCAAATCTTTGCGACGGCGAATTTTCTCCCATGCTTCGTTGTCCACAGGAAATTCCGGTCGTTTTTGGATGACGAAGGCAGTGGATCCAAGTTGGCTGAGTTCTCCTTCAATGTTGGATTGGAGTACTCGAATTGCGGTCATGACAACAATAATCGAAAAGACCCCGATCATGATGCCGAGAAGCGTCAGGATGGAGCGGAGCTTGTGGGCCCGAATGGCGGACATCGCCATGACACAGCTTTCACGCAGTTCAGCCAGACCGAAGCTAATCCGGCGTTTTCGAGATGCAGGTCGCGCAGAGCCCATGGCATTTTGTGCTTCAGTATTATTCATTACGAAGCGCATCAACGGGGTTCATGCAGGCAGCACGGTAAGCGGGAAGAAATCCGGCCACCACGCCGGTGGCGATTGAAGTGAAAAGGGCGAGGCCGACAATAGGCAACGACATGCTGGTAGGGAGGAAGGTATTGAGCAAGAGCGTGATCGGCCACGCGATAGCCACGGCCAGGGCGCCCCCGCAAAGACAAATGGTGGCAGCCTCGGAGAGAAATTGAATCAGGATAGTTCGCTTCTTCGCTCCAATGGCTTTGCGAATGCCAATTTCCCGGGTCCGCTCGGCAACGGAGACGAACATGATGTTCATGATTCCAATACCGCCGACAAAGAGAGAAAGACCGGTGATGAACAAACCGAGAGTGGCGATGGCGCCACCGACGCGGTTAAAAGTTTTTATGAGGATATCCTGTTGATTGATGGAAAAGTCGTCTGGTTTTCCCGGGGCAACATGACGAACTTTGCGGGCAATGCCGCGAAGCTCTTCTTTAGCCTCGTCCATGTCTTCAGGTCTTTTGACTTTGACCATAATACTCACGTCGGGACGATGTGCCACCTGGGTCAGGTAGCGAGTAATGGGTATAATGATTTGATTATCCAGATTGCCAAAGAGGAATGTCCCCATTTTGTCTATAACGCCGATGACCTCAAATGGGGCGCCATCAATGCGAACCTTTTGACCAAGTGGAGATTCAACTGGGAAAAGATTCGCGGCAAGATCGGCACCCAGGACACAAACAGGACGGGCGCCGTCAACTTCTCCCTCTGTAAAAAACCGACCCTGCTTGACCACGAGCCCCCGAACAATGGCGCTCTCCACGGTATTCCCAACAGTCCAGACGCCTCGCGCAGTGCGGCCTTTAAATGTGATGTTTCGGCCGGTGGATGCCTCGATGGAGACCGCAACCGCATTATTGATTTGGCGCATCATTGCTTTGGCCTCTGAGATGGTGATGTCGCGCCGGTTACGCATGGTCCACCATTCCTGGTCAGGCGGTCCCCACTGAAATTTCTGAATGTAAAGAACATCCGTACCCATCTGGGAGATACTCTGACGGAAAGCAGTATTAATCCCGGTAATGGCAGTAGCCATGAGGGTGACCGTGACGATGCCAATGACGATGCCAAGGGTAGTAAGGCCGGCGCGAAGCTTGTTGGCGGCGATCGCACTCCAGGAGATCCGAATTCCCTCCGCAAGTTCCGTGGTAATTCTCATTTCGACGAAGCAGACGCTGGAGTGGCAGCGAGACCCTTGTGCGTCAATTCGTCGCTGGCAATGAGACCGTCGCGAATTCGTATCATCCGTCGCGCATTGACCGCAACATCCTCCTCGTGCGTGACCAGAATAATAGTATTTCCCTTGCTGGAAAGTTCCTCGAAAAGAGCAAGGATTTCGGTGCCTGTCCGAGAATCAAGATTACCGGTGGGCTCGTCTGCAAGAAGAATGCTGGGATTGTTAACCAGTGCCCGGGCTACCGCCACACGCTGTCGCTGGCCACCCGACATTTCGTTGGGCCGATGATGCATGCGATCTCCCAGACCCACGTGGTCGAGTGCCGCCTTGGCCATCTCCCGGCGTTCACCGGAAGGGAACCCTGCATAAATGAGAGGCAATTCAACATTGTGAAGGGCGTCGGAGCGAGGAAGCAGATTGAAGCTTTGGAAAACAAAGCCGATTTCCTTGTTGCGAATTTCGGCAAGGTCATTGTCCTCCATTTCACTGACTCGACTTCCGTTGAGAATGAACTCGCCCGAAGTGGGAGAATCAAGGCAGCCAAGCAAGTTCATGAGCGTCGATTTGCCGGAGCCGGAGGGACCCATGATTGCGACGTACTCGCCGCGCTCGATAGACAGGGAGACATCACGCAAAGCGTGGATCGTTTCTGTACCCATCTGGTAGCGGCGGGCGATATTTTGCAGCCGCAAAAGGCTCACTTCTTTTCCTCCTTAGGAGCATGTTTCTCGTTATCAACTTTCACCTTTTTACCATCTTCGAGTTCCTTATTGATGGCCTTGTAACCTCCGGAGACAACGGTCATTCCTTCGCTGATGCCTTCGGTAATCTCGACGTAATCATCATCGCTGATTCCTCGTTTCACAGTCACCATTTTCGTGGTTTCACCTTCCATTACGAACACGACTTCCACCGGCTTCACTGTAGTTTCCTTTTTCTTGAGATTAGCGATGTTGCCCACGCCGGCTTTTTCGTTTTCATCCACTTTTTCGCCGGGGCCTGGTTTTTTGTTGGCCGGTTGAGAACCCTTGGGTAAGCGGGTAGTCACACTGGGGATGGGAACAGAGACGACATTACTTTTGCTTCGAGTTTCGATGTAGGCCGTGACAGACATGCCGGGACGAAAGTTATCTTTGTCTTTGATCGCGATCTTGACCTGGAATTTCGTTGCTTCCTGCTGAGTATTGGCGCCAGTGGTATTGGCGGCATTGGAAAGTTCGTAGACCACTCCCGAAAACTTTTTGTCTTGGAACGAGTCGACCTCAAGCTTGGCGTTTTGATTGGTCGCGATGAGAACAATGTCGATTTCACCGATGTCAACTCGAGCCTCCATTGCTTCCAGGTCTGCAATAGTCATGATTTCGGTGCCAGCCATCATCGCAGTTCCCACAACGCGTTCCCCCTTTTGCGATTTCAATTTGGTTACCACACCATTGATTGGCGATGAAATGGTGGTTTTGGAAAGATCATCGTTGGCACGTTCAAGGGCCGCCATAGCCACGTCCGTCTGATGGGTGGATGTCTCATAAACAAGCTTGGCTACTTCGAAGGCAGTTTCGTAATCAAGGAAAGCAGAGGCGGAAACAAGATTATTGGCCATGAGTTCTTTGTTGCGATTGTATTCCTTCTCTGCTTTCTCGAGCTGCGCCTTGCTTTGACTGCGACCAGCCATGGCGGATTTGTAACCTGCCTCTGCCGAATTTCGCGAGGCGACATAATTGTCTGGTTTGATTTTGACCAGGAGATCGCCTTTTTTAACCGGTTGTCCCTCATGGACGGGAAGATCGGTGATCTCACCGCTGACTTCAGGATTAATGACCACTTGAAGCACAGGTTGAATTTTACCTGTAGCTACGACTGTTTCAGTAATATTACGGCGCAATGCTTTTTCTGTTTGGACAGTAATGACAACGTCCCGCTTACGGTACATGTATGCCCCTGCCCCGCCTCCCGCGAGCAGAAGTAGAATGATGGTCCAAACGACAATTGTTCGCGTACGATTAGATTTTTTTGCCATGGAAAGCCGACTATTTTTGAGTTAGGTGAAAAGACCGCAGTTAATAATTCATTGGATTCGCGAAAATCATGAGTGATCGAAGCGCGATCCAGAGCGAATAAACAACCAACGCTACTGGCAGGAAACGTCGCTGTGCTATTTTTGCAATTCCGATTGATTCGACGCCCAATTGCCAGATTGTCATTACATTGAATACACTTAAAATTTGGTGAAGTTTCAATTTAGGATCGAATTCTTTGACAAACAGTGAGGGTCCTACGTTCATGTAAAGGCTTCCTGTCATAACAACGACTGAAAGCGTAATAAAAGTGCCAATGAAAAGCACACTCCATGAGAGCGAAGTGAGCTCGACTGCCCTTGGAAAAGGAATGCGGGTTTTGTAAAGAGTGCGGAGTAAAATCCAGGCAAAGAATGATTCAACGACCAGGCCGAAAATAGTGCCAAAAGTGGCCCCAACTGCTCCAAAAATCTTGAGCATGGTAGTAGTCATGAACTTTTCCGTGATTTCCTGCTGTTTTTCGATCTGCGCGGGCGTGAGGTTTTGACTCTTCGCGTTCTTCTCCATCTGTTTGGCCTGGGCTTCTTTCACTCCGGATAAAACCGCCGGTTGCGAAAAAGAAACCAGAACGAAAACAATGGCCGCGAACATCGCGAGCACTGTGGGGACAAAAATGTTAGCAAAATTGGGTTTGGCACCAACCCAGTCTTCGTAAACGTCTGCGGGGGAAGCAAAAATTCCAAACCATCGAGAAAAAGCGCGCCCAACCGTTTCGGGAGGAGCAGGCTCAGGAGGAGTGGGAGGAATAGCGTGGTCGCCTTGCATGTTAAAGAATGACTTAGGGAAGGTGAGGAAAAGCCTGACTTTGGTCAAGGCCAAATGGTCTTATGCCAACCCAACCTTCGGAATCAACAATCTCGGGCTTCCAGGCAATGACTTTGAAATGCAAGAACCGCGTGGAGAGAGCTTTCACTCGTGAACATCTGGCCCCGGAAAGGCATAAATGCAGCTTATCGATCAAGCGAAACAAACGTCAGGAAAGCCACACCTGCTAAAATCAGATTGTCTATCGTTTCCTGAGATGAGCCCCAGTCGTCCCCCCAAGTCCCAGACCGCAAGAGCCGCGGTTTGACATCTCTGATCATTCTTCCGAGCCAACACGATTACTGACAGGCGCAGATGAACATCGAGCTCTTCCGAACCCGCTAAATCCATATCAGATGTAAACAACCATCAATATTTATTACTCAATGCCTTCGACAGGCTGTAGTAAGGACCTTCAGATCACGTTTACGGGATCGTTTGATCTCGACGGAATGAATCCGTCAAGAAATAATCAGATATGTCATCCCGGTGCTTTATCAAATCGATACGCTGCGTTGTGGTTGGGTGCTTCATTTTGTTTTCACTCCATCACCTGCAAGCCTCAACGAGTATCGATGTCATTCTTTGGTTCGATACCGAGGATTTCCTGTTGCCCGCAGATGACGATGCCACCAAACGACTTTGCGAAATGCTCACGCAACGGGGCATTCGCGCTACATTCAAGCTGGTCGGCGAGAAAGCCCGTGTTCTGGAAAAGCGGGGACGACAGGACGTAATTGCTGCGCTTAAAAAGCACGATATCGGTTACCACTCTGATTTTCATTCCGTTCACCCAACCCCAACAGAGTATCTGGCAGATTGCGGCTGGCTGGATGGCGTTTCAGAATTCGAACGACGCGAAAAAAGCGGTGCGGCAGATGTGAAACGCATTTTAGGTGTGACAACCCTTTCCTGTTATGGGCAACCCGGCTCCTCTTGGGCACCACAAGCAATCGCCGCACTCCGACAAATCGGTGTGTCACCGCGAGGGGTCCCCTGCTATGTTGATGAAGGCAATCAGGTTGGCCTAAATGCCCAGCCCTTCTGGTACGCGGGAGCGCTCAATGTTTTTCACATGGGCTCCAATTATACTCGAATGGAACTGCATGATCCGGCTGCGGTGGAACCTGCCAAAAAGAAGGTCTCAGAAATTGTCGAACGATTACGGACTTCAGGGGGCGGGATAATTAGTATTTTTTACCATCCATGTGAATGGGTCCACCAGGAGTTCTGGGACGGTGCGAACTTCGCCCATGGTGCAAATCCTCCACGCGAACGATGGAAACCACCGGGCCAGATCTCCGTTTCCGAAACGGATTCCGCATTTCAACGCTTTGCCCAATACATCGATCACATACGGAGCATCTCCAATATTCATTGGGTCACTGCCAGCGATTTACCGGTGCTTTACCCTGACCGCACAAAAACTGAAGGAACTACCGCGGGAGAGTTGACCAAATTGAGCGATCTCATCATCGCACAAGAAGGAAGGTTGGATTATCTGCAGATCAGCAACCGCGTTTACTCTGTCGCAGATCAATTCGAATTACTTACTCTCAACCTCCATGAATCCTTTTCCGGCCGGAAAGAGAATAGCCCTCTTAAACCAAGCGGATTGCTTGGCCCCGACTCTGCACCCCCAAAAGCAGAAATATTAACAAACATCACAGCCCTCGCATTTCGCGATGCCCTTCAGGATGTCTTTCAATTCATCCAAACCCAACATCGCATCCCGGCACGCGTATTCATCGGTCCAGACGCAGTGTCTCCTGCTGATTTTTTGGTCGCTATGGCCTCAGTTTGGAAGTTCTACCAGCAACCCAACCAGCTACCGGAGGATAAAGTCATAACGTTAGGACAAAAAGCTCGAATAATGCCCGAAAACCATATAGCAACGGATACTCCGGGCCTCTTCGGAGGATGGGTTATCCATAAAGTCGGTTTTCGCGCGCCGAAAGTGATGGAACAGGCCCGGCTTCAGGCATGGACTTTGAAGCCCGCGCTTCACCAGTGATTTGTCCGGGAAGATTCGCGACGTAACTTTTCCTCTATAATCTTGACCTCATCCAGGTACACCCTTAAACAAGCTGGTGTAAGTAAAGTTCATGTTTGCGCAACTTAAAAGCCTATTTTCCAACGACATCGGAATAGACCTGGGGACTGCAAATTCCCTTGTTTACGT
>JAQGOY010000110.1 GCA_028293375.1 Verrucomicrobiales bacterium | reverse complement strand
GGTCAAGAGGAGTATCCAGCAAAAGGTTGGTCATCCCGATGATGCCGTTCATGGGGGTTCTAATTTCGTGGCTCATGTTGGCCAAAAATTCGCTTTTTGCCTTGTTGGCAGACTCGGCGTTTTCCTTGGTTTTTTGCAGTTCGAGTTCGGTTGCCTTACGATCACTAATGTCCTGGATAGCGCCAATGATCCGGACCGGTTTACCTTTGGAATCACGAACAATGAAAGCGCGATCAAAAACGAAAGCGTAAGTTCCATCTGATTTGCGCAGGCGGTAATCCTGGTACCAGGAAGCCGCGCCCTTTTCAAGAGCATCGTTCCTTGCGTTGAGGAGAGATGGGAGATCGTCGGGGTGAGTGTAGTCCTCCCAGAACCGGCTGGTAATTTTTGATACGTCTGGCGGCAAGTTTAGTAATTTTCCGAGGCCCTGCCCGGTCCATAACGTATCTTCGGAAAGGTCCCAATCCCAAAGGATGTCGTGGGTGGCGCGGGAAGCGATTTGAAACCGTTCTTCACTGGTGCGGGAAGCTTGTTCGGCACGAATACGATCCAAGCCAGGAGCGGAGCTGTCAGCCACGCGCTGCAAGAGTCCGAGTTTGTAGGAAATGGACTCGCGGGTATCGCCAAGTTTCAGGATCAAGGTGGCATTGAGTTCTTTTTCACCTCGAATGGGAACGATAACGAATGTTCCGGTGTGTCTGGTCCAGGAAGGGAATTGATGAACTTTATCCGGCGGGGCAATGAAGGTGTTTTTTCGGCTGAGTAAAAGTTCATGCATCGCGGCAGGAAGCGGTTCGGCAACAAGTTCAAACCAGCCGCCGGTCTTCTTAAAGTCGGATGCGATCAAAGGCCTGAATTCAAGAGGATTGCCTGAGTAAAGATCGAAACGAGCAAAACGGCAGGGAGTTAATTCATAGACTACATCCAAAATAATGGAGGCGGCCTGAAAGGGAGTTGTGGCACCGCTCAATCGTTTGTGCAATCCACCGAGAACCCGATCTTCCTCGAACTGCCGACGAATGACCTGGGTTTGCTTCTGGACGCGACGACGCAAGGCATAAATCCAAAACACGGTGATAAGCAGAACGGCCACTGAGCCGATAGCGATGCCGCGTGTGCGGTTGCCGGTGATCCATGGCGCTTTTTTGATGATCGTCATATCCCGAGGTTCCCGCATCAGGATGGTGAATTTTTTGGGCTGTTGGAGAGCATCGACCTCCACTTCACAAACGCCGGTCAATTCCACCACGGCTCCCGGTTCTGCGATAAAGGGGATGGTGGTACTTCGGAGAAATGCATTAAAAAGGTTGGAATGAGTGTCTCCTATAAGTAAGGAATCGCCATCACCCTGGCGGACATGTTCCAGGATCTTGCCGGAGATGCTGATCAACCGACCATCGCGAAGAGAGTTGCCGCCTCCCTGGGAGTTAACGACATCCGCGACGGAAATTTTTTGAGGAGTAGGAAGTGGGGCGTTTCCAGCAACCCTAATCAAAGCATTTTGAAGGCTGGGGCTGTAGTGGCCCATGTCAGGATAGCCCACAGCATCCACTTGATCACCGACGATACAGTCTGCATTTTGATCGAACTGGACAAGGATGCCGCCGGTCGCATCCTGGACATATATGTAACGGCCCGGAGAAATGTAAGTGACCACACCGCGCACTCTGACACGGTGACCGAAGCCCTCAGTGAGACTAAACTGGCCAATTCCAGTCACTTCCTTCTGGGGCAGAGAAAAAGGATTGCTGGCACCCGGCGTATCAATGGAAATTTGGTGGAAGTCGGGCACATAGATATTAATACCCTTAATTTGGCGACTGGGATTGTAATCGGAGGTGCAGACACCACGCACGGTGACTTCAGAATCCAGCAAGTTTTCAGGGAGAGCCAAATCCGATACGGTGGCGTTAAATGCGCCGCTGGGGGTGTGAATCCGAACTCGGGTTACTTCGCCTTCCGTTTTGACGTGACGGACGACCCCTTTTACGCTGATCCATTGGCTATCGTCCTGGCCCTTTAAAAGAGTGTCGAGGGTGACGGGACTCGTTCTGGGAAAATCTTTTGAGTGGCCGACTACTTTGAAAGTGCCGAAGCCAGCGCCGGGAGAGAAATCACCCGGGATAGATTTAGCGTCCACCTGAACGATGTCTCCGACATTGGCGGCCATTGGACCGTTAGCGAGGTCAAAAAAAAGCCCGGCAGAGGCGTCCTTAAGAAAAGCGAGCTTCCAATTAGGTAGATGAAATAAAACGGTGGCCCTGCCTGTGATGGGATAGCCACGAGCGGCTTCCAGTTTAGATAGCGAGCGCACGGCGGCAAGCGAGGTGAGGACCGGCAATTTTCCGTTTGGAAATTCGATTGGGGAGTTTGTGGAAACCATTCCAGGACTGCTGAGCCATCGCAAGTTTGTTGGATAATCCAACTGAAGAACAGATCCGACCCGAGTGATAAAGCCTGAGACAGCAATCAGATCATCCTGAAAGACTTTGGGAATTTCGGTTTGAGTATTGATCTTAATTTCGATGGGACCGTCATCGCCACGTAGCGTGAGTTTTTTTCCCGGCACAAAGGCAAGGACTCTTCCTTTAAGGTTGACCCAGGTATTGGTCGTTTCGAGTTCGCCCGCGTTGGCGGACTGATAAGGAATCTCTTTAACTTTGGCGGAGGATTCGAGGGTAATAGCGCTATAATCCTGGACCCAAATCTGAGCCACAGGCCGCCCTAATGCATCAGGGGCAACGGATCCAATGGTGCCGATCACTTTTAAGCGGGAACCAACAAGAGTGGAGTATTTGTTCGAAGGGTAGTGAAGCACGTGGACTTCGGCGACGAGTTCATCCCATAAATCTATAAAAAGACGACCGTTTTGGATGGATGCAGCGCGCACCAACCCATGCAGTTCCAGGCTTACGGTCCCTGCCGGATTATTGGTAATTTCGCCGAGCTGAATTCTTTTGGGCGAAAATGGAATGGGGGTCGTCGTGGTGCGAATGACAGCGTTGGTGATTCCGGCACTGAGGGTGACCCCCTCCAATGTTTGCAAGAAGCGAGAGGAAACCGAGTCGACTTTGATGGGACCGGGAAGGTAGATGCCGCCGGTTGCGTCTTCGAAAAATGCCAATCCCCATTCGGGATCGCTATAAGTTAAAGTCCCGGTGAGATTCACGGGAAGGCCTTTGGCACGTTCAGAGGCAGGTTTTAGCCAAATACCCTGCACATTGGTAATGGGTTGTGCGCTTAGTGAAAAATTGCTGCACAAAAAAAGAAAGAGAAGCCAAAAGAAACATTTACCTCCGAGGATTAGTCGGGTGAATGAAGGCCGGAAACTCAGACTTTTGGCTTTCGAATGTCTCATTAACTGTCGTATTGATCAAAAGTGAGGCAAAAAGATTTAATAGCCATTTGACTCACGCCTGAGCTCTGACTTAAACAACAAGGGCCTTTTGAAAGGCTTGATCGATAGGTTCAAGCTGCTCGATATACTAGAGAAAGGCCTCTTCCTTCAACCAAATTAGGTGCGGAAGTTGCTCGATTTCGAAAGGTTAGCTAGCTAGGTTCGTACCAAATGGCAGCACCTCTGGAGCAACATCAGGTGGAAATCGAAAGAAACCGTCTTTCCTGGGAGAAAAAACCGACCCTGCGAAAGGTGTACGGCGAGTTTTATAAGCGGATAGTTGGCCAGATTGATGGGACGCTGCACGGACCTGTAGTTGAGTTAGGATCTGGGATTGGGAATTTGAAAAAATATTATCCTTCAGCAATCACCACGGATCTGTTCCCTAATCCATGGTTGGACCAGATTTGCGACGCCTACGAAATGCCTTTTGAGAGTAACACGGTGAGTCACCTTGTGTTATTTGATGTGTTTCATCATTTGAGTGCTCCAGCGGCGTTTTTGGAGGAAGCAAGGCGAGTATTGATTCCGAATGGGAGAATCATTCTTTTCGAACCGTACATCAGCCCGTTCACCTACCCGGTTTATGGGCTGGGGCATCACGAGCCGATAGCGATGCGTGGAAAGATCAATGCGTTGAAGAAAGCACCGTTTCCGCGGGATTATTATGCTGCTCAAGGCAACGCAACCCGTATTTTTTTTAGCCCGAATCACTCCGAGATTTATTCGGGATGGAATGTTCTGTTTAAAGAAGCTTTCAGCTCACTGCCGTATTTACTAAGTGGTGGTTACAGCAAGCCATGCCTGTTTCCTTCTGTTTTTTATGAACCCTTGGAGAGAGTGGACAAGGTTTTTTCTCTTTTTCCTCGTGTTTTCGGCGCCCGATGTATTGTGACCCTGACTCCGGAAGGGGGGGCTGACCTCGCTGCCCCTTGATGAAGAGATGCAAACTGTCCTAAAAAATATTTGTTTTGAAATTCGTTTCCAGCCATGCTCTCCGCTCCTATGCAGCAGCAGGTTAATATTGGGCTTATCGGTGGCGGCACAGTTGGCGGCGGAGTCTACAAAGCACTTCAGGCCAACGGCGCCCTCATGGCTTCGAGGCTCGGGATTAAAATTTCGGTCACAAAAGTAGTTGTTCGCGAGATCAAAAAGAGCAGGCCAGTCCATATCCCTGCCGCGCTGCTTACCACTGATTTCCATGCATTGATCCATGATCCTGAGATCCATATTATCGTCGAACTAATCGGGGGCACCACAACGGCTCGCAGCGTGGTTGAAGCGGCTTTGAAGGCAGGGAAACCGGTGGTGACGGCCAATAAAGCGCTGATTTCCAAACATGGAGAAACTTTATTTGCGCTGGCAAAAGCGAATAAGACTAACCTTTATTACGAGGCAAGCGTGGCGGGAGGGATTCCGATCATCAAAGTGCTTCGTGAAAGCCTTATTGGGAATCGGGTTGTTCGTCTGTACGGAATAGTCAACGGCACCTGCAACTATATCCTGACACGGATGAAGGCGGAAGGCGCTGAATTTATGGATGTGCTGGCCGATGCGCAGAGGCTTGGATATGCGGAGGCAGAACCATCGTTGGATGTGGATGGGCATGACGCAGCTCATAAGACGGGGATATTAGCTTCGCTGGCGCATGGATTTTGGATCAATCCCCAGGATATATATGTCGAAGGCATACGCCACATTGGCAAGCTGGACATTCAATTCGCGACCCAACTTGGTTATACGATTAAACTTTTAGGTATCGTGAAGTGCCTTCCAAGCCTGAAGAAAAGCAAAGGACCGAGGCAGGCGATTCAAGTATCGGTTTATCCTGCTCTACTGCCGAAAGACCACGTGATGGCGAATGTTTCCGGGGTCTACAATGCGGTATTGGTAAGAGGGGACATAGTAGGAGACACGTTATATTATGGACGCGGGGCGGGACAGGATGCTACGGCAAGTTCAGTGTTAAGCGACCTGGCGGATGCGGCGCTGGATTTAAAGTGCAGCAGCAGAGACAGAGTTCCCGCTTTTGTGGATCACGAAAAAAACGGAAAAGTATTAAGCACAGGCGAGCTGGTCACCCGCTATTATCTGCGCCTTGGAGTTTCGGACCGACCTGGAACGCTGGCGAGCATTGCCACCATTCTTGCCAGGCTGAACATTGGAATATCCTCGGTTATTCAGCCGGAGGGTCACGAAGGCGCCACGGTGCCGTTGATTCTAATGATCCACGATGCAAGCAACGCCTCAATGCAAAAGGCGCTCAAACAGATAGAGAAGTTGCCTGTAGTCAAAGGGGCTCCAGTCCTGATCCGGGTTGAAGATTTCGAATAATTTTTTGTATGGATTCCACGAGAATGAAAATCAGCCGCTGGCAGGGTGTAATCAACCATTACGCAGAATACCTGCCTGTCACGGATAAGACACCAGTGATCAGTCTTTGTGAAGGGAACACCCCGCTTATCCGCGTTAAGAATTTCGTGGATGCGATCGGCGGAGATTTCGAGCTTTACCTGAAATATGAAGGGTTGAATCCGACTTGCTCTTTCAAGGATCGCGGGATGACCATGGCGGTCTCGAAAGCAAAGGAACGTGGAGCTGAAGTAGTGATTTGCGCCAGCACGGGAAACACTTCCGCCTCCGCTGCGGCCTATGCGGCGCGCGCAAAAATGAAATGTGTGGTGCTGCTTCCGAACGGAAAGATTGCACTCGGAAAAATGGCGCAGTCGTTAATGTATGGCGCAACGACGATTGCCATTGAAGGAAACTTTGATGAAGCGTTGCGGATCGTTCGGGAGCTTGGGGAGACCGGTAAAGTGGAAGTAGTCAACAGCATCAACCCGGTGCGAATAGAGGGTCAAAAAACCGCCTCCTTTGAAATCTGCGACCAGTTGGACCGCGCACCGGATTTTCATTTTTTACCGGTTGGAAATGCAGGAAACATCACGGCGTATTGGCGCGGTTACCAGGAATATTTTAAAAGCAAAAAAATTGACCGACTGCCACGAATGTTTGGATTTCAAGCTGCTGGAGCGGCTCCCATCGTTGATGGTGCGCCGGTGGCCAATCCCAACACGGTAGCTACGGCAATACGCATTGGGAATCCCGCCAGTTGGACGGGAGCAACGAATGCGCTGAAGGAATCCAATGGGCATATCGGGAAAGTGACCGACGACGAAATATTGGCGGCTTATACCTTAATCGCCAGGACGGAGGGTATTTTCGTGGAACCTGCCTCCGCTGCGCCACTGGCAGGATTGATTCGCGCGGTGAAACAGGGATGGATCCCGCGCGGAAGCGTGGTGACCGCGATCATGACGGGACATGGGCTGAAAGATCCAGATTGCGCGATTCAAACTTCAGGCTTTGCGCCTGTCGTTGTTCCTGCAGAAAAGGCAGCAGTAATGAAGGTTATCGGAATTTAATGGTATGGCGTTGATTGTTCAAAAATACGGCGGGACATCGGTGGGAAATCCTGAACGGATAAAGAACGTTGCAGCCAGGGTGGCCAGTTACCGGGCGAAGGGAGACCAAGTAGTGGTTGTGGTTTCCGCGATGAGCGGGGTGACGGACAACCTGATCAAACTGGCCAAAGAAATCATGCCGCTTCCGAGCGAACGGGAGATGGACATGCTCCTAGCTACCGGCGAACAGACAACGATCGCACTAACGGCAATCGCACTTCACTCGATTGGATTGCAGGCGACATCCCTGACTGGAGCGCAAGCGGGTATTGTGACTGACGGCGTTCATACGAAGGCGAAGATACAAAACATTACGCCCAAACAAGTGCACCAGCATTTGGACGCGGGAAATGTGGTGATCGTCGCCGGATTTCAGGGACAGACCCAGGAAGGACAGATCACGACGCTGGGTCGGGGAGGTTCCGACCTCACTGCCATAGCGCTTGCGGCTGCGCTGAAAGCAGACCTTTGCCAGATTTATACCGACGTGGATGGTGTTTACACTGCCGACCCGCGGATTGTAAAGACCGCCCGGAAACTGGACGAGATTTCCTATGACGAAATGCTGGAACTAGCGAGCCTTGGGGCCAAAGTCATGCAATCGCGTTCGGTAGAGTTTGCAAAAAAATTCGGCGTTATTTTCGAAGTAAGGTCCAGTTTGAATGACAACCCAGGAACTATTGTGAAAGAAGAAACCACGAGCATGGAAGACGTCGTCATACGAGGCGTCTCGTTAGACAAAAATCAGGCAAAAGTTACGCTAGTCGGGGTTCCCGACAAGCCAGGTTCGGCATCGGTGATATTTAAAGCGCTGGCGGATGCGACGATTAACGTCGATATGATCGTGCAGAACATCAGCCACGGTTCGGGGACTCCTGCGACCGATCTTTCCTTCACAGTGGACAAACCGGAACTTTTAAAAGCCCGCAAGGTCATAGATGGGTTGAAGAATGAGGTGGGTTACCGGGAAGTTGTGGCGGACGAAAACATCTGCAAACTCAGTATTGTGGGAGTGGGGATGAGAAGCCATTCCGGTGTCGCGGCCAAGATGTTCGAAACTCTGGCAAAGGAACAGGTCAACATCCTCATGATTTCCACCAGTGAAATCAAAATCTCGGTTGTTGCCGAACTGGGCAAAGGTGAGCAGGCCATGCGTGCCGTTCACCAGGCTTTTCTCGGTTAATCCTTCAAATTTCAACAAGACCCGCTCAATCGTGATCGATTGTGCGGGTTTTGCTTTTCTGGATCAGGCCGGTGAGTCCTTCATGCTGGAATGGAACCATGTATTCCTGTTCCTCCAGCAAATGAGTTGTTGGCCTGGTTTTATCGCGGGCAAGAAGGTATTTCAATTCCCTGATGTTTCCCGACCATTGGTTGCCATTAAAAAACTCAATTCCCTTGAACTGGGTTTTATAAAGTGCGCGATCACTGTAGCAGGTTCCCAGATAGATGAAGGGAAACCCCGCATTCCAGAAATGGTTGACCATGCAGGTCATCATGAACATCCCAAGGTTAGCTGCCATGAATGCAAGGTCGTAAAAACCGTAATAGTAATAGGCCATCCGACCGGTTTGCAGAAAGAGTGGAACGATGCCCAGTTCGCGACCCGATGCAGCTTCTTTAAAAACGGCCACGTGGCTTGTCACCTCGCCGGTGAAGATGGAATCAAGCCGCTCCTCAGTCATTACCGCCTCCCCAAAGCGTTCATCCGCATACGTTTTGCAGAAGGTTCGCCGCTCCGAGTTCCATTGAAATTGCGGTTTCTCCACAATGGTGAATTCAATCCCCTCCCCTTTTCTCAGAATTCTTCTATTCTCGGAGTTGAGCTCGAATTTTCGCAAGTCAACCCGCAGATGACGGCAGAGGTAATAACGATCCATCTGCCGGGAACCCGGCAAAAAACCATGTGCAAAACAATCTGCCGGAGATTCGCCTGATTCTGGGATGCCCCAGACGGCGTATCCGAAGACATACGACGTATAATCGGCCCTGGCTTCAGATAATAAAAGCTTCATGTTTCAGAAGAATATACCCGCGGAATTCTTGAACGGATGCTCGTCATGGCATCATAGGAAACCGATTTTCGAAGAGCAGCCAGATCATGAATGGAAATTTCTTCGCCGTTACTTTTGCCTACCAGGACTACTTCGTCTCCGACCGATATGCCGGGAATATCAGTCACATCAACCATCATGGCATCCATAGCGATCCCACCGACGACAGGAGCCCTGTGGCTGCGGACGATAGCCGAGCCTTCATTTCTAACCCGAGGAAAACCATCCCCATAACCGATTGGTAAAACTGCTATTTTACGTGGAGTTTGTGCCTGGTAACGAAGGCCATATCCGACAAACTCACCGGGTTGGATTTCTCTCAGGGCAGCGATGCGGGAATGCAACTCCATGACGGGTGCCAAGCCAGGAACCCTTCGGCAGACGGAAGAGGGGTAGACTCCGAGTGGCAAAATCCCAATGCGAACCATGTCGAAGTGAGCCTGGGGCAAATCAAGATAACCACCAGAATTGCAAATGTGCCTGAGGGGAATGTGGATACCCTGGTTGGTAATCTGGTTAAGAACAGATTGAAAGCGCTCGATTTGGAGTTGGGCAAAACTTTTATCCAATTCATCTGACATGGCAAAATGAGAGTATATTCCTTCCAGAAAAAGAGTATCGCAACAGGCAGCAGCATTAACGACTTCGAGGCATTCTGACCAGTCAAGGCCGTAGCGATTCATCCCGGTATTGATTTTCAGATGAATGGTTAATTTCTGGTTTCGCTGACTGGATAATTTTTTGGCGAGAGTGAATGCTTCTTTCGAATTAATACTGCAAGTCAGATTCTTTTCGAAGCAGATCCCCATCTCCTCGGCAGTTCTTTCTCCGAACAACAAGATTGGCGCAGTGATTCCGGCCTCGCGTAATTCCAAGGCTTCGTCAACCGTTACCACTCCCAGGTAAGACGCTCCTTTCTTCAAGGCTTCCATGGCAATCTGGACCATTCCATGACCATAGCCATTGTCTTTCACCACGCTTAAAAATTTAAGACCGGCAGGTTTTTCTTTTAAAAAGAGGTCAAAGTTTCTGCGGAGCTGAGCGAGATTAACGATCACCCTGGTGGACCTGCCTGGTAGTTGGGAAAGATGATCCATTAGCATTCGCCTGGCGGCCAAAGACTTTTTCCAACATCAGTCCGGTAGTAACTGCTGAGACAACGAATCCGGGCAATGTTGGAATAGGCTCGTTTGATTGCGTCCTCAAGGGTTTCTGCGATTGCCACAATATCGGCAATTCGATGACCGGTCATTACGAGTTGCTCGTGTGAATCGAGTGCCACTTCATTCCACCAAACATCGCAATCGAATGGGGAAATCAAATCGACGGGCAAAGGGGGAGTTGGCAAAGCAACGAAAGGATAACCGTAACCGGCAAGAGTCAGGGAGCATCCAAATAGAAGTCCGGGATTGAAGTCAATCTTCAATTTTTTATTCTTAACAACCTTTATTAGATCGTCCAGAGGGTTTTGCAGCATTCTGAGGATGACCGGGCCGCAGGTGACTCCCAGCCTGACGTTGTATTCGAGAACGGACCATTTTCCATCCCGCTTAATTCCGGTGACCTGAATGGGTCCGTGGAAATCCACCTCGCGAAACCAGGGAAGCAGTGGATGAATGAGCTCCCGGGCCAAACCATATTTGTCCCCTGGATCCGACTCGACCAACCCGCCGAGCGGAGCTCCTGCAACAATTCCCATGTCTCCATTGAATGCACGTTTATATTCCTGGTTGGTAATCAGGGAATAAATTTCACCTCCCGAGACGAAGGCGATGTGACCCGCTTCAGCCCGGCCCATGTATTCCTGCATGAAGGCCCCCTCAGCGTAGTCGACCCTCCTCAGCCACGCCTGGGTGTCGGTGACTGTCTCGCAGACGATTGTATGGATGGGACTGGTGGGGGAGCAGAGCGGATTTTTGAGCACATAAGGACGCGGATCCTTCGCAAGAATGGCTTCAGCCTCAATCCGATTCCTTGCCACATAAGAACGAGGGAATGGGATGCGATACCTTCCGCAAAGAGCCCTGGCAAAATCGCGATCCCGCTCGAGTTTGAGCGCTTCTCCGGAAGGGCAGAGAATAGGCGCTTTTCGATCCACTAATCCCGATCCCCAATCTTTTTGAGCCCAATCGATGGATTGCGGGATGATGAGATCGTAGTCTTTTGCGTCCAGAAGCGTGTTTACATCAGGCACATCCTGAACCAGATGGGTTTTGCCTTCGAGTCCTGGACCATAGTGCCCGTAATCGCGAGTCAGGTAAGTCTCAACATCAGCCCCCTGCCCTTTCAAGATATGGAGCATGCTTTGGGTGAAACTGCCCACTCCCAAAGCCAGAATCCGTCTTTTCGATTTTGAGCTCGCCATTAGTGACGATGTTTCCGTTTGAGGCAGCAACTGTCAAAATTTTAAAGAAGAAATAAAAAAATCTGCCATCTCCGTTCAATTCAGGCAAAAAGCTGCGTGCCTCCTGCTCATCAGATATCAAAGTCAAAAGCTCATAAGCCGCATCCTTCACAGCGGGTTCATTGTCGTCCAATGCCGAGATGATGAAAGGCACCAGGCTCCCCTGCACCTGGTTCTTATATAGCACGATGTATTTACGAATCACTTCTGCTCGATACCAACTAGGGTATCGTCGATCACTGAGTATCCGCGACATGACAAGCCTCACGTCGGATTCATAATTTGTTCTCCCCATGCTGACCAATTTCCTCAAGGTTTCGGAGTCACCATTCCCTGACTCCACTTTGAACCACATATTCGTCCAGTCCTGGGCCTCCCTCTTAGCCGGAACGATTCAGATTGAAAAAGTAGCGCACCGTTTGTTGGCTTGTGTTTGTGAAAACTTATTCAAGACAGGAGGCAGACCAAACGGTGCGGTTACAAATTGACTGCAAAAACAGTTCTCCGTCCATTCGAATTTCTTTTACCGATCAGCGGTTGACCGCCCATGGCGGGATGGTGGTTTGGAGTCATTTCCTTCAGCAAAAGAAATTCCGCAGTGAGCTGCGGAAGGTTTTGCCCCACTCCCCCTCCAGTCCCAACGCTTACGTTCCTGACGACACCGCCCTGGCTTGCATGGGTGGCATTCTTTGCGGAGCGGATAAACTTTCGCGTGTGGCCTGGTTGCAAAGCGACCCGGCTCTGGCGGAGGTCCTGGGAGTTGAAGCGATGGTCAGCCAGCCGACTCTGTCCCGATTTTTCGCGGCTTTCACCCAAAAGACATCCTCGGAAATGGCTCCGTTGCATCGGTGGGCCATGGGAAGCCTCCCTTCCCTCAAGGAGGGTTACACCCTGGATTTGGATTCATGGGCTCGCTTGCATGAAGACGGCCACCAGGATGGAGTGGCCACGGGGTATACCCGGCTCGGCCTCAAGCCGTGCCATCGGCCTTTGATAGCGGCCCTGGTGGAAAGCAAACTCATCGCTAATTATTGGCTGCGCAGCGGCAATGCTGCGTGCGTCAATGGAGCGGCGGAATTCCTGCGGGCCACCGTCTCAGAACTGCCTGGCCACATCCGGCTGGGACTGGTTCGGGCCGATGGAGGATTTGGCCATGATAGCTTTTTGAGCGCGGCGGAAGGCTTGAGCTTGAAGTATATTGTGGTGGCGCGCCTGACTCAACCCCTTCAAAGCCTTTGCCGCCATCAGGATAAATATTGGCAAAAAACGGAGATCGATGGGATGGAAATTCAAGAAGCCCAAACCGGCCAGATTGGGCGGCGCTTGATTCTGATCCGGCAACGGATTGTGGATCGGCCCCAGAGCGGAGGCAAATTGCTGGTGGAAGTTCCCGGTTACAGGTTTCAGGCTCTCTGGACCAATCTTGGGCCAGAGTGGAGCCCGCTCTGTGTTTGGCACCGTTACAACGGGCGAGCCGATA
>JAQGOY010000050.1 GCA_028293375.1 Verrucomicrobiales bacterium | reverse complement strand
GCGCGCCGCTGAGTCGTTCCTGGGAACTTTGTGCCACCATGAATGGTGCCTGGGGATACACCGCTTCCAGTGAATCTTCCTACCGATCCGTTCCCTCGGTGGTTCAGGAGTTGGTGACCGCTGTTTCGCGTGAAGGCAACTATCTCCTGAACATTGGCCCTAAAGGCGACGGAACCATGACAGCTGGATCACAAACCCTCCTAAGCGGCATCGGCACTTGGATGAACACCTATAGCAACAGCATCTATGGCACAACCAGGAGCCCATACAGTTCGGATCCTTCCTGGGGGCGCTGCACCAAAAAGTCAGGTTTTTTATTCGCCCACGTATTCACCTGGCCATCCAGCGGCCAGCTCCAAATTCCGCAACTCAATAATACCATCAGCAGAATTTATTTATTGAACAACACGGGTGTCTCCTTGAGCTACACCATCAGCGGCGGAAATATCAATGTCACTGTTCCAGCCAGCGCGCCAAATGCCAGCGATTCGGTTGTCGTTGTCGAAGTTTCTGGCCTTCCCGTCGCAACCGGAGGCGGTGCCAGCGGAGTAACTTTCTACCAGGATACCAGTTATGGTGGGGCGTCAAGCCAGCTCCTGGCGGCCGGAAATTACACCACCGCCCAACTCGCCGCCAAAGGGATGCCAGACAATTGGGCCTCCTCTGTCAGAATCCCTGTGGGATGGACTGTTGTGCTTTACGCCAATGACAATCTCACTGGCGCCTCCTGGACCCGCACATCGGATACTCCCGATTTCACCACATTGAGCCCAACTGCAAACGACCTGGTATCGTCATGCAGTATTCAAGCTCCTGCGGGGGTGGTCTTTTATCAAAACACCAGCTATTCCGGCGCGGCCGGTCAGGCCCTTCCTGTGGGAACCTATACGCTATCGCAACTCGCGGCTCGCGGTGTCCCGAATGACTGGGCATCCTCGGTAAAGATTCCAAGTGGCCGCACCGTGATCATGTATTCTGATGACAACTTTTCCGGCAACTCGTGGACCAGAACGTCCGACACCCCGGATTTCACCACCTTGAGTCCAAATGCGAATGACCAGATGTCATCGTGCAAGGTTCAATAATTAAAGGCAGTTATTATGAGAACTCGATTCACACAAATTCTGGTTCCAATGCTTCTCGGCATCGCCATTGGTTTCTATGGCCGTGGTCTGTCGCCGAACCATTCGCCAGATCAAAGCGCCGGGGCCGCCAGGAATCCGCTTTCCTTTCCCCGGGCAAATGTTCCTGCCCGCCACTCAAGCACGCCGAATTCAAATCTGACCCTCGATGACCTTTCTGCTGCTGAAATTCAAAAGGAATTGGACCGGGTCGGCGACATTGGCAACATTCACGAACGTTCTGCTCGCTTTTGTGATCTCATGCGTCGCTGGTCGGAGTTGGACGCACGTGGCGCTTTTGAATATCTCAACGTCCTGGCTGAAGGCGAAATGAAAACAGAGGCGATGGCTGCAGTGGCAAAAACCCTTGCTTTCTCCGATCCGCAATATCTCGCCGCCAGGGTTATGCAAATGCCTTCCAATCGTTCGAGGAGGGATATCATTCAGGAACTCACGAAAAGCTGGTCCGAATCCGATTTACATGCCGCTCTGGAATGGGCCGAAAAATTGCCTCATGACTTGAGCAGAAAGGATGCGCTCGCCATTATTCGTGAACAGTGGGCCTCTGAAAAACCTGAGGAAGCTTCCTCGCAAATCAGCCAGATTCCAGCTGGTGATTCCAGGAACAGTTTGATCACCGCCATCGCTGCGCAATGGGGGCTGAGCGATCCCAAAAAGGCACTCGAATGGGCAGCCACTCTTCCAGTGTCAGAAAAGAATTTGGCCACCTCCAACCTCATTGGTGCATGGGCACAGAAGGATCCTTTGAAAGCAGGAGGTTACGTGGCACAATTGCCCGCGGGCGAATTGCAGAATCAGGCCGCGATGTCCGTCATTTCAAGCTGGTCGGCGAAGAGCCCCGCCGATTCCGCCGCCTGGGTGCTGCAGTTTCCTGAAGGTATGCTTCAAGAGCAGGGGTTGCATGAAGTGATGAATGCCTGGACCACCCGCGATTCTGAATCGGCGCGCACCTGGGCTCAAAAACTTCCTCCAGGGCCGACTCGCGATTTTGCCTTGAAAAGTTATGTCGAAAGCACCGCTTACTGGTCGCCGGACAAAGCTGCTGGCATGGTTGGGATGATCAACGATCAAGGCAGGCGCGAAGAAACCATGGAGATCACCATGCGGCTTTGGTCGGAAGTCGATCCTGATTCCGCGCGGACCTGGCTGGCGAAATTAAACGTCCCTGACAATCTCCGCGACCGTTTGCAATCCGCCGCCAGGACGAATTGATTCCACCTCGCTTCGGAGCTTCGTCCTAAAGATTTGCGAGTCTCAACTGCGACAGTTAGTGTTCGACATGCGCAAAAATCGGGTTTTTCGATGGCCATGGATTTTCTCAATGTTGGGTTTTGTGTTGCCCGCCCTCGCCGATGATAGTCTATCACTCTGGAGTTGGCAGGATGCTAATGCGCAGGTCGATCCCAAAGGAGATATCGTTTGGAAGCCTCACCCCTTCGTTTTTCAGAAGGGAGCTTCTGTTCGGTATATCGATTTCGAAAACGGAAACGACACCAATTCGGGTGAGACTAAAAACGCTCCCTGGAAGCATCATCCCTGGGATGCCAAAGCAATCGCCAAGTCAGCGGCGGGTTCAGCGGATACTTACGTGTTCAAACGAGGCGTCGCTTATCGCGGAGGCCTTCTTGTTAAGGACGCGGGTCGGCCCGGTGAGCCGATTCGATTGACCAGCGATCCGGGTTGGGGCGATGGCGAGGCTGTAATCTCCGGGTCTGAGCGCGTGACCGGTTGGATAAAGGGGGCGGATCACAAAGACATTCCCGAGCCGGAGAAAGTTTGGCGCGTTGATCTCGATTTCACTCCGCGCGCCGTTTGGAGCGTGGGAAAGGATGGAGCCATCACACGAATTCCCCTGGCCAGGACACCGAACTGGAAAGTATCGAACCCGGACGACGTGAAGAGTGAATGGTGGGTTTGGGAAAATCCGGGAAAGCCATTTGGAAACACAACAACCAACGCGCGTGGGCAGACGATTCACCTTGGGATTGATACCCAGCATATCAAGGACAAGCCGGAAGAATATTTCAAGGGCGCGCTGATTTGGCCGGAATACGGATGGGTCATGAGCGGACCATACCCCACCGAGGTGGAAGCCGTGGATTTGCAGCGGCACGGCCTCGGTTTTGCCGGTTGGACCGGCGGCGGCGCTGGCGGGGTGATCATGAAGAACATGCGCTACTACCTCGAAGACAAACCGCAATATCTCGACGACCCGGACGGCGAATACTGGTTTGAGAAAAAAGGCAACGGAGGCCGCTTGTATCTGCGGCTCGCAGGGGATGCGAATCCGAATATTGTCCAGGTTGAAGCCGGCAAAAGAATGAATCTGATCGATGGAAAGCAGGTGGAGCACGTTCACATCACCGGCCTGACGTTTCGGTTTACTACTTCCGCCTGGGATATTACCGCAGCGACGTGGGATTACAGCAGGACCCCGTTTGGTTTGCGCGCCGACATGCATCCCGGTTGCGTGCGGGTATGGGGATCCGGTCAGGATGTTCGAATTGCCAACTGTAAATTTGAGCACGTGTTCTTTCCCATTCGCATTCGTTCCCTGGTGGCGGGCCAACTCGTCGATGGCGTGCGCGTTGAGGATAACGATTTTCGATTCACTGATGAGGGAATCCTGTCCGTGTCGGATGGATCAGGCTGGGGTTATGCGCAACTGCGCGGACGCCTGGGGGATGTGCAAATTTACCGTAACCATTCTTTGGAAACAGGGCGGCGTCCCAAGCGCTTCGGCACCGGCACAGGCATGGAGGTGACCGGCGCACGGACTGCTGATATTGCTGGTAACGTGATCGAGCGGTCCTACGCGCAGGGTATCGATGTCCACGGCTCGAAAGTGGATGGCATGTGGGGCGATGTGCCGTTCACCCGAATACTGATTCACCACAATAAAGTTTGGGAGTCGATGTTGAACTGCAACGATTACGGCGGAATCGAAACGTGGCAGGGCGGACCTTTTTACGTGTTCGACAACATTTCCTACAACGCGCTCGGTTATCGAAATTGGGAGCGCTATAGCGGGACCGATGCGGGTTTCGGACACGCGTATTATCTGGACGGCGCGTTCAAAAATTACCATTTCAACAACATCGCCTGGGGCAAGGCTAAAGACCTCTCGAGCCCAGTGGTGAACTGCTCCGCTTTCCAGGAAATCATCAGCTACCAAAATACCTTTTTCAATAACACCGTGTTTAATTTTTATACCGGTTCGCGGCGACAGGCCCCGCAGGCGGGAAGAAACAAGTATTTGGGAAATGTTTGGGATGGAATTGGCGAGTTCGTATTCCGACATGCTGATCCCGCCCGGACAGCGGCGGAAGGAAATGCAAAAGATGCTGGCCCGGCAAAGGAGCATTTCGACCTTCCTTCCGACGCCTATGCCGGAAATATTTTTTACGATTTCAAAAAAATGGGCGTGTTGGAGCCTTCGGGAAGATGGCTGGGTTCATTTGATGACTTTAAGGCGGCGGCCGAAAAAAACAAAACGATGGTCACCGAAGTTGGCGGTGTCACTCCAACTTCGCCGCTGCAAAATCCCGCCGCGGGAGACTTCCGATTGGTGGCAGGTTCAGCCGCTTTGGATAAAGGGGCGAAAGTCTTTGTCCCGTGGGCGCTGAGTGGCGTGGTGGGAGAATGGAATTTTTATCACACAGGAAACAGTGTCGCGGACATCCTGGATGAACATTGGTACATGACAGACTACCATGTTTCAAGAGATACCTATTACGAGCGTCCGATGTATCCGCTCAAGGGCATCAATCTGGACACCGCAGATTATGTTCAAGGGCCCCTGGAGGATTGGATTGCTGGCGCGTTGAAATTTTCCCCGGCCAGGAAACAATATGCTTCGATTTCGAACACCGAGATGATGAAGCCTTTTTCCTTTAAAGATTTGAAGAAAAGCCGCCACGAAGGGGGCGCTAAACCTGAACCATGCATTGTCGAAGGCGAAGGGTTGAAAAACCCGCAGATTTACAAATCGAATATGCTGATCGAAATCTATTTTAAGACGAAGGTTGGGCAAGGGAGGGGTGTGTTAATGGAGAAAATGAAAATGGGCGGATACAGCCTCGGAATTACTGAATCAGGCGCCATTGCTTTTAATATCAAAGGGCCGGCTGCTGCCGCGCTCGTGGAAAGCAGAGCGCTCGTGAATGATGGAAAGTGGCATCACGTCGTGACCGAGGCTGATCGCACGGCCAAAACGTTGACGATCTATTTGGACGGCCGAAAAGAGGCGTCTTCAGTTGGTTTGGATGATACCGTTTCCCTCGCTAATGAGGGTGATCTGTTCGTCGGTGGCACACCGGATGGGCGATATTTCGATGGCGTTCTCGATTTTCTTCGAATTGCTCAGGGCACCCTTTCGGACGCGAATACAACCATTGAAGAACTTTATGCCTGGGAATTTGATGGCCCCTTTCTACGCGATTTTGTGGGACGAAAACCCTCTGGGCTCCATCGGGATGCCGGAGCAATTGAAAAAGCAGACTAAATGTTTCCATCTTTGTGTCTGGAAAGTTCATGGCAGAAGGAATAATCAACGATTTGAGTCGAACTAGGAATTGACCGCAATTTCCAGCACGCGTACGCTCCTTTCATGAAATCTCTTTCTCACGCCGTGCTGGGCATTTTTCTGTCCTGTAGTCTCTTTGCAGCAGAAAATCCTGCGGGGACTGGACCGAGCTTCAAGGGACCTATTGGCTTGCAGATGTATTCCCTGCGGTTTTATTCACCCACAAACCTCCTCGGCAAACTTGACAAGGTTCAGGAATACGGCCTCAAAACAATCGAAGGCGCGTCTCCTGCCCGCGGGATGTCGATGGAAGAATTCTTCAAAGAGCTCGCGAAACGAGGGATCAAGTTAGTGAGTACGGGAGCGGATTACGCGCAATTGAAATCCAACCCCGACGCTGTCGTGGAGCAGTCGAAGATACTCGGGGTCAAATACGTGATGTGCGCCTGGATTCCACATGACAAAGGAAAGTTCTCAGAGAAAAACGCCCGCGAAGCGATCGACGTGTTCAACAAGGCGGGCGCCAAATTCAAGGAGGCAGGCATCGTCTTTACTTATCATTGCCACGGCTACGAATTTCAACCCTTCGGCGACGGGACATTGTTCGATCTGATTGTGAAGGAAACAAATCCCGATTCTGTTTCTTTCGAACTCGATGTTTTTTGGGCTCAACAAGGCGGAGCTGATCCCGCAAAGCTGCTCGAAAAACATGGTTCCCGCTTCAAGCTGATGCACGTGAAGGACCTTAAAAAGGGAGCCGCCAAAAACTCCACCGGAGGCGGCCCTGATGAAGACAGCGTCCCGGTGGGTCAGGGCGAAGTGGATTGGAAAGCCGTCCTCAAAGCCGCCGAAAAAGCGCACGTCGAACATTATTTCATCGAGGACGAAGCCAAAGAAGCTGCCGATCAAATTCCGAAAACTTTGCGCTATTTGGAATCTTTGCGGTGGTAGATGAGCTGCTTTTTGGATGTCGCAGAACCGACTCTCCTTTACGATATCGTAATTATGGCGGTGGCGCTTGCAGGGCCGTGATGACAGCGTCGAAAGCGGGTTTTGGCTTTCCTTCGCGGTCGAAGAGCAGGGGATGATTGACACGCGTCCAGGGAAAAGTGTTCAGCCAGCTTTGGCCATCGTGAAGGTCCCAGAATGAGACGCGTGCGATGACATCGGAATATTTGCGGAAGAGACGGAACAGCTGCCCGTACTGCTCTGCCTGGCGTTGCAAAACTTCAGGTGGACAACCGTCGTGGTAGGGATCGAGTTTGGAGAGTTCGTCATGATACTTTCCGCCGTCCGCCCACCATCTGCCTCGGGGAATAACATCAATATCCAGTTCGGAAACAACCACCTTGATGCCCAGCTCCCGCATCGCCGCAAGGGTATCTTCAATATCTTTCAGCGGCACGCGGTCAATTTCATAGTGACCCTGTAATCCTATTGCATAAAGGGGCGCTTGCTTTTCACGGAGCGAGCGCACCAGACGAATCTGTTTCGCACGTTTACCGGGTAATTCGTTGTTGTAATCGTTGTATACGAGCAGCGCCTTTGGATCTGCGGCATGCGCGAACTCGAAAGCCTTCACAATGAAATCCTCGCCGCAAGCCGCACTCCAGCCGGACGGACGCAAATAGTTTGTCCCGTCATCGAGGGCCTCATTGACCACATCCCACCTCGCGATCCGTCTGCGGTAACGGCCAGCCACCGTGTCAATGTGCGTTTTCATTCGGGCCAGGAGCAGGTCGCGTCTGGCCACATTTGTTCCGTCACGGAAAAACCAGGGAGGTGTACGGTCATCCTTGGCCCAAACGAGGCAATGGCCTATGACCAGGAGATGGTTGCTCGCTGCAAAATCCACGAAAGCGTCGGGCCGTGTTAAATTGAACTTTCCTTCAGTTACCTGGACGGGATCAGGCTTCAAAGAATTCTCCGGGGTCATCGCGCTGAACTGGCTGATAAGAAGTGGCCAATCATTGGGTCGTTCGGGAATCCGGTCGTTGATCCCGACCCCGATAATGAACATGCCTCCTGCGGCCGCGCGTAAAGTTCTGTTCGTCGTGGTTACAGCTCCGAAACCAGAATTCAAGTTGAGCACTACGAAGAGCAGAAGAAGTTGGAATTGAGCGCGCACGAGTAAAAGACTGAACGAAGCTGAGCATTAAAAAAAGAATAATAGGTATGGGATGGGGCCACGTTTCACCATGAAAGAAAACAACGAATCATACTGCTTTATAGACTGAGTGCCGAGTTCAGGTTGCGTCAGGACATCCTATTGGCCGCCGGCGTGTCTGCTCTCACATGCGCTGCGAATTGGGGAACTTCCTCCGGTAATGGTATCGCATCCAATGTGTGGTGAGCGCGTTGGATGCGATATAAATGGAATAATTTTGACCAACAACCTAACTCGCTACCACGGGTTCTTTCGTCTCAGATTGCGCAGAATTGCACGAGTTTCCGGTCCAAATATTGAGTGACTTCCCAGTTTCGAGGAAAGATTTCAAGCTGGAGAGCACACGCGGCCAGCCTCCTGAAACCTTGTTAATCATGTCCGATCCGGGCTTGAACTCGCCATGGATCACGTTGAGCCGCACCACGTCTTCGAGGGGCTCGATCTCAAAAGTCACACGTGAAACATCTGCTTCATTGCCTGGTTCGGCCCAGGTTAAAACCAGTCGTTTCGGTGGCACGCTTTCCACAACTTTTCCTACCACGTAGACGCTGCGCTCACTGTCATTGGAAATATGAGACCATTTCGATCCGGGTTTCCAGTCGTCGGAGACATTGTCGTGGCCCGCCCAATACTGGCGTGTGAATTCAGGATTAGTAATGGCTTCCCATAGTTTTGCCGGCGTGGTCTGGATGTAGGTCGTATATATCAGTTCAGGTTTTGTCATAATCTTTCCCCTTCAATGCTTGTTTTAGATTAAAGAGCGCTTGAACCTGCTTCTGCTCGAATTGCCCTATCCAACGCATGTAAATTTCGTTGATTGGCACTGGATTGAGATAGTGCAGTTTCTCGCGCCCCTGTTTTACCGTGACGACCAGGTTGGCCGCTTCGAGCAAAACGAGGTGCTTGGTTACCGCCTGACGGCTCATGTCATGCTTCTCGCATAATTGGCCCAGAGTCAGGCCCGCTTGCTTGCGCAGACGGTCCAGCAACTGCCTTCGGCTGGCATCTGCAAGCGCCTTGAACACTTTGTCTTCATCGGCAACCATTACTCGAACATTATGCAACCATTTGGTTGCATGTCAAGCGGGTCTTTTTCAACCCGGGTATTCGAGGCAGTTTTTCCAATCCAACTTACGCGGCTCCGACTGAGCAGTGGACTGGTAGTGAATGCGAAAAATCGTCGGAATCTGGATTCAAAAACGGAGGCGGCTGCGGATATTCACGGCTGAACTTTTTGCTCGGCTGCAAAAGGAAAGCCAATTTCCTTCAACTCGGACGTTAGTGATTCAAGAGCTTCCGCCGAGAGATTCTCCAATGGTGTGCGGACTGGACCGCAATCGTAACCTGTCATCTTCATCATTGCCTTTCCTGCGGATAATCCTCCATGGCGATTCATCACCGCAATAATGTTCATTGCGATTGTTTGATATTTACGAGCATCTTCAATCGATCCTGCGTTGAAAGCTTCGATCACCCGATGATAAACTGGCGCCATGAAATTATAAGTGCTGCCAATCGCACCCAATCCTCCCAGCGCCAGCGCTGCCAGTAGGATTTCGTCGCGCCCGAAAAGTATATCGAATCGTCCACCCTCAAACTGAAGGCAGCGGCTATAATCCACTAGGTTTTCATGTGTGAATTTGATCCCCGCAAGATTACGGATTCGGGTGCTGGCGCTCTTAAGAAAGTCAACCATCGGCAAGTCCGCGCCAGCAATGGCAGGCATGTGATAATAATAAAATGGCAGGCTCGGTGCAGAGGACGCCACTTGAGCGCAATAATCAACGAGTTGATCCATGTTGGTCACGCGATAGAAAGTGGGAGCAATCGTGGCGAAGGCATGGACTTTGATCTCCTCCGCGTGTGCCGCCAGTGCGCGGCTTTCCGTTAGACTCTGATGTCCGACATGAGCAATCACGCGTAATTGCGCTGGTGCAACCTCCATCCATTTCTCCGCCACCTGCAACCGTTCATCCGTGGAAAGTGACATCCCTTCGCCGGTGGTTCCGCAAATGAATGCACCGCTAATTACGTTTTTGACGAAGAAATTTGCCTGCCTCTCGATCATGTCGAGGTTGAGGCTGCCGTCATTATGAAATGCGGTGAAAGGGGCAGCGATCAGGCCGGTAAGTCGTGCACTCATAAATTTAAGAGAGCGCAGTCGAGTAGCATCCAGGGCCACGCCAGAATGAACGCTCTTTAATCGGAATGGTTCCCTCAAACTATAACCTTCTTGTAACACCAAGCCAATTTGTTTGGCGCAACACATCGAATAGATTGCCTCGGCAAACTGGTTTTCATCGGTCAGGTGTGGATGAAGGGTAAATCTCAATGGCACTTTTGCGAGCACCGAATTTGTGGCATTTTCAATAGCTGCGATTTTGTGCTTCAACAAATTTTCTGTCGCCTCTCTTGCTTTCCCGGATTGTTAAGCTGAATCGGTTCGGACCGGCTATGCCGCAAATGGATTAGAACTGCCGTTTCCAAAACGTTCTTCCGATGACTCTTGAATCTGTCGTGAGGATATAGGAGCAGTAATGTCAAATACTTGACCATGAATCGACGTATGCACGCCCGCGTCGTCGTAATTGAACCTCCTCAAATTACCAGTTTTAAAGATGAATAATGATTTGCGCTTGGCTTTCCGCCAATTGCTGAAGAGTCCCGGCTTCACCGCTGTGGCCATTCTCACCCTTGCACTCGGCATTGGGGCAAACACCGCCATTTTTAGTGTGATCTATGCTGTCCTTCTTCGTCCTCTTCCGTTTCACGAGCCGAATCATTTGGTTTGGCTTTATCACAATAAGCCTTCGCGGGAATGGCTGCAGTTTCCTCTCTCCACACAAAAGTACGAATTCTGGAAGGAACACAGCCATTCTTTTGAGCAACTGGGTTTGGCCGGCCCCATCGACTTTCACCTGGGCGGCGACGGCCCTCCGGAGTTGCTGCGAGGATTAAAAGTGACTGCCAACTTGAATGATCTACTGGGTGTTCAGCCCTTGCTCGGAAGAAGTTTCCGACCCGAGGAAAACAAGCCAGGGGCGACCCGCGTCGCTCTCTTGAGCCATCGTCTTTGGCAACGCCGCTTTGCGGGCGACCCGAATATTGTTGGCCACACCATCCGTCAATACGACCAGACCTACACGATCATCGGAGTCCTGCCGCCACAGTTGAAGTTTCCAATCGGACCGATGCCAGCCTGGCGCGTGCTTTCGACGGGAGAACCCGACATCTGGCTGCCGATTTCATTTATTCCGCCCGGTGAGCCTGATGGCGAAGTCGGCTTTGCTGTTGCACGATTGAAGTCAGGAGTTAGCGCTGCACAGGCGCAGGCTGAAATGGTCGTGGTCACACAGCAGCACGAGCGCGCTTATCCCAGCACCGAAGGGTGGAGCGTGGATGTTGTGCCCATACGCGAACAGGTGGCGGGAAGGATACGGCCAGTCTTGATCCTCCTATTCGGCGCGGTTGGCTCGGTGCTGCTGATCGCGTGTGTAAACATCGCCAACCTCCTCCTCACTCGCGCCATGAATCGACAAAAAGAATTCGCCATTCGTGCCGCCCTGGGCGCTGGAAGGTTTCAATTAGTCCGCCAGCTTCTTGCTGAAAGCATATTGTTGAGTGGACTTGGAGGATTCCTGGGGATTCTGTTCGCCTTTTGTGGCATCCGCGCGCTAACAGGCCTGATTCCCACAGGCTTCCCACTTATCGAGGTTGTTCAGATTAATATTGGAGTGCTTGCTTTCACCTTTGGTGTTTCGCTTTTGGCCGCGCTGCTCTTCGGGCTCGCTCCAGTCTGGCACGTCTGGCGGCAGAATTTCGGGGGATCGATTCAAAATGTCGGACAGAGCTCGGCGGGCCATTTGCGAAGGCAGGGGCTGCGACAAGTTTTGGTCATCGGCGAGGTGTCCCTTTCGCTCGTGCTGCTCATTGCCGCGGGATTGCTCGTTCGAAGCTACAGCCGTCTCCTTGATGTGGACCTGGGTTATAAACCCGAGAATTTGCTGGTCATGAATCTCTCCTTCGCATCCCCGAAATATCCAACAAGTGAAGCGAAAGATGCCTTCGTTAAAACTTTGCTGAGCCGAATCGAGGGACTGCCTGGAATCTCAGGTGCTGGGTTTAGCTTCGGGATGCCCCTGGCAAAGGGGATCGCCATCAGCAAGCCTTTTAAGGTCAAAGGTAAGACCGACGATGCCTCTGCAGTGAATGTGCGAATTCGGATCGTCAGCCCCGGCTATTTTGCCGCAATGGGAATTCCATTCCGAAAAGGTAATAATTTTTCGACGACACCACCCTCCACCAACGGTGAATCCCACGAAGTAATCCTGAACGAATCGGCCGCCCGGAGGGCATTTCCAGGCGAAAATCCAATTGGGCAGCGCTGTAATTTTGGCGAGATTATTGGGATAGTCGGCGACACACTTGACGTTGGCCTCGATAAGTGTGCCGAGCCTCAATTTTATATTTCGGGATATTCAGCCGCTGAGGCTTTCCTGATCGTTCGAAGCAGCATTGCGTCTGACGCTCTGAAATCTGCTGTCACCAAAGAGATCACCTTAGTCGATAGGGATTTGCCGATTCACAATTTGCAAACAATGGAACAGATGGTTGGTCATTCGCTGGCGTTGAGGAGTTTTCAAACGTCTCTGCTGGCGGCATTCAGCGTTGTTGCTCTTCTCCTGACCGCTATTGGCATTTACGGCGTGATAGCATATGGCGTGAGTCAACGAACGCGTGAAATGGGAATACGCACGGCATTGGGCGCTCAGAAGAAGGAGATTCTCCAGCTGGTATTACGAGACGGGATGAAGCCGGTGATGGCTGGCGTTGTGATTGGCACTGTTGCATCCCTGGGCCTTACTCGATTGGTGGCAAACCAGCTCTTCGGGGTCACGCCCACCGATCCAGCCACCTTCGCTGGAGTTTGGATGCTGTTAATCGCCGCCGCAGCATTCGCTTGCTGGATGCCAGCGAGGCGAGCCGCCTGCGTCCATCCACTGCAGGCATTGCGCCATGAATAAAAATCATTGAAAAAAGCAGTTCACAACGCAAGTCAGCCACTCTTTTTTGTGATTCACCAAGTCTGTCGGCTACTGTCCAGGGTGGTAGGAGCGGGGCGTGGGGATGTGGTTGACGATGCCCGGCTCCTAATCCGTTACGCAGGAATTTCCCAACCTGCCCGGTATTTTTCCTTGAGATATTTGTCCGCTTCCGGGGCGTTGGGACACTTCATGTTTTCTGAATCCCACTCAAGTCGTTTGCCCACGCGCATCGCGACCAGTCCGAGCAGACCGATCTCCGTCAGTGCGGCCCCATATTCAAAGTTGGCACTCGGAGAAGGTCCACCCTTGCACCCGTCCAACCATTCCCGGTGATGTCCCTTGGAACGCACCAAACTAGGCGGCGGTCGCTGATACGCTTTGTCCCGGGATGCTGGAAACAGCTTCGACCTGCCGCCCCACCCGGGGCAGGACAACATCCCTTTATTTCCAACGAAGAGGATGCCATTACCGTCGAATTGTGCGTTCGACTCCATCGCTTCGGGTCGCGGTGGCTTCAGTCCGCCTTCGTACCATGTGAATTTAACCGGTGGCTTGTTGCCTCGCGGGCCAAACTGATAAGTGTAAAGACCAGCCGTGGGCGCAATATAGGAATCCACGGGACCGACCGCAGAGGTTTCGATGGTCAGAGGCCGGCGCAAATTGAGCGCCCACATCGCTGGATCGAAGTTGTGGCAGAAGAAATCTCCGATGGGTGCGGTCCCAAAATCCCAGAAGTCGCGCCAACGCACTGGATTGAGAGCGGCGCTGTAACCGCGAGGTTCACGTGGCCCCAGCCACAAATCCCAATTCACTCCCTCCGGCAGTTTTTCGTCTTGTGGACGCCCCGTCAGTCCTGTGTTCCAGCGAGTCGCGCTCGTCCAGGCATGAACTTCGCTAACATCGCCGATGGCTCCATCCCAGATGATCTCACACGTCTGGCGGATGAAATCACCAGAATGACCCTGGTTACCCATGGTAGTGGCAACGCCGGTTTCTTTCGCCACACGAGCCACTTGTCGTGCTTCCCAGACATTGTGCGTTAGCGGTTTTTCGCAATAAACATGTTTCTTGAGGCGCATTGCTGTGACGCTCACGTAGGCATGCAAATGATCCGGAGTGGCGCAGAGAATGGCGTCCACGGATTTTTCCTTCTCCAGCAGTACGCGAAAATCTTCGTAAGCGGCAACTTTGTAATTTGGTGTTTTGGCGGAGAAATGTTTTTCGATCTCAGCCTTTATTGGCAGGCGCCCCGCAGCGCCTTTATAGTAAAACGAATCGAGGTTTTGTGACTCGATGGGATCGGCAATGGCAATGATCTGAGCGTCCGCCTGCTCGAATAGCGCGCGAATGTTGGTCCGGCCCTGGCCGCCGCAGCCGATGATGGCGATATTCACTTTTTCACTGGGCGGCACAAAACCAGTGCCACCGAGGACGTGGCGGGGAACGATACTGAAGCCTGCGATGGCCGAAGCCGTGCCGCGAATAAATGTTCTACGGCTCAAACCACTCGCGGTTTTTTTTCGTTGCTGAATCATTGTTTTTCCTCCGCGTCCGCGAAGCCTCGGACGTAACCGACGCATTGGGCAATGTCCGGCACGGTATTTTCCCAATCGCGCTCGTACTCGATTGAAATATTGCCGTCAAATTTCTGCCGGTGCAGCTCGCGCAGGATTCCCCTCACATTCGTGACTCCCAGGCCAAGGGGAAGATCGGGCGCGTCTGGATTGCCAGACTCGACGATATCCTTCAGATGCACGCTGATGACCCGGCCTTCAAATATTTTTAAACCTGCAACCGCGTCCACGCTGGAGCGCGTCCAGTGGCCCACATCGGCGCAGACACCGAATCGTGGGTCTCGATCTTTGACCAGGGAGAAAACGTAGTTGGGATCCCAGAGTTTGTAGTCAGGCTTCGTCGTGCGCTTTGGATGGCAGTGAATTCCCGCGGCAATGTTGTATTCTTTAATCAGCTTCTCAATGAGATCTATCTGGTCGGGCGTGGGTTCGATGGTGATGGCCCGAGCGCCAATTTTTTTTGCAAACTCAAAGACCTGCCGCGCACCGGCTTCATCTTTGGGAATTGCCACCACGCCGAAGTTCACGATGAGCACACCGTGCTGTTTTGCCTTGGTTTTGAGTTTTTCGATGGTTTCATCCGTGGCGTTTATATCCACCTTGGTTTTTTTGTCATCTGGACTCAAAGCCTGGCCGGGATAAAACTCAATCGCTTTGCCGCCCGACGCGGCGGTTTTCTCGATGGCTTCAAACGCGGTGAAGCGATGAAAGGTATAAGCCTGGCAACCCAGAACGAATCCACCAACTCGATATTGGGGTCCGATCGGCGGCTCTGCGGCGTCAGCGCGACCGACGAGAATTGCAGCAACGAGAACCGCTGAAAACTTCAAGAGAGCGAGGAATTTCATAATGTAGCCTGAATCTGCGACCCTATTTGCCTGGCTTTGAGAGTGGTGTGGTTTCACCCGGAACAAGGCCCATTGACCACTTCACCATCTCCAGCCACATCTGTTGAAAATCCGAACGCTCCCAGAGCGCCGGCACATGGCCCAGACCGTTGTACAGCACGCGGCCCTTCCCGTAATTCTTCGCCCAGATCACCGCGAAATCTTTGTCGGTGCGCTTAACTCCCTTGTTGGTGAGATCGAGCTTTTCGGCGTCAAGACTGAGCACCACCCGGACGTCCTTCCTGGTGTAGTTCTTTATTTGGTAGATCTCGTCGAAGAGGGTGAACGTAATTGGAAAGCTTTTCATGCCGGGAAACGCTGAGTCCTCCACTACTAATGGTGCGTTAAACTGGCCCCATGGATGACCGTCAAAATATCCTCCTAGCATTTCCCCGTACTCAGGCCAACCGGTAAAGGTAATCGCGGCGCTATGAATGCCGATGAAACCCTTGCCGTCGTCCCGGACGAACGAGAGCAGATCCGCTTTCTGCGACGCGTCCATATCCAGATCGCCATCGGTAAAGAAAACAACGGCGTCGTAGTAATCCAGGTTTTTCGCTTCCCACTTGAGCGACTTCTTGGTGATCGCAGTGCAGTCGGTTCGCAGTTGCGTATTCCAAAGTCCCGAGCGATGCCCGAGATTATAAAGCGTCACCATTGCCGTGGGAATGGCTTCGTGCTGGTAACCCTTCGCCTGTCCGATGAAGAGCAGGTTGCGCTTCGGTTTTTCAGTCGTTTGAGCGAGTAATGTTTGGGTGAAAAGAAAACCTGCTAACGCGGTCACGAGCGTGCGGGTTATTCCTCGCACTTTCCTCGACATAGTCGATGAGCGGACGGCGGCGGTTGGGGGGCGTGGACTCATTTTAGTTTGGCGATTTCCTCGAACATGCTCACAAAACATTTGGATTCAGTATGCCCGGGATTCTTCTGATCATTGGCTGGCTTGCGACCATAAAACTGATCGAGAAAGCCGCCCGCTCCGGACCAGATGGTTTCCGCCACACCCTGAAAATGCTGCTTCATCTGTGCCGTCGACGATTCCCGGAACCGTACCATGTCCCTGACTTGCGCGTTCGCCGCCTCAGGGTTTTTCCAGGAACAACTCACCACATCCAGGCCTTTCATCGCAAAATAAACCGCAGTCTGATCGGCTCGTGCGTAGTGCCAGTCGCAGATGACGACGTCCTTCGGAATCAAGTCTACTGCTGCGGCGGTGTCATTGCCGCTCGCTTCCCATACGCCCAATCCAGTGAGTTTGCCATCCAACAGGCGGTCGCCCCACAACCAGAGCTTCCGTTTGGAAGGTTTCAAATGATCGCTAATGGCGCGCACTTCATCCGCGAAAAGTTCTGCCTTGTTGTGACCTTTGCAGCGAGGGCATTGATCCTCCCCAATGTAGAAGACCTCATCCATCCCCGCGTGGAAAGCATCAGCATCAAAGGCATCGCAGATTTCGTCTACCAGCCCAAACACGAATTCGTGAACCTGGGGATGACGCGGGCAATAGCTTTTGCAATAAAGCTTGTCTGGATTCGGCCAGGCGTATTTTTCGGGGAACTTTACCTCGGGCGTCTCGTCGAATTCCGGATGGAGCCGGAGCAGCTTGCCGCAGTTGGATTGCCAAGATTGATGCCCCAGCAAGTTGATTAGTGGAACGATTCGAATTTGATGCTTCTTGCAGATGGCGGCGATCTTCTGCGCTTGTTCTTTCGAGAGACCATCCTTGTCCGCCATCTCTGGTCGGCTGACAAACTGAAAACCATAATCAACCCTGAGAATCAGCGTGTTCACCGAGCGCGGCGCCAGTTCTTCATCAATGAATTTGATGAATTCATCCACGCGATTTCCTGTCGGGGCAGGGATGCAGAATCCGCGCACAGGAAGTGTCTTGTCCGCAGGTTTTTCTGCGGCGGACAAATTTAACGTTGCTGCAAACAGCAGGCAGAACCATGCGTTCACGAAGTTGGATTTCCGGGTCATGGTTGACATATCAACACGTCGATGATTCGCCGTCCAGTCTATCGCATCATGCTGCGCCAACGAGTTGTGGGGTGGCTGGCTGAGCAGGTTTCGCTGCGTATTCAGTGCGCACAATCTCACGCATGAATTCCGCCGCTAGTTGAGCGTTCTTGTGCGCAAATTCGATCCCCACCGTCTCGCCGTTAACCACCGGCAATTGATGACACAGTTCATAACTGGTGTATCCCTGGTAGCCGATGCTTTTCATGGCTTTTGCGAAGTCGCGGTAATACTGGTTCGTGCTCTCCGTAAGAATGCCGTCCTCGCGGTGCATGCCGAGGATGCTGCCGTCCGCATTCCGTTCAAACTCGCCGCCGAAATGCGACATCACCTGCATGGAGCCAACATCCTTCGCAGCCTGCATCATCGCTGCGGCGCTGCGGTCGGGCATCAGCGGTGCATCAAGGCAGATTTGCAGATTCGGAGAATTGACTTCGCGCACCATACGGATCACGTCGTGGTGATCCTTGATAAGCGGCTTGTGATTCTGGAGCGCGAGTGTAACGCCCATTTCTTTGGCGTATTGAGCGCATTCAATCAAGCTCTCGCGGCACCAATCCCAAATTTCCTGTTCAGAGAACTTCGCATGGATAATCGGCCAGTAGCTTTCGGCGATGTCGTAGCTGGCCAGTTTCGGATGCCTCGTAATTCCCCACCAGGCAAGAAATACTCGCAGATGTTTCGCCCCCATGTCCGCAGTCATACGGATCAACTCTCGCACGAAACAAATTTGGGCCTCTCGAACTTCGGGCACTGGATTGCTGAAGTCGTTGTTCGCCGCTATTCCAAGAATTTCCACACCTTCACCGTCTGCAAATTGGCGTAGTTCCTGGCACTTGAACTTGGGCCAGTCCGTCGGATTGGCGTGCGGCCGTTTGCCGTCGAATTCCACCCCGTCGTAACCGAATTTCCGGGCCATGAGGATGAGTTCCTGCAGGGTGAGTGCCTCGCCGCGATACCAGCAGCCGAGGTAGGTAATGCTATAGAGTCCAATTTTCATAAAGGTGGTTTGAGTTACTTGAGTTTGCCGGCGGTCCAAAGAATCGAATTGTGGACCAGCGCACGATAGGATGGATGTTGAAACGGCGAATGGTCGTGGCCAAGTTGGATGAAGACGACCTTCGAGGTTGTGCAAGGGCCAATCCAGGCCACTGTACGATCGCTGGTCGCGTTGTCTGTTAAAAGAAGTGGGACATTGTTGCTGGATATGAGCAACCCCTTGTAAGTTTCATCTGTCACATGGAACGGAGTTAATCCCTCGGTGATCGGATGTTTCCCCGCAGATGTTATCCAGTGCTCCTCCCCAAACTTCACCGTCGAATTTGGAATGCCGCCCTTGCTTTCCAGTCGGTAGAGTCCTCCCACTACTTCTTCGTACCACCACGGCCACTTCTGAAAGCTCAGAATCCCATGGTGCAGTACGACCACGCCTTTGCCGCTCTCCACGAAATCGCGCAGGTTCTTCTTCGCCTTATCATCGATGTCGCGAGTGAAATCGTAGAAGACCAAAACGTCGTATTTCGAGCGAATGTCCTGTTTGAAAGCCAGGGTGCTGTCGCTGACAGGCACCCAGCCGAATTCCTTGTAACCGTCGAATAAACCGTAAAAAGCTGTTTCGTGATCGTGGCCACCCGTAATGACCAGCACACGCAGACCGTTGGTGCTCGGACCGGGCAATGCGATTTCCGTGGGTAAGGTTACTTTGCCGGAACCCGCCCACTCCGCTCCGCGCAGGAAGGTGGTTATGAAAGCCTTTTCCTGCATCGCTCCCACATCATGTCCCAATGCAGTAATGAAGACGCGACCCTTGCCGTAATTGGAGGCAAACAGGAGTGGTTCGTTTTGTCCGTTTGTACCGAGCACTTCTGTTCCTGATAAAAGCGTTAGTCCTGTTTGCGGTTGATCCGCAGTACGCCAATTGGTTTTCAGCCCCGACATGACGGGGTGTTGGGGTGAGGCGTTCTTCAGTTCAAACAAATGTAACGGCGCATCAACATTTGCGGCTGCTTTCGCGGTTCGAGTGGCCTTGATTAGTTTGAGCCATGCCGATGACGTTGACGCCGCATCAAGTCCCCCTCGCGTCACGACTAATCCCTTGCCGGAATTCACGAAGGTTTCGAGTGCCTTTTCCGTTTCCTTTCCCAGCGAAGTTCCGATGGAATTATCCACCACCATCTCGAACGATGCGAGTGTTTGCACGGTGAGCCCAACTGGAGATTCACAGACCCGGGCCTCGAAACGTCCGGAGTCTTGCAGTAAATGACGCAGGAAAACCGTGGACTCGCGCGAGTTGTTTTCGCCTTCGCCGGAAAGAATCAATACCCGCAACGCCGCCGGCTGGGCACCGGGCGTGACCGATTGGGCAGGGGAACTCAGCGTCCACAGCAATGCCAGCGAGAAAGTCAACAGGAGGCCAGCAGATTCAATCGGGGATTTCACGCCCCAACTCTAGCCACGCGGCTCCATAAAGCTATTGCTTACGAGCGGCAGTTTTTGTGACAGGAACGCCAGCTGTTGTTTTATAATGTTCGCGGTATTCACGCGGAGTTCGCAGGAATTGCCGACGAAACTCTCTCGAGAAATGGCTCTGGTCCGCAAAGCCAGAGTTCAAGGCAACCTCCGACAATGAGTCGTTCGTGTAGATCAACGCACGACTGGCTATTCGTAGTCGAAGCTTCCGTAGATATTTTTGTGGCGTGAGATGAAAGCTCGCCAGGAACTGCCTTTCGAAGGCACGCAGCGACATCTTCGAAATGAAAGCGAGTTGCTGATTGGTGATCGCGCGATGGTAGTGGTCACGCATGTGGGCGAGTGCTGGCTCGAATCCGGAAATCGTCCCGCCAAGAAGACCATCCCTGTTCAGAGTGCGGGTGATTCCGGCTGTGCCGATGATCGTCCCTTTAGCGTCCAGCAATGGAATTTTGTTGGTGATATTCCAACCCGTCGACCCACCGGGGTTGCCCACTCGCTCGATGCGATTCACGATTCGATGCCCCGCCAATACTTGCTCATCATCGAAACGGAATTGATCGGCCAGGAAGGGAGGGGATAGATCGTAGTCTGTCTTCCCGAGAATCCGCGCTTCGGATGCCTCTCCTTCGCTTTCCGGATAATGGAGAGTGAAGTTGACCAGGAAAGCTCGGTTCACCCACAGATACTGGCCATTTCGATCTTTCACCCACGCCACGACATCGTCGAGAAAGTCAAACAGCCCGGCCAGATGAAAGGAATGTTTGTTCAAGCTCATGGTGCGATATCCGTGAGCCTATGTGATTGGTTAAATAAAATCGAGTGCGGCGAATAAAGCACCTGGCTCGGTATTGTTCTTCTTGTTTCCACCTTACACGGGCGCAGCCGGAGACTTTCCTGGATCGCGATATCGAGTGGAAATCTTATTTACTTGACTGTAACATCTATGTTTTTGAAATGTATTGCTATGCAATCTATGCGAACGGCGATGCGTGAGCGCGAGTTGAAGAAAGGAAGCGCGGAATTGTTGATTCTCTCGCTGGTGCAGCATCAGCCACGGCATGGTTATGAAATCTGCAAGCTCATCGACGTTCGTTCGAAAGGGGAATTGCACTTTAATGTAGCTTCGCTTTATCCGCTGCTTTACCGATTGGAGGACCGTGGCTGGATTCAGGGACGCTGGGTGGAAAAGGCCGGGCAGAGGCGCAGACGGTTTTACCGTCTCACCGCAGAAGGTCGAAAAGTGCTGCCCCTTCAACAGCGTGGATGGCTGGCATTTGTCGAAGCTGTCAGCCGAATCACAGGGGCTGAACATGCCTGATTGGAAACCGGAAATCAAAGCGCACCTGGCTGCGTTGAACCTGGACGCTCTCCGCGAAGCCGAAATCGTCGAAGAACTCTCTCAACATCTCGATGATCGTTTCGAAGAATGGATAAGCTCGGGAAATTCAGAGGAAGAAGCCCGATGCCTGACCTTGCGAGAGATCAATGGAACCGAACTGTTGGCAACAACGTTGAAAAAAATAGGAGGGCGAAGACGCTCCCGGTCTTATGTGCCCGCAATAAGTAACGGATCTTTTATGCAAAACTTTTTCCAGGATTTCCGCTACGGTCTCCGTGCCCTGGCCAGGAATCCCAGCTTCACCGCTGTGGCTATTCTCACCCTTGCCCTCGGCATCGGTGCGAACACCGCAATCTTTAGCGTAGTAAATGGCGTGTTGTTGAAGCCGCTGCCGTACCGCGATCCGGGGCAGATCGTGACCATTCTTCACAATGGCACCGGGCCGGTTAATCCCGCCGATTTCCTTGACTGGCGCGCACAAAACACGTCCTTTGAGCGGATGGCAGCCGCTGAATTCTGGGGTGGCACACTGACGGACAGTGACCGCCCGGAGGCGGTTGACGGAATTCGCTTCGGGGAAGGTTTGTTTGAATTGCTCGGAGTCCAACCATTCCTGGGAAGAACATTCCAGGCTGACGACTACCAGCCCGGTCACGAACGTGTTTTGGTTTTGAGCCATTCACTTTGGCGTCGTCGTTTTGGAGCAAACCCGTCGGTTATCGGCCAGGCTGTGACGCTCGACACTCAGACCTACAATATCATTGGTGTAATGCCTCGCGATTTTCGGTTCACACCTTTTTGGGCAACGAAAAGTGAGATGTGTGCTCCGTTATCACTGGTTGATCGTGCTAATAATCGCGGAGGAAATTCATTGCGCATCTTTGGCAGATTGAAAACGGGAGTTACCCGCACCCAGGCACAGACCGACATGGACGGCATTTGTAAACGCCTCGAGCAAGCCTATCCGGATAGCAACACTGGCTATGTGGTTCGGGTCGACCGCCTGATTGATAAAACGGTCGGAAACGTTCGGTTGGCTCTCATGATCTTGCTTGGGGCGGTTGTATTTGTGTTGCTGATCGCCTGCGTGAATGTCGCAAATCTTTTGCTGGTGCGGGCCGCTTCCAGAGAAAAGGAAATGGCAATCCGGGCAGCACTGGGCGCTGGCCGCTGGCGAGCTGTGCGACAATTGCTCACTGAGAGTCTCCTGCTTGCCTGCCTGGCAAGCGGTGTCGGACTGGTTTTTGGTTTTTTGGGCGTCCATGCCCTCAAGACTTTCCTCGCCGGTAGCTCAAGCGGATTCGCCGTTCAATTGACACGTGTCCACGAGATTGCTCTCGACGGACCCACCCTTCTTTTCACTCTTGCCATCACTCTCCTTACTGGCGTCATTTTCGGATTGGTGCCCGCAGTTCGTGCCGCACGGCCAGACCTGCAGGAAACGCTCAAAGAAAGTGGTCGCGGCTCAAGTGCCGGCAGACGTAGCGGAAATTTTCGTTCAGTGCTCATCATCACCGAAGTCGCACTTGCCCTGATCATGCTGGTTGCCGCTGGATTGTTGATGCGCAGTTTCGTCCGGCTGGCTGCGATTGATCCGGGATTCAAACCGAACAATGTCCTTACCATGATTGTTTCCTTGTCAGGGCAACAGGATTTCGTTGGACCAAAACGAGAAGCGTTTTATGAGCAAGTACTTCAAAAAATCGAGGCACTTCCAGGCGTCGAAGCAGCAAGCGCGATCAACCATTTGCCTCTTGCGGGCGATCTTTGGGATAGAGGTATTTCCATCCAGGGACGTCCGTTGCCGCCTCCCGGAGAAGGGATTGGGGCAGTTTACAGGGTGTCCAGGCCAAAATATTTCTCTACTATGGGTATCCCGCTCTTAAGCGGCCGCGACTTCAATAATCAGGATCGATCTGAATCTCCGGGTGTAGTCATCATCAACGAGGAGCTCGCGAAAAGGGAGTTTCCGCACGAAAACCCTGTTGGCAAACGGATCACTCTCGATGACCCGCGCAAAAATCCGACTTGGCTGACCATCGCCGGAGTTGTCAAGAATTCTAAGCAAGCCTCCTGGAGTGGCATGGTTGATAACGAGATGTATCTGCCATGGTTGCAATCCCGGGACTTCGTAGATGGAATACCCAGACACTTTGCAGGTATGACCTTGGTCATCCGCACTGCAATCACTCCGAGAACCATAATTCCGTCAGTGCAAAACGTAATTTGGTCTCTGAATAAAAACGCGCCACTTTCCAGCATTACGACTTTGGAGGAAGTGGTCTCCAACGCGGTGTGGCAGCAGCGATTCAATCTCATCCTGATCGGACTCTTCGCTGCACTGGCACTGATTCTAGCTTCCGTGGGAATTTACGGTGTAATGGCTTTCACCGTGGCTCAACGCACCCAGGAACTTGGCATTCGTCTCGCGCTTGGTGCGCAACGAATCGATTTGATTCGGCTCGTGGTTGGACAAGGGATGCGCCTCACGCTGATTGGAGTCGTTGTCGGTTTGGCAGGCGCGTTTGCGGTCACGCGACTGATGGCGACTCTGCTCTACCAGGTGAAAACACACGACGCTGCAACTTTCTTTGGCGTCGCCTTGTTGCTGGCCGGCGTGGCCTTCCTCGCCTGCTGGCTTCCGGCTCGGCGAGCCTCCCAAGTTGATCCGATCGAGGCTCTGAGATGTGAATAGTAGGTGATTGACTGGCAGTCCATGTTAGCTTCGTAGCTTTGGCTGATTAAGCTTCCTTTGGCGGCCAGTTTACGCCCTCGAGTTCTTTGGGCAATTGCGTGGGGTCAACTGGGTAAATGAGCGACATGTCCGGTTTTGCTTTTGCACCCGGCAGAAATTCGAGTTCCTCAGGTCCGCCTACGATTAGCCAAAGCGCCTCCGTATCTGTGTCGTTGAATACCTGGCGCAGCTGATTCGGCATGACCAGCACTCCACCGTATTTCGGCACTGTTAAGGTCTCATTATTCACGCGCATGCGCCCTTCGCCTTCGAGCACGAAATAGAACTCCTCCGCGCGGATGTGTTTGTGCAGCGTGTTCGCGCTCTTCGGTGGCAATCTCCAAAGCCGCGCGCCGAGATTCTCGCTCCCAGTGCGCTCCAGGTAATCCGCGTTTGGGATCTTCATGAGATTGGAAGCTCGCCAGAAGAGCTCTTCCGGCTTGATCAAATGGTAACTTGGAATGTCGTTCATAGATTTTTAGTCAAATCGGTTTCGTTTTGAAATAATCTATCCAGCTCATAAAGTCCCGCTTTCGAGTTGTTCCAAATAAATGAACTCAGGTGCTTTCACGCCCGCCGTTTCGCGAATTTGTACCAACCTGGGCGATTCAAAAAACGCCCTGGCATCGGCGATGGAGGTCCACGTGGAAAAATGGACGATCTTGTTCGGTTCGTTTTCGTATTTCAAAACTTGATACGAACGCTCACCCGCTTCCTTTCGAATTCCCGCAGCGCCATCAAAAACTTTTTTCCAGGCTGGGTAATCCGCGACTTCATGGATAATCAGAACGTGTTGCATGACATTTGTGAGTATATCAATTTGCACCTTACGCGGCCACTAAACTCAGCGAGTTCTTTGGGCATTTGCTTCGAATCAACCGCACTTTGCATTTCTAAATGTGGGATTCACCATTTCGTTCGGAGGCCACCAACTCCATCATCCAGATCATCGCTCCAAAAGTTCATGGAATTCAATCGAGTGACAAATCTCCCGAAATGCATCATTGGCTTTTTGGAAAAGTTTTCTTGAATATCAATTCCTTCCGTCAGGCTTTCACGAGTTGGAAACCAGCGTAACGGGTTGCTTTGGAGAACTCAGCGCCGACATCCTGAGATGGCCGAAAACTCGTCAGTGCCGGCATTGATGGTTTGCCAGACATCTGACCAGTTTTACTTCGTCTTCAAATTGATGACTGTGAATTATGCGGCTCAACGCGATTTGCCGGATGTCCAAGTTATCATAAAAGTGGGCGCAAATCCACAAGCTCCTGGTCGGTCCATCAGGTAGTCTTGGGAACCCTCAAGCCCGGCTTTTCCGGTTGCGTTACCCACGAGTTGTGACGCTTGCCTTGAATATCGACGAATTGAAATTGATTCAAAAATCGAAGAAAGCGCCAATTCCTGGTTGCGCGCCCGGCTTAAACGAAGCGGTATCGACCTGCTTTCCGGGCTTACGCTTATTGATGCTGCTTGCGATATTGGAGCGGAGCGACTCCGAAGTGATTGCGGAATTGCATGGTGAAGGAACTTTGATCGTAAAAGCCAAGGTTAACAGCAATATCAAGGATGCTTTCGCGACCCTGGCTAAGCAGCTCACAGGCGGTTTTCATACGAAGCTTGGTAATAAACTCCTGCGGGCTCATTTTAAGAACTTCGCGGAAACGTCGATCCAATTGTCGAACCGAAAGATGAACGGTGGCTGCCACCTCTTTTACCGAGATCTTCTCCCGAAAACTCTTGCGAATAAAATCAATCGCCGGCTCGAGTCGAAGATACGGTTGAATGATCCGTTTGTCGGATTCATAATTTTGCGTGGTTCCCATGATACCCATTACTTTCCCCTTACGATCCAGGACTGGGAGTTTGTTGGTGAGATACCAGTCAGGCAGCCCGTCAGGATTGATAAAAAGTTCCAATATGTGCAGCCGCGGCTGGCAGTGCGTCATTACCCAGGCATCGTCCGATCGAAAATTGTCAGCAAGCGATTTTGGAAACAAATCGTAGTCCGTCTTGCCGATGACCTCTGCTTCCGTTTTAAACCCGAGTCGCTCCAGAAACGCGGAATTGGCGCAGACAAGTTCAAAACGACTGTTCTTGGCGAAAAACGAAATCCCAGGAAGGTGATCGAAAGCCTTGTAAAACGGAGTGCTCGCGCTAATCCGTTGGAGAAAATCTTTCTGTTTTTTGGGCGAAACCATAATTGTCTCATGGAGTCGCCTTCACAGGACACCTCGCAGAAACGCACGCGAGAGGGTTATCCTGGAATCATGAGATTCACTAAAACTGGCAGTTCCATCCATCCTCGTCAAGATTCGCAGCTCTATTCGGCCTTCTTGAACATGAATCCTTTGGACAGGCCTCTGCGCGGCTACGAGTAAAGGTGAAAATATGAAAAATAAAGAGTTTAATGTAGCCGTTGTTGGCCTTGGTTTTGGGGCGGAGTTTATACCCCTTTGGCAAAACCACCCTCACACAAACTGCTACGCAATTTGTCAGCGCAACGAAGTAAAACTCAACGCTGTGGGCGATTACTTTGACGTCAAGGTTCGCTACCAGGAGTTCAAAGATCTCCTTCTGGACCCGCAGGTTCATGCTGTTCACATTAATTCCCCGATTCCTGATCACGCCTGGATGTCCATCGCCGCGCTCAAGGCTGGCAAGCATGTGGCCTGCACCGTTCCCATGGCCACCAGTATCGCCGACTGCAAAACCATAGTCGATCTGGTTAAGAAAACCGGCCTGAAATACATGATGATGGAAACCGTCGTGTATGCCCGGGAATACCTTTTCATGAAAGGCATGCTCGATGATGGTAAACTTGGCAAACTTCAGTTTGTTCAAGCCAGCCACCAACAAGACATGGACGGTTGGCCAAACTATTGGCCGGGCCTCCCGCCAATGTGGTATGCCACCCATTGTGTGGGTCCCGTTTCAGGTTTGATCGGCAAACCGGCGGAATATGTCTCTTGTTTCGGTTCCGGAACGGTGCGCAAGGAACTGATCAAGTGTTACGCATCCCCGTTCGCCGTAGAAACAGCCCACATCAAGTATGCAGGCTCCGACGTCAGTGCCCGTATTATCCGTTCGCTTTTCGACACGGCTCGGCAATATCGAGAGAGTATCGATGTCTACGGTTCCAAGGCGTCCGTCGAATGGCCATTGGTAGAGCACCAACCATTAATCCTCCACACGGCCAAGTTGCCAGAGGCTAGGATTCCCAAAGCAATCAAGTGTCCGGATTTCGCCAAGCGGTTGCCACGGGGCATCGCCAAATACACCACAAAGGGGGTTTACGATGGCAGCAAGAAGACCCATCTGAGTTTTACTCAGGGCAGCGGTCATGGCGGTAGTCACCCTCATCTCGCGAATGAATTCGCCAACGCGCTGGCAGAAGATCGCGCACCGTTTCCAAACGCGAAGCAATCTGCCAACTGGACCTGCACCGGCCTCTGCGCCCACGAATCGGCATTAAAGGGCGGTCAAATCGTAAAACTTCCAGGTTTTACCTTTTGAAAAATGCGGCTCGGTTGGCCAGGCTCGGCTGAATGAAACTATTTGATACGTATTACTAAAAACTTAAATAACTCTGCCTATTACATGATGAAAACTACATGCCTAATGCTTTTGGTCCTTGCCATCTCCACGAGCCATCTTTGCCTGGCACAAACCATTGCACCGGTCGAAGACTGGAAGCCTGCTCCTTCCAACCAGGCGGGCAAACAATACCCACAGGTAAACTCGGAAGGCCGCGTGAAATTTCGAATTATGGCTCCGAAGGCCCAAAGCGTGGGAGTCAGTTTTAAGGGCAGTAGCGACTTCACAAAGGGCGAAGACGGTTCATGGACCGGATATACCCGGCCTCTCGATGTGGGATTTCATTATTATACCATCAACATTGACGGCGCCGACGTTCCCGATCCGAACAGCCACTATTTTTACGGGTCCAGCCGATGGGGCAGCGCGGTCGAAATTCCGGCAGGGGACCAGGATGTCTACGCTATTAAAAATGTTCCGCACGGCCAGCTCCGCGAGCTTAAGTATTTCTCAAAATCCAGTAATGACCTTCGCCACTGCTTTGTTTACACGCGGCCGGGGTATGAC
>JAQGOY010000042.1 GCA_028293375.1 Verrucomicrobiales bacterium | reverse complement strand
CCAATTCTCCACTTCCGGCAGGAGATATCAGCACAGCGAAATCCTCCAGTGTAAGCCCCCGTTTGGCAGTCGCCGTCCGCACCTGTTCTGCCGTTGCCTGCGTGGATATGCTCAGTAAACCGGCAAGGTCGAGCTCTTCAAATTCTTTTACAAAACTCATCTCTTTATCTTTAACATCATCTCGGTTTTCAACCACTGCCTATCTTACTTTTTGGATCCCAAAACGAACTTCCGATGTTTTTCAAAGGAGGGTCGCAGCGATTTGCTTAAGTCATCCTGCAATCCCTGCAATTCTTCGTAACGAGCCACGTTTGCCGCTATCGGCTCCGCGGTTTCCCTGGTGTTCAAATCTACAAATTCGTCTGTAATTGATTCGATGCTCACGTTTTCTCCTTTTTCTTTTCTCCAGCACCAAAGCGCCTGCAACGCCGCTCCATAGGCCGCTCCTTCGCTCACCGTGATAGTCACCACCTGCGCGTTAAAGACATCCGCCATGATTTGTCGCCATACCTTGGATTTGGCTCCGCCCCCAGTTGCTCGAATCTGCGCTGGATTTACCCCAAGCGTCTTGAGTCTTTTAAGCCCGTAATTCATCCCCATCGTTACACCTTCCATGGTTGCCCTGGCAAAATGTCCGGCTTTGAATGTCCTTGTGTTCACCCCAAAATAGACGCCCGTTCCTGCTGGCACGTTCGGAGTTCGTTCTCCTTCCAGATAAGGCAGCAAAAGCAAGCCATTGGAACCTGCCTCGATTTTCGCAGCCTCTTTTGCGTATTGTTCGTGGGTCCATCCGAAATCCTCGCGCACTAATTCGGTTGCCACCGTCACGTTCATTGTGCAGAGCAGCGGTAACCAGCGATTTGTGGAATCGCAAAATGCAGCTATTTCGCCGTTCGGATCCACCACGGGTTTGCCGGCGCACGCATAAATTGTTCCGCTTGTTCCGAAGCTCGCAGTAATCACCCCCGGCTTGGTATTCCCCGTGCCTATCGCTCCCATCATGTTGTCACCGCCACCTGCGCTGATTGTCGCTCCGGCTTGCAGTCCCAATTCACGTGCAGTCGCCTCGGTCAGCTTGCCAGCTGCCTTGTCGCTCGAATTTAACGGCGGAAGTTTCGATTCAAGGTCTCCATCTATTGCGCTCAAAACTGCTTTCGACCAGGTGCGTTTTTTGACATCCATTAAGGCTGTTCCGCTGGCATCGCCATACTCCATCACTTTGTTTCCGCTCAGCCAATAGTTCAGGTAATCATGAGGAAGAAGCACCGTGTGCAGTTTTTTGAAATTTTCCGGCTCATGGTTTTTTAGCCAGAGTATTTTTGGCGCTGTGAATCCGGGAAGAATCGCATTTCCAGTTTGTTTGACCGCATTCTTGAGTCCTCCCAGTTTTTCCGTGATTTCCCGGCATTCCGCCTCCGTGCTTGTATCGCACCAAAGTTTCGCCGGTCGAATCACTTTTCCCTGTTCGTCCAGTGGCACAAATCCGTGTTGCTGGCCGCTCACACCGATGGCGACCACCTCTCCTTTGCTCGCTTTGGCTTCTTTTAAGGCCGTTCGAATTGCCTTTTTCGTGGCATCCTTCCACGTCTCGGGATTCTGCTCTTTTGCCCCCGCAGGCAGGTTCGGAATCAAGTCGTACTTTTGCGTTCCGGTGCCAAGGACCTTGCCGTTTTTTGAATCGATCACCAGGGCTTTGGTCGATTGTGTTCCGCTATCAATACCAATAATCAGGTTTCTCATAGAGCAATGAGCCGAAACAATGAACAACATCACCACAACTGTCGAATTTTTTTAAGAGGTATTCCGCCTCGAATTCTGACTTTTCCCCAACAGGCATCTGTGGTATTAATGATAGCCATGAAATCCACCGCTCTCCTTGTGCCTATCATTACTCCACCTTTATCCTATACTCTGTAACCGATTTCACTCAATCCCCGTCCTACTGGATAACAGACTCAACTAAAAGGATTTGTATGTATTTTTGCCCAGAAGACTCCCGGAACGGTTTTAAATATCCTTTAGCTTCGCGACGCCAGTTTATCTCGCAGCTTGGCCTCGGGATGGGGGTACTCGGCATGGCCAGTCTCTTCGCCGACGATGCTCTGGCAGAAACCGCCATCAGTTCCAATCCTCTCCTCCCAAAGAAGCCTCATTTTCCGGCTAAAGCCAAACACGTCGTCCACATCTTTGCCCAGGGCGCTCCTTCTCAGGTCGATACCTGGGATCCCAAACCCTCTCTCATCCAATACAACGGCAAAACCTTGCCTGGCATGAACGGCCTTGGAATGGCCTCTCCCTTCAAGTTCACTAAGCGAGGCAAATCCGGCATCGAGGTCAGCGAAGTTTTCTCCGCTCTCGGTGAGCACGTGGATGATCTGGCCATCATTCGTTCCATGTATACGGATATCCCGGCCCACGAACCAGGCACCGTCATGCTGAACACGGGCACTGCCCGTTTTTCGCGTCCTTCTCTCGGTTCCTGGGCTGTTTACGGCTTGGGTACCGAAAATCAAAACATGCCCGGGTTTATTTCTCTTCGACCCAATGGCGGCATGCCTCCAGGCGGGACTCAGAATTGGCAGTCTGCATTCCTTCCGGGGGTTTTTCAGGGCACCTCCATCAATACTCAGGGCACTTCTGTAGTCGAGATGATTCAAAACATTCGCAGCCCCTTTTCGTCGGATGGGGAACAACGCCGTCAACTGGATCTGGTTCAGGACCTCAATCGTCGCCAGAGCGATCAAATGCAGCATAACCCTCTACTGGAAGCCAAAATTGAAGCCGCTGAAATTGCCTTTAAAATGCAGTCTGCTGCCACCGATGCTTTCGATCTCTCGAAAGAACCACAAAGCATCAAGGATCTTTACGGCACTTCGAGCCAGGGCCGCCAATTATTACTCGCCCGGCGCTTGATCGAGCGCGGCGTTCGATTTGTCCAGGTTTGGGCTGGGGGATGGGATCACCACAATGACCTTCAGGCTCGTTTAACCAAGTCCGCTGCCGAAATTGATAAGCCAATGGCTGCCTTTATCACGGATTTGAAACAACGCGGTCTGTTGGATTCTACCGTCGTTATTTGGGGGGGAGAGTTCGGTCGTAA